>URGQ01000103.1 GCA_900547385.1 uncultured Oscillospiraceae bacterium | reverse complement strand
CCCAGCCCCGGCTGCGCCGGGGCGCCCTGCGGGCGGCCGGCGCCTTTTCGGGCCTCTGCCCCGCCTTTACAGCTCCTTGGCCGTAACCTGCCAGTACTTGCGGTCCAGATTCCGAAATTGGATCGCCTCCGCCACATGGTCCGGGCCGATCTGTTCACTCCCCGCCAGGTCGGCAATGGTGCGGGCCACCCGCAGCAGCCGGTCATAGCTCCGTCCGGAAAGCCCCATCCGTTCGTAGGCCGCCGCCAGCAGCCGGTCGGCCTCCGAGGTCAGCACGCAGTATTTTTTCAGCAACGCAGGGGTCAGCCGGGCATTGCAGGTCACCCCGGTGCCGGCATACCGCCGCCGCTGGATCTGCCGGGCCGCCTCCACCCGCCTTCTCACCTCCGCCGAGGACTCCGCCGGCCGGGCGTCCGCCATCCGGTCGTACTCCACCGGGGGCACCTCCACCTGCAGATCCATCCGGTCCAGCAACGGGCCGCTTATTTTGTTCAGGTACAGGCTCACCTTGGTCTGGGAACAGGTGCACGCCCGGGTAGGATGCCCAAAATAGCCGCAGGGACAGGGGTTCATGGCCCCCACCAGCATAAAGCTGCTGGGGTAGGTCGCCCTGCCGCCTGCCCGGCTGATGGTAATGACCCCATCCTCCAGCGGCTGCCGCAGCGATTCCATCGCCGGGCGGGTAAATTGCGGCAGCTCATCCATAAACAGCACGCCGTTGTGCGCCAGTGAGATCTCTCCCGGCCGGGGCGTGCTGCCGCCGCCGGTCAACCCCGCCATCGAGATGGAATGGTGCGGCGATCGAAACACCCGGTTTTTCAGCAGCGGCACCCCGCTGGGCAGAAAACCCGCCGCCGAATGGATCTTGGTGGTCTCCACCGCCTCCTCAAAGCTCATCTCCGGCAGAATAGAGGGCAGGCGCTTGGCCAGCATGCTTTTGCCGGTGCCGGGCGGCCCGATCAGCAGCACATTGTGCCCGCCCGCTGCCGCGATCTCCAGCGCCCGCTTGGCATTCTCCTGCCCCTTCACCTCGCTAAAATCCGGCATCGGCGGCTGGGGCAGCTCCCGGTACGGCACCGATCGTGCCGTAGGCAGCGCTTTCCCTCCGGTCAGGGCCTCCACCAGCTCCCGCGCAGTGCGCACGGGGTAGACCTCTATCCCCTGCACCACACTGCCCTCCGCGGCGTTATCATAGGGGATGTATATACGGGAATAACCCTGCCGCGCCGCCTCCGAGACCATCGAAAGCACACCGTTGACGGGGCGCAGCCGCCCATCCAGCGAGATCTCCCCCACAAAGGCGCTGCCCGCCAACGGCAGGTCCACCCCGCAGCCCGCCGCCAGGATCCCCAGCAATATGGGCAAGTCATACAGCGGGCCGCTCTTTTTGGTATCGGCCGGGGCCAGGTTCACCACCAGCACCCCCGCGGGGAAGGTATACCCCAAATTGCCGATGGCGCTGTGCACCCGCTCCCGGCTCTCCTTTACGGCGGTATCCGGCAGCCCCACAATATCAAACCGCGGCAGCCCGCGGCGGCAGTCCACCTCCACCGTCACCGGGTAGCTCTCTATCCCGCTTAGCCCCATGGATTGCACCGAACAGAACATGGCACACGCTCCTTTTTCCCAAATTTCTGGTTTCGTTTTCAGTGTAGCACATCCCCTCGCAAATTGCAAACATTTGTTTGTGTCCGGCGGCATTTTTGTTGGATTCTGTAGAAAGCCGAGGGAGTGGCCGCCTGCCGGCGGAATTCCTCGACCAATCGCAGTCCCGCACCCGCGCACCGCGACCCCCTTCACACCAAATTTCATCTTGCCTTCGGCGGCGCGGAGCCTTGTGCAAAGGCATAAATTGTACGGCTACCGCCGAGGTGGCACTTTTGAATCGCCAAAAGTGCCCAAAAGCGATTTAGGGCTGCGCCCTAAAAACCCCACGCACCGGAACGCCCGCCCGGAAGGTCTATGACCTTCCGGAGCGTGGGCTAAACGGTGCTTATAAGGTGTCTGCGACGCATTTTTATCGCC
>URGQ01000102.1 GCA_900547385.1 uncultured Oscillospiraceae bacterium | reverse complement strand
CCCGCTGGGGAAAGGAGGAGCGGCGGAGCGTTGGAGGGTTACCCCAAGCGTAAGCTGGGTGACCCGACATGGAGCGCAGCCCGCGACGACGCGCACATACAAAAGTAGGGCCCCGGCGGCGAGCCGTACCGGCTTTGCGCCCCGCCGAAGGCGACCACCAATTTGGCTTAAAAACTCTTTTTCCCACTTTTCTTCATAGAAAAGCAAGCCCCGCCGCCAGACGAATATGATATAAAAAGAGCCGCCCCCATCGGGCGGCTCTTTGCGGTTAAGCAGTCATTATTATAGCCCCAGCCAATCCTCCACCGAGGCCTTGATCTCGCCGTAGGCCTTTTCAGCGGTGGGCCGGTCGGCCGCCCGCAGGGAGTAGTAGAACTTGAGCTTGGGCTCAGTGCCGCTGGGCCGGGCCACCAGGCTGCCCTCTTTCCCCAGCCGGAATTCCATTACATTGGAGACGGGAAGCCCCGTGGGGGTCTCGCCCTCACCGTCCTCATACCGCTTGCCGGCTTCGTAGTCGGTGTGGCCGGTCACAGGCCGGCCGGCTATGGCAATGGGCAGCTCGGTCCGCAGCGTTTCCATCAGCACGGCCATCTTTTCCATGCCGTCGCTGCCGGGGAAGGTATAGCTGTCCACCTTATTAAAGTAGAAACCGTACTGGGCATACAGGTCGTCCAGCGCCTCTCCCAGGTTTTTACCCTGCCCCTTGTACCAGGCCGCCATCTCACAGATGAGCATGGAAGCGACCACCGCGTCCTTATCCCGCACATAGCCGCCCGCCAGGTAGCCGTAGCTCTCCTCAAAGCCGAAGATGAACCGCTCCGGGTGGCCCTCGGCCTCCAGATGAGCGATCTGCTCGCCGATGTACTTAAACCCGGTCAGCACCTGCCGCATCTCCACACCATAGTGCGCCGCGATGGCGTCGGTCATGGTGGTGGAAACGATGCTGCGCACCGCTACGGGATGTTCCGGCATTTTGTGCAGCTCCAGCCGGGTCCGGCAGATGTAATCCAGCAGCAGGGCGCCCATCTCATTGCCGGAGATAAGGCGCGGCGTGCCGTTCTGCAGCACGGCGGTGCCCACCCGGTCGCTGTCGGGATCGGTCGCCAGCAGCAGGTCGGCCCCCAGCTTCTCGCACAGGTTCAGCCCCAGCTGCATCGCCTCCAGTATTTCAGGGTTGGGGTAGGGGCAGGTAGGAAAGTCCCCGTTGGGCTGCTCTTGCTCCGGCACCACGGTGATATCGGTGTGCCCCATCCGCTTCAGCACGGTCATCACCGGCACCAGCCCGGAACCGTTAAGCGGAGTATACACCAGTCGCAGACCGGCAGCCTTGCCCAGCTCGGGGCGCAGCGCCTGGGCCATCACCGCGGCATAGTACCGCTCAATAAGGGCATCGCCAATGTATTCAATGCGTCCGTCAGCCAGCGCTTCCTCAAAGTCCGCCAGCTTCACATCCCGGAAGATATCCGTCTTTTCAATCTCCTCGGAAACAGCGGCCGCTACATGGCCGGAGATCTGCGCGCCGTCGGCGGCATAGGCCTTGTAGCCGTTGTACCGGGCGGGGTTGTGGCTGGCGGTCACCATCACACCGCCCGTACAGTGCCGGTCCAGCACCGCAAAGGAAAGCGCCGGGGTGGGCATCAGGTGGGGATACAGATAAACCTTGATGCCGTTGGCGGCCAGTACCCGTGCCGTTTCCCGCGCAAAAACATCACTCTTGTGGCGGCTGTCGTAGGAAATGGCAGCGCTCGGTTTTTCATCCTGCGTCAGCAGGTAGGCGGCAAAGCCCTGTGTGGCCTGCCGCACGGTATAGATGTTCATACGGTTGGTGCCGGCGCCCAGCTCGCCCCGCAGCCCGCCGGTGCCAAATTCCAGTGACCGGTAAAAGCGCTCATGCACCTCCTTTTCCTCATTGCGGATGGACAAAAGCTCAGCGGAAAGCTCAGGGTCGGTCACTTCCTCCAGCCAGCGGCGCAGCTCGGCCTGTTCTTTACTCATATTTCAGCACTCCTTTCGGGGGATATTTTCCAACTCCATAATAGTCAAAAAGGGCCGGGCTGTCAATCGGGAAAAGCGGCGAGTTCGGCTGCCGCCGGGGCCCCTCCTCGGCCAATCGCAGTCCCTGCCGCCTTGCGGTGCCCGAAAAAATCTTCGC
>URGQ01000101.1 GCA_900547385.1 uncultured Oscillospiraceae bacterium | reverse complement strand
CGGCTTGTGTTTTGGGTGTCCATGTGAGCGATCCTCCTGTTGTAAAAAAATAAGGTCGGAGAAGTCATCTCCGGCCTGTTATTTCAGACGCTGCAGCCAGCGCCTTTTAGAAATTGAAAAAGGGCGCCGCTTTTTTCGGCCCGTCAAAGCCGACAAAACGGCGCCCAAATATTTGTGATTCTTTTTCTGCGATGATGCCGCTTTTTTTGAGAGAAAAGTCCTCTCTAAAAGGGCGCTGGAGGTTGGAAACTGTCCAAGACATGAGATCCTCCAGTTCAAATCCGGTCAGTTGCTCCGAAACCTCCATAAAAATCTATGGTTCAAAAGAAGAAATCCGGGCTCAAAAAAGCCCGGAAACGGTTAATGCGCCTGGCTTTGCGCCAGACGCATCTATACCGGTAACTCTTTATGGAGCTGATGATCAGATTCGAACTGACTACCTCGTCCTTACCAAGGACGCGCTCTACCTACTGAGCTACATCAGCGAATTGGCAGGGGCAGAAGGATTCGAACCCTCGGCACGTGGTTTTGGAGACCACTGCTCTACCAGCTGAGCTATACCCCTATATCACGCTTTGAAGGCGTATCCATTCAGTGCCAACAAACAAGATTATACACAAATCCCCCTCGCTTGTCAACACCTTCTTGCCATTTTGCAATAGGTTTTTTGCTTTTCATTTTTATCATAGCCGCCCTCCCGTAAAAAACTCCGTTGCCGGTGTCTTCCTCACCTCCCTCCATCATACAATGAACCATCCGCAAATAGGAGGTTTTTATCATGGATGAATACGGATTCGGCAGCCGGGGCCCCGGCGTGCAGCTGTTACAGCTTGGCTTATCCCGCGCGGGCTATCAGCCCGGCCGCATCGATGGCAGCTTTGGCAGGGGGACTGAAAACGCCCTGCGGCAGTTCCAGCAGGCTCAGGGCCTGCCCGCCACCGGCCGCAGCGATGCCGCCACCTGGCAGGCCATGATGCCCTGGCTCATCGGCACCCGGTTTGTGCAGCTCCGGCAGGGGGATACCTTCTGGCGGCTTTCCCAGCAGTACGATACCAGCGTCGCCGCCATTTCTGCCGCCAACCCCGAACTGGACCCCCGCGATCTCCGCCCCGGGCAGACCGTCGCCATTCCGCTGGGCTTCCCGGTGGTCCCCACCGGCATCGCCTTCACCTCGCAGGTGCTGGAGCTCACCCTCACCGGTCTGCTGCTGCGCTACCCCTACCTCGGCTCCGGGGCCATCGGCAGCAGCGCGCGGGGACTGCCCATCTGGTCGGTTTCCATCGGGGAGGGCGAAACCCAGGTCTTTTACAATGCCGCCCACCACGCCAATGAATGGATCACCACCCCGGTGCTGCTGGCCTTCCTGGAGGAATACTGCCTGGCCCTGCTGGATGGCGATACCCTCTACGGCTACGATGCCGCCGAGCTGTTCCGCCGCACCACCCTCTCCATTGTCCCCATGGTGGACCCCGACGGCGTCGATCTCGTCACCGGCTACTTAAGCAGCGGTCCCTGGTACGAACGCGCGAAGCAGTGGGCGGAAAATTACCCCTCCATTCCCTTCCCGGAGGGCTGGAAAGCCAACCTCAATGGCGTCGATCTCAACCTGCAATACCCCGCCGGCTGGGAGGAGGCAAAGCGTATCAAGGAAAGCATGGGCTTCACCTCCCCCGCCCCGCGGGATTATGTTGGCACTGCCCCACTCACCCAGCCGGAAGCGCTGGCGGTCTACCGCCACACCCTCCGCAATGACTTCCGCCTTACCCTTTCCTACCACGCGCAGGGCAAGCTCATCTACTGGCGCTACCTCGATTACCTCCCGCCCCGCAGCGAGGAGATCGCCCAGGCCATGGGGGAAGCCAGCGGCTACTCGGTGGAGGAAACTCCCGCTCTCAGCGGCTACGCGGGCTACAAGGATTGGTTCATCCAGACCTACGATCGCCCCGGCTATACCATCGAGGTGGGACAGGGCACCAGCCCCCTGCCCCTTTCCCAGTTCGATGAGATCTACGCCGATAACCTCGGCATTCTCGTCCTCGGTCTGGCCCTCGCCGCCCAGCCGCCGCTCCCCCCGGCGGAGGGCAAGCCCCTTTAGTCCGCCGTGCGCAGCCGCCTGCGGCGGGGATGAGCGAGGCATGGCTTGTCGTTGCCTATCGGCGGATGGACGTGAGATGGTTTACAGTCGCCTACCGGCGGGGAAAATTCACCGAAGGGTGACAATCTGCACGCCTGCCGGCGGGGCGTTACTTTTCTGTGAAGAAAAGTAACCAAAAGTCATTC
>URGQ01000100.1 GCA_900547385.1 uncultured Oscillospiraceae bacterium | reverse complement strand
ATCCTCCTTTCCCCACAAGGTCTTGCGACCTTGCGGGGGCCCCGATTATACGGGGTGTACCGACGCGTGGGGGCCTCGGGGACCTCCCCGAGTGACTTTTGGTTACTTTTCTTCATAGAAAAGTAACCCCCGCCGGGCAGGCGTGCAGGCTATGCCTTTGCAAAAGGCTCCGCGATGCCGACAGGCGACTACAAACTATTCCTCGCCGAACAGGCGAAATAAAAATAGATTAAAATCTCTTTTACCAATATCAATACACTTTACGGAGGTTACTACTATGGCACATTATCTGGGTGAGCTGACCGAAAGCAATATGAAAAACCTGCAGGCCCTCATTGATTCCAATTCCGTCATCGGACGGGAGATCGTCACCCCCGATGGCACAGTCATCCTGCCGGTGAGCAAGGTCTCCTTCGGCTTTGGCAGCGGCGGCGGCGATCTGCCCTCCAGCCAAAAGGAGCTCTTTGGCGGCGGCACCGGCGGCGGGGTCACCATCACGCCCCTGGCGTTCCTTATCGTGAAAAACGGGGATGTGAAGCTGCTGCAGGTACAGAGCTACAATAATACCGCCGACCGCGTGGTGGGCATGGTGCCCGATGTGGTGGATAAGGTTTCAGGGCTTATCAGCGGGAGCAAAAAGGAAAAGCCCGCCGAGGAAGAATAAGCTTCCCGGTATGGGATCAACAAAAAAATGCGGAGGTGTTTTATCATGCGGAAGGGGAACAGGATCTTAAGCGGGCTGCTGGCGCTGGTTATGGCGGCGGTGATGCTGCTGTGCCCGGCAGAGGCCATTACCTACGAACCGGACTTTACCCCCACCAGCAAGGCGGTGTACCTGGAGAACCTGGATACCGGCCTAATACTGTATGAGAAAAATGCCGACGAGAAGATGTATCCGGCCTCACTCACCAAAATAATGACCGCGATAGTGGTGCTGGAGAATGTAAAGGACCTGGATGGCGAAACGGCCGAATACCCCATGTGGATCCAGAACATGCTGTACGGCACCAATGCCTCGCTGGGCGGGCTTATCGTGGGGGAGGAGCTGACCATCCGGCAGCTTTTGACCTCGGCGCTGGTGCAAAGCGGTAATGAATCCGCGATGATCCTGGCGGGATATGTGGGCAGCGGCGGTATGGCGGATTTTATGCCGCGGGATATCACCACCTTTGTGGAGATGATGAACGACAAGGCCAAAGCACTGGGCTGCACCGGCACCCATTTTACCAACCCCACCGGCCTGCACAGCGATAACACCTACACCACGGCCCGGGATATGGCCATCATGGCGAAATATGCCATGCAGAAGTCGGCGTTTTCCTCCATCGTAAAGAACTACGCCGTGCAGCTGGGCCAGACCAATAAGCACGCCGACCTGTGGCAGTACTCCACCAATAAGATGCTGCTGACCAGCAGTCCCTACTACTACGCCCCCGTGGTGGGCATCAAGACCGGCAGCACCGATGAGGCCGGGCGCTGTGTCATCAGCCAGGCAGAGGATAGCGGCTACCACTATTTCTGCGTCGTGATGGGCTCCCCTGTCACCGCAGCGGAGCCATACCAGAACTTCATTGAGACCCGGCAGCTGTACCGCTGGGCCTTCGGCAATTTCTCGCTGCGGACACTGTTGGAGCAGGGCGAGCTGATGGCCGAGGTACCGGTGAAATATTCCGGCGATGGCAAAGTGGCTAAACTCGCCATCAAGGAGGATGTGGTGCAGCTGCTGCGGGATGATATCTCACTGGATAGCATCATCTATAAAGCCGAGCTGCCCGAATTCGTGGAGGCGCCCATTGCGGCGGGTGACACGGTGGGTAAAATGCACATTATGCTGATGGGCGAGGAGATCGGCACCGTGGAGCTGGTCGCCACCCAGGCTTTCTCACTTTCCTGGTTCCGTAAGGCATTGGGGACCATCGGCAGCCTGTTGAGCAGCACAGTGGCCAAGGTGATCTTTATTGTGGTGGTGCTGGCCATTGCGGGTTATATTGTCTATGCGGTGCGGCACAATAAAAAGCGCAAAAAACACCGGAGCAAGTACTCCGACCGGAATTATTGAGAAAAGAAGCCCCTCCCTCGCGGTGATACCCGCGGGGGAGATTTTTTCATCAAATTTTATTTTACCTGGCAGCCCTCCTAAAGCCTCCCCTGTGTAAGGAAAGCTGGCACCACGCCAACCCAAAGCCTCCCTTGTGTAAAGGGAGGTGGCGAATGAAATGAGCCGGAGGGATTGTCAGCACAAATTATGACATAATTTCATTTCGCCTTCGGCGGCACACCGCCCTAGAGGCTCCCCTGTGTAAGGGGAGCTGGCACGGCGCAGCCGTGACTGAGGGGTTGCCGGTATAAAGTTTCATCTCGCCTAGCGGCGTCGCGGAGCCTTTTGCAAAGGTGTAGTTAGCACCGCTCGCCGCGGGGGCCTTCCTTTTGCTCCTGCAAAAGGAAGCAA
>URGQ01000099.1 GCA_900547385.1 uncultured Oscillospiraceae bacterium | reverse complement strand
GGCGGGACGCAAGGCCCGCTGGGGAAAGGAGGAGCGGCGGAGCGTTGGAGGGTTGTCTATCCCATAGGGATAGCAACCCGATATGGAGCAAAGCCCGCGACGACGCGCGCATACAAAAGTAGGCCCCGCCGGGTAGGCGTGCTCACCAAGCCTTGCAAAAGGCCCCGCCCCGCCGCCAGGCGACTACAAACTCGCCCTAAATAAAATTCTTTTACTTACTTTTCTTCATAGAAAAGCCCCCCGCCCCCATTCCACCGGAAAGGAGAACCCATATGCCCCCCAGCTACCGCACCATCGCTGCACCGGCCGAGGATGAATTCATCGAGAAAAAAAGCCGCTTTATCGGCTATATCGCCCCCGTCACCACCGAGCAGGAGGCTGCCGCCTTTATCGAATCGGTGCGCGCCCGCCACCGGGAGGCCCGCCACAATTGCTACGCCTACCGTCTGCGACAGAATAATCTCGCCCGCTTTTCGGATGACGGCGAGCCCAGCGGCACCGCCGGCCGCCCCATTCTGGAGGTCCTCCAGCGGGAAGACCTCACCGATATCTGCGTGGTCGTCACCCGCTATTTCGGCGGGATCCTGTTGGGGACCGGCGGCCTGGCTCGCGCCTATACCCAAGGCTGCAAAATAGCGGTCGCCGCAGCCGAGGTTCTATGCATGCACCCCGCCGTGGAATGTACCCTCTCCGCTGATTATGGCTTTTACGGCAAGCTGCAGAATCTCCTTCCCCAGTATGGTGCCGTCCTGCTGGATACCGCCTTTGAGGGGGAGGTCACGGTCCGCTTCATGCTCCGGCAGGAGGCTCTTTCCCCCTTTTCAAAAGCCTTGGAAGAGCTGAGCGCCGGCAGCCTGGCCCCCACTGTCCAGTCGGAAAGCTACTACCCCTTCCCCGAACCCTAAGCAGAAACCGGGATCGGGGCCGCAGGCCGCCCGCCCTACGGGCGGGCAAGCGGACCGAAGGTCCGCTTCGGCGGCTTCGCCGCCGGGCCTGCGGCCCCAGCCATCCCCCTTCCGCTCACCATAAAATCCACACTAAGGAGGTCCCCCATGGAATATACCCGTCTTGGCCGCACTGGCCTTTCCGTCAGCCGCACCTCGTTCGGCGCCCTGCCCATCCAGCGCATCCCGGAGAGCGAATCCACCGCCATCCTCCGCGCCGCGTATGAGGCCGGTATCAATTTCTACGATACCGCCAACGCCTATACCGATAGCGAATTTAAGCTCGGTCAGGCCCTAGGCGATGTCCGCCGGAATATCATCATCGCCACCAAAACCGCCCCCGCCGCCCCGGAGGTCATGCAGCAGCACCTGGAGCAAAGCCTTAAAATGCTCCGCACCGATTATATCGATATCTACCAGCTGCACTGCGCCCCCAGGGTCTACTGCCCCGGCGAGGAGGACGGCGTCTACGATTGGCTGCTCCAAAAGAAAAAGGAGGGTGCCATCCGCCATATTTCTGTCACCGCCCACCGCATCGGCGTCGCGGAGGAAGCCCTGGAAAGCGGTCTCTACGATACCCTGCAATATCCCTTCTCGGTCATTGCCGATGAGCGGGAGCTGCGCTTGGCCCAGCGCGCCAGGGAGCTTGATATCGGCTTCATCGCCATGAAAGCCATGGCAGGCGGCCTCATTCAGCACCCGGAGGTCACCTTCGCCTTCCTGCGCCAGTACCCGCAGGTGGTGCCCATCTACGGCATCCAGCGCATGAGTGAGCTGAACCAGTGGCTCTCCCTGGAAAATGATCCGCCCCAATGGAACGAGGAAATGCAGCGCCTGGCGGCGGAGGAAAAGGCAGCCCTCGGCGGGGATTTCTGCCGCAGCTGCGGCTATTGCATGCCCTGTCCCATGGGCATCGAGATCCCCAATGCCGCCCGCATGTCCCTTTTGATGACCCGCGCGCCTTATCAGCCCTATATTACCAAGGAATGGCAGGCCAAAATGCACAAGATCGAAAGCTGCATCAATTGCCGCCGCTGCGTGGCCCACTGCCCCTACTCCCTGGATACCCCCCGCCTGCTGCGGGATCAGCTCCATTGGTACGAAAACTTCTGCCAGCAACACCGGTCGGAGCTGGGGTAAAGCCCGCCTCAAGCAATCGCAGCCATGCACCCCAAAGCTTCCTTATGTAAAGGGTAACGAAGTGGCATCGCACCAGCCAAAAGGCTCCCCTGTGTAAGGGGAGCTGTCAGCCGTATGGCTGACTGAGGGGTTGCCGGCAAAAGGTAATAATTTCTTCTCGCCTATCGGCGTCGCAGGGCCTTTTGAAAAGGCCTTGTTTGCACGCCTACCCGGCGGGGGATGGTTTGTAGTCGCCTACGGCGGGGCGAAGATTTTGCAGAGTGCAAAGCCTGTACGGCTCGCCGCCGGGGGGATGCTTTTCTGTGATGAAAAGTGGGCAAAAGGATTTTTAGGCCAAGATAGTGGGTGCCTGGCGGCGGGGCGGAGCCTTTTACAAGGCTTAGCTAGTACGCCTCGCCGGCGTGGCGTTCCT
>URGQ01000098.1 GCA_900547385.1 uncultured Oscillospiraceae bacterium | reverse complement strand
GGGGGCTGCGCCCCGAGCCGGCACCCTGCTGGGGGCTGGCCGAGGAATAAAGGAAAAATAGACTATCCAAGGAGGAAAAGGATATGAATAAAGCAAAACGCCGGGTGGTCATCGCCGGGAACTGGAAAATGAATAAAAACCGTGCCGAGGCGAAGGCGCTCATTACCGAGCTGCTGCCGCTGGTAAAGGAGGCGGGCTGTGAGGTCGTCATCTGCACGCCGTATACCAACCTGGAGACCGCGCTGGCCCTGACCGAGGGCAGCAACGTGAAGGTGGGCGCTGAGAACTGCCATTGGGCGGAAAGCGGAGCCTTCACCGGGGAGATCTCCGCGCCGATGCTGAAGGAGCTGGGTGTGCAGTATGTCATTATCGGGCACAGCGAGCGCCGGCAGTATTTCGGCGAGACCGATGAGACGGTCACCAGGCGGGTGCGTGCCGCCCTTGACAGCGGCCTGGAGGTCATCCTGTGCGTAGGAGAAACGCTGGAGCAGCGGGAAGCGGATATCACCGGGGAGACCATTGCCATTCAGGTGAAGAAGGCGCTGGCCGGTGTGACTGCCGAGGAGCTGCGGCACATCATTATCGCGTACGAGCCGGTATGGGCCATCGGTACCGGCAAAACGGCGACCGATGAGCAGGCCAATGAGGTCAACCATATGATCCGCGCGCTGCTGGGTAAGCTGTACGGAGAGGACGCGGCGGAGGCCACGACCATCCAGTACGGCGGCAGCATGAATGCAAAGAATGCGGCAGGCCTTCTGGCCCAGCCGGATATCGACGGCGGGCTCATTGGCGGCGCTTCGCTGAAGGCGCCGGATTTTGCGGCGATAGTGGAAGCCGCGAGCAAATAAAAAGGGGGGAAGCTGCGATGAAAAAGCCACTGGCACTGATCATTATGGACGGCTTTGGGCTGCGGAAAGAGACCGAGGGCAACGCCATTGCCGCCGCGAAGCATCCCAACCTGGATCGCCTGTGGGCCACCTGCCCTCATACCCAAATCGGAGCTTCCGGGCTGGATGTGGGACTGCCGGACGGCCAGATGGGCAACAGCGAGGTGGGACACACCAATATGGGCGCCGGGCGCATCGTTTACCAGGAGCTGACCCGCATTACCAAGTCCATTGAGGAGGGGGAGTACCTGACCAACCCTGCGCTGGTGCACGCCATGGAAAACGCCAAAAAGCCGGGGGCCGCGCTGCATCTGATGGGGCTGCTTTCCGACGGCGGGGTACACAGCCACAACCGGCACCTCTATGGCCTAATAGAGATGGCCAAGAAGAGCGGTGTGGAAAAGGTATATATCCACTGCTTTATGGATGGGCGTGATGTGCCCCCGACCTCCGGCGCGGAGTACATTGATGAGCTGCAGCAGGAGCTGGATAAGATCGGCGTGGGCAAGATAGCCACCGTAAGCGGCCGCTACTATGCCATGGACCGGGACAACCGCTGGGAGCGGGTAGTGAAAGCCTATGACGCCATGGTGAACGGCGAGGGCGTAAAGGCACCCGACCCGGTGGCGATGATGCGGGAAAATTATAAAAACGGTGTGACCGATGAATTTACCGTGCCGGCGGTGGTGACCGAAAATGCGGCCATCCGAAGCGGGGACAGCGTAATCTTCTTCAACTTCCGTCCCGACCGGGCACGTGAGCTGACCCGCGCGCTGGTGGACCCCGATTTTGCCGGGTTCCGGCGCAAAAAGGGCTTCTTCCCGTTGGTGTATATCTGCATGACCCAGTACGATGCCACCATGCCCAATGTGGAGGTGGCCTATAAGCCTGAGGATCTGACCAATACCTTTGGCGAGTATATCAGCAAGCAGGGACTGACCCAGCTGCGCATTGCCGAGACCGAGAAATATGCCCATGTCACCTTCTTCTTTAATGGCGGCGTGGAGGCCCCCTATCCCGGTGAGGACCGGGTGCTGATCCCCAGCCCCAAGGTGGCGACCTATGACCTGCAGCCCGAGATGAGCGCTTATCTGGTGACCGACGAGGTGGTGAAGCGCATCAAGAGCGGCAAGTATGATGTCATCATCCTGAACTACGCCAACTGCGATATGGTGGGCCATACCGGTGTCTTTGAGGCTGCGGTGAAGGCGGTGGAGACGGTGGATACCTGCCTGGGCCGGATGCTGGCGGCCATTGAGGAGATGGGCGGCCGGGCCTTTGTGACGGCGGACCACGGCAACGCCGACAGGATGACCGACGAGGAAGGCAAGCCCTTTACGGCGCACACCACCAATCCGGTGCCGTTTATCGCGGTGGGCTTCCCCGAGGGGACAAAGCTGATGCCTGAGGGCGGCCGGCTGGCGGATATTGCCCCGACCATGCTGGCGGCGCTGGGCTTGCCCCAGCCCGCGGAGATGACCGGACGCTCGATGCTGGAATAAGTGATAGAATGAAAAGCTCCCCCATTCAGCCTGGCGCAGGGTGGGGGAGCTTTTTGGGCGGGGGCGCAGGGATCCGGGAGGGAGAGGGAGGGCCGCAGGCCCGGCG
>URGQ01000097.1 GCA_900547385.1 uncultured Oscillospiraceae bacterium | reverse complement strand
GGCCCCCGCGGCGAGCGGTGCTAATTAAGCCTTGTAAAAGGCCCTGCCCCGCCGATAGGCGACCACAAACTATCCCTCGCCAGGCAGGCGCACAGTTTAGGCCTTTGCAAAAGGCCCCGCCCCGCCGGCAGGCGAAATGAGAATATGCCCCGGCAAAAGGATAGAAAAAAGCTCCTGCCACAGCGGGACAGGAGCTTTATTTGCGGGGGTAAATGGGGAGCATCAGACGGCTCTCTCTACTTTGCCGGAACGCAAGCAGCGGGTGCAGGCGTAGATACGGCAGGGAGTACCGTTTACAACTGCCTTTACTCGTCTGACATTGGGCTTCCAGGTACGGTTCGCACGGCGATGGGAGTGAGAAACCTTGATACCGAAAGTGACGCCCTTACCACAAATTTCGCATTTTGCCATTTGTCTGCACCTCCTTATAGGGCAATATAATCATGCAACATTAGTATCTTATCAAAGTTTGCGGCCAAAAGCAAGAACTTTTTTGCTGCCCGGCGGCTTTTGGCAGGAATTTTGCTGCTTTTTCCCCATGATAAAGTACATTTTGTATAATACAATGCGATGATACGATTTGTATGCTTTTGGCGGCGAGGGGTTTTTGCTATAATAGAACCAGGAAAGGGGGCATCCCGATGAGTGCGCGCGCGTATATAGAGCCGGGGAAGATCCCGCCGGCGGTAAAGGAGCTGCTGGAGACCCTGCGCCGGGGCGGCTTTGCGGCCTACCCGGTGGGGGGCGCTGTGCGGGACCTGCTGCTGGGAAAGCAGCCCCATGACTGGGATGTGACCACCGCGGCCCGGCCGGAGCAGGCGGAGGCCCTGCTGAGCGGCTGCCGGGTGATAGAAACCGGGGTGCGGCACGGGACCATAACGGTGCTGGCCGGGGAAACCCCGGTGGAGCTGACGACCTTCCGGGGGGAGGGGAGCTATACCGATGGCCGCCACCCCGATGCCGTCACCTTTGGGGTGGGGTTAGAGGAGGACTTGGCCCGGCGGGATTTTACCATAGGCGCGATGGCCTGGGATACCGAAACCGGCGAGGTCATCGATCCCTTTGGTGGGCAGGCAGACCTAGAAAACCGGCTCATCCGGGCGGTGGGGGAACCAGACTGCCGCTTTGCCGAGGATGGATTGCGCATTTTGCGGGGACTGCGGTTTGCCGCCGCACTGGGGTTTGAGATCGAGCCGGGAACGGCTGCCGCCCTGCGCGGGAATGCCCCCCGGCTGAAAAATCTTTCTCCGGAGCGGGTGAAGGCCGAGCTGGAAAGGCTGCTGTGCGGCCCTGCGGCCGCCCCGGTGCTGCGGGAGTATGTTGATGTCATTGGGGTGGTGCTGCCGGAGCTGCTGCCGATGGTGGGCTTTATGCAGAATAACCCCCACCACAGGAAAGATGTTTGGGAGCACACCCTGACGGTGTTGGAGAATATCCCGGCGGAGCCGGCGCTGCGCTGGGCCGCCCTGCTGCACGATGTGGAAAAGCCCAGCTGCTGCACCACCGATGAGGAGGGGATCCGGCACTTTAAGGGACACCAGGAAAAAAGCGCGGCAACGGCAGAGAAGATCCTGCGGCGGCTGCATGCGGAAACGAGGCTTATCACCGAGGTGACCGAGCTGATCAAAATACATGATATCCGGTTCCCGGCCACGGTGGAGATGGCCACCCGGTGGGCCGGCCGCTGGGGGGAAAAGCGCTTTTTGCGGTTTGCCGCGCTGCGCCGGGCCGATACCCTGGGACAGGCCCACCCGGAGGAGGCAGAGCCGTATTATCGGGCGCTGACGGAGGCGTTTGGAGAGGCAAAGCGGAAAAACGCCTGCTTTACGGTGCGGCAGCTGGCGGTAACCGGGAATGATTTAACGGCGATGGGGCTGGCCGGCCCTGCGGTGGGGGAGACGCTGCGGCGGCTGCTGCAGGGGGTGCAAAGCGGCGCTCTGCCCAATGAAAGGGCGGCGCTGCTGGCGGCGGTAGGGCAACAGGAATGAGTAGAGGAGGAGCATATGGAGCGAAAAGCGATACTGGCAGCATTCTGGCGGGCAGTGGCTGCGCAGGAAAGAGACCCGCTGCGGGGATTTTTTGAGGAGGGAGCCGAGGTGCTATGGCCCAATACCAACGAGCGTTTTTCCGTGGAGGAGTACCTGCGTGCAAACTGCGAATATCCGGGAAAATGGAATGGGAAGATCGAAAGGATGCTGGATACGGTTGAGGCCAGTGTGACGGTCACGCGGGTCTGGTCGGAGGAATTTTCGGTACGGGCAATCTCGTTTTTTCGGTGGCAGGGGGAGAAGATCCTGCGGCTGGAGGAATACTGGAGCGATGACGGCGCACCGCCTGAATGGCGGCGGAAGATGCAGATTGGACAGAAAATAACGGAGGATGGAAATGGTGTGAAGGATATTCTGGAAAGAGATTTGGCGGGAGAACCGGTCTCCATTGATGAGAACATCATCGCGGTGGGTAGCCCCGCCGGGGTCATCAAGCCTGTACCGAAGGAGTAAGCAGGACTTGAGGGAAAAGAAAAGACTTCGAAGAGGGGGATGCCCCGCAGGGCCGCCGGGCGCAGCCCGGC
>URGQ01000096.1 GCA_900547385.1 uncultured Oscillospiraceae bacterium | reverse complement strand
CGAAAAAATCGAGCAAGCGAGCAGCGCGAAGATTTTTTCGGGCACCGCAAGGCGGTGGGGGCAAATGCGCCCGCGGCTACCTTGGGAGCGTATCTGTGCGCAGTACGGACGATGCTTTAGCATCGTTCGTATCCAGCACTGCAAGCGACTGAAAGGGGTTTGTCAAGGGGGAATCTGTCCCCCTTGACCGTGTTTTGCCTACTTTTGCACGAACAAAAGTAGGCCCCCGCCGGGCAGGCGTACAGGTTATGCCTTTGCAAAAGGCTTCGCGACGCCGACAGGCGAAATGAAATTTGGTATGAACGGGATTGCGGTGCGCGGGTGCGGGACTGCGATTGGCCGAGGAATATTCCCGCCGAAGGCGGAGCTTTTTGCGCAAATTTTGCTCTCTGGCGGGCGGCCTGCCAAGGCCGAAATATTTCGCAAAGCTGAACAATCTGTGAAAAACACCCCCTTTTCCTTGACAGCGGGGGGCGATAACCGCTATACTTTGGAAAGACTAAAACCGGAAAGGAGGGTGCTTTTCCATGCGCAAGCTGATCATCGTTGTGGCTTCGCTGCTGGTGGTGGTGCTGTTTATCCTGCAGGGCTTCCAGCAGACGCACCCGCTGCCGGAGCCGGATAATAACCGCCAATCCACCGCCACCGGCGAAGGGATCGCGGATGCCCTGGATGCCATCTACTTCGATGTTTCCATCATGGGGGTACAGGACGCCACCGCCGAGCAGCTGGCCTCGGATTTTGGGGTGGATACTTCCTGCCTTTCCGCCGTTTACGGCCGCTACACCGATGGCCGGTTCGGCATTGCCGATGTCATCCTGGTGGTGCCAAAGCCGGGGCAGGAAGCCTCCGCCCGCGATCTGCTGGTCACCATACGCACCAGCCGGGCCGGTCTTTTTGCCAATTATGATATCTACGGCGCCAGCGAACTGGCCGAAAACGGGGTCATCTACACCTTGGGCGATTACTATGTTCTGCTGATGATAAACGACACCGACCATGTGCGGGAGCTGCTGGAGCAGTACATCCCGACATAAGGGTACATTGAACCTCTTGCCCCTGCTTCGGCGGGGGCTTTTCGCATCCCACTCACACCCTGCACAGGGAACAAGCCCTGCACCTGCCTTTGGGCGGCTTAAAAATCCGGGTCCCGCCCTTGGCGCATACTTTCCTTTGCATTCGACGGGGAAACCTGCTATAATATGCTTGGAGGATTGTATTTTTCTTCCGGGCCGGGGTTTATGCGGCCCGCCATGCTCCTACCGAACCCCAGAAGGAGGTATTCTGATGCAAAAACTGATCATAGCCATCGTATCCAATGAGGACAGCACCGCGGCTTCCCGCGCTCTTACCAAGGGCGGGTTTTCGGTGACGCGGCTGGCCACCACCGGCGGCTTTCTGCTCTCCGGCAATACCACCATGCTGGTAGGCACCGATGCCGACCGGGTGGATGAGGCCATCCATATCATTGGGGAGAACAGCTGCAAGCGCAATAAAATGGTTTCCGGCAATACTTCCTTTAATGCCGGCATGTACGCCAATGTCCCGGTGCAGGTCACTGTGGGCGGCGCCACCATCTTTGTGATAGATGTAGAACGGTATGAAAAGCTCTGAGCCGCTGCGCGGCTTTTCCGGCAGCCGGCGCTATACCCTAACGGTCATTCCGCCGCTGCCCCAACCGGTCACCACGGCGCTGGCCGCCGGCCGGCTGACCCATGCCCTGTGCCTGGAGGCGCCCAGTCCCGCCCTGCTGCGGGATACCGCCATTGCCCTGGCGGGGGCGCTGCTGTGCCGGAGCGGGGACGGCAGCCTGTGCGGAACATGCCCTGCCTGCCGTAAGGTGCTGGTAGGGGAGCATCCCGACCTGATGCTGTATGACCCCGATGAGGACAAGGATATCTACAAAAAGGAAAGCCTGCGGCGGCTGCGGGCGGAGCTGTACCGCACCCCGGTGGAGGCCCCCCGCAAGGTGGCCATTCTTCAGCTGGCGGAGCGCATCCCCGCGGAGGGACAGAACCTGCTGCTGAAGATCATCGAGGAGCCGCCGGAGGATACTTTTTTTGTTTTTACCGCGCAGAACCGCTACCGGCTGCTGCCGACGGTGCTCTCCCGGGTGACCTGCTACACCCTGCCGCCCGCGGCCCCGGCGGACTGCCTGCGGCGGATGAGGGAGCTGGCGCCCGGCCACACCGAGGAGGAGCTGAACCGGGCGCTGCTGCGGTGCGGGGGCAGCCCCGAAACCGGCGCCGCCCTGCTGAAGGACCCCGCCGTGCAAAAGCGCTATGCCGCGGCCGAGGAGATGCTGGCCGGACTGGCCATGGCGAACCCCTACCGGGCGATAGCGGCGGCGGCCCCGATGGAAAAGGACCGGGCGGGCTACACCGCCCTGCTGGAAACACTGGCGGAGCTGCTGGCGAATCCCGCGCTGCGGGAGATGTATAACCTGCCGGGCCGGGCGGCCGCCGGCTGCCGGGCGCAGATCGCGCCGCTTTTGCAGATGTGCGAGCGGAACGCCCACCTGCCGCTGGTGACGGCGCTGCTGACGGAGCGGTGCAGGAGATAGCTCGGATATCCCAAAAGGCCCGGTCCCGGGAAGGGGTCGCGGTGCGCGGGATGCGGAGCTGAGCGCCGCCAGTGGCGGATGCAGCGAGGCGGAGCATCCGTAGCGGTCGAAAAAATCGAG
>URGQ01000095.1 GCA_900547385.1 uncultured Oscillospiraceae bacterium | reverse complement strand
CCGGGCGGGCGTTCCGGTGCGTCGGGGTCTTGGGGTTTACCCCAAGTCGCTTTTGGGCACTTTTGGCGAGTCAAAAGTGCCACCCCGCCGGTAGGCGTACCAATTAAGCCTTCTAAATAACTTGCGCCACCGGAGGTGATAACAGATTTTTTCACGAACATCCGCCGAAGGCGGAAATGGGGCGAAGCCCCGCCGCCTTGCTATAAGTCCGAATCATAGTTGGGGTCGATGGTGAGGGTGACGGTCTTCATGGGGACGGAAAGGGCCGGTTCGGTAAAGAGCCGCCACAGCAGCTCCCGCATCCGGGGGCTGTTTTTGCCCTTGATGAGCAGCTTGTACCGGTAGCGCCCCGCCACCCGCAGCACCCCGGCCGGGGCCAGCCCCAGCAGCCGCACCGGCAGCTCCGGGTATTCGGCGGGCAGCAGCCGATCCAGCAGAGAGAGCACCGCCTGTCCCGCCCGTTTTACCTCGGCCTCATTTTCTCCCCAAAAGCCCAGGCAGTACAGCCGGCAGAACGGGGGATACAGCAGCAGGCGGCGGGTCTCCACCTCGGTTTTGTAAAAGGCCGGGTAATCCTGCCTTGCCGCGGCGGTCAGTACCGGGTGGTCGGGCTGATAGGTCTGCAAAAAGGCCCGGCCGGGCAGCTCCTGGCGACCGCTGCGCCCCACCACCTGGGTGATCAGGCTGAAGGTCCGCTCGTAGCTGCGGAAATCATCGGCGTAAAGCATCTGGTCGGGGGTCAAAACGCCCACGAGGGTGACCCGGGGGAAGTCCAGCCCCTTGGTGACCATCTGCGTCCCGATGAGGATATCGTAATCCCCCCGGCCGAAGGCCGAAAGGAGCTTTTGGTGGCTGTCCTTTCGCATGGTGGTGTCCTGGTCCATGCGCAGGATGCGGGCGGTGGGGAACCGCATTTTTAAGGCTTCCTCCACCTTCTGCGTCCCCACACCGGAGTAGCGCATCAGGCGGCTGCCGCAGTGGGGGCAGGCCTTGGGCACCTCGGTGCTGTACCCGCAGTAGTGGCACATCAGTCGGCCGTTGGCCGCGTGGAATTTAAGACTGATGGAGCAGTGAGGGCATTCCAGCGGCTGGTGGCAGCTCATGCAGGTGGCGGTGGCGGAATAGCCCCGCCGGTTCACAAAAAGGATGCTCTGTTCCCCCCGCTGCAGATTCTGCAAAAGCTGTTCGCACAGCTCCTCGCTCAGGGCCTCGGCGGCCATGGGCCGTTCCCGCAGGTCCAGGATAGTGACCTCCGGCAGGGGGGCGCCGCCGTAGCGGCGGGTCAGCCGGGCCAGCAAATATTCGCCCTTTTGGGCCCGGTAGGCGGTCTCTATGCTGGGGGTGGCGGAGGCCAGAACACACAGTCCCCGGTGCCGCCTGGTCCGCAGCCGGGCAATTTCACAGGCATCGTACCGGGGGGATTTTTCACTGCGGTAGGTGTGCTCCTGCTCCTCATCCACGATGATAAGGCCCAGATTTTCCACCGGCGCGAAAACCGCCGAGCGGGTCCCCACCACCACATCCACCTCTCCCCGGCGGATGCGTTTGTATTCATCCAGCCGCTCACTGAGGGAAAGGGCGCTGTGGATGACCGCCACCCGGCTGCCGAAGGCCGCCAAAAACCGGCGGATGGTCTGCGGGGTCAGCGAGATTTCCGGGACAAGGACAATGCACCGCCGGCCCTCGGCCAGCACCCGGTGGGCCAGGGTGAGGTAAACGGCGGTTTTTCCGCTGCCGGTCACCCCGTACAGCAGCCCGGTCCGGCCGCCTTCCCGGCAGCCCTGCCACAGCGTTTCCACTGCGGCGGCCTGTTCCTCGGTCAGGGTGGGGGGCGGCTCCACGGGGATGGTCTCTTCCTTCAGCGGGGTGCGCAGCACCTCCTGTTCGTAGGTTTCGGCCAGGCCCTGCTGCACCAGCTTTTCCACCACGCCGCGGGTCACCCCGGCAAAGTAGCAAACTTCCCGGATGCTGCCGCAGCCCACCTGCCCCAGCAGCTCATAGACCTGCTGCTGCTTGGGGGTCAGCTTTTCCGGCTCGGCTTCGGTCAGGCGCACCATTTGCAGGGTTTTATCGCCCACCCGGCGCTCCACCACTTCCTCCCGCCGTAAAAGGCCCAGGGCCTCCAGCCGCTCCAGCGGCAGCGCGGAGAGGGTAAGCCCCAGTGTTTCGGCCAAATCAGCGGCAGGCAGGGGCTTGCGGCGGGGCCGCAGAACGGAGAGCACCTGCTGCTCGGTGAGGGAGAGATCCTCCGGGGCGGGTGCCCCGCGCACCAGGGACCACCCGGTGAGCCCCCGCAGGCCGTAGCCGGCCGGAATGAGCACGGACAGAGCATCGAACCAGGTGCAGAAGGTGTTTTCCCGCAGCCAGCGCAGCAGGAACAGCCCTTCCTCGGTGAGGACGGGTTCTTCCTCCAGCGGGGCGGCGATGGGCTTGAGGGCGGCGTGCGCGGCTTGTTCGGCCAGCTCCACCACCAGCCCGATACGGCGGCCGTGCCCAAAGGGCACCAGCACCCGCACTCCGGGGCGGAGGGGCATCCCCTGGGGGATGGCGTAATCGAAAAGTTTATCAAAACGGCAGGTGGTTTTTTCCACCGCTACCCGGGCAACAGGGGCCAAACCGCCTACCTCCTTTTTGGCAAATGGGGGGACTGAAAAGGCCTTTCACTAATACGGCAAAATGGAGCCTTTTTTGCAGTCCAAAGGTTAATATTTCACTTTTATTTACGGAAGATTTACAA
>URGQ01000094.1 GCA_900547385.1 uncultured Oscillospiraceae bacterium | reverse complement strand
GGCCCGCCGGGCCGTCCCTGCACCCACCGGAGGTCCCTCTATGCCGCAAACTGTTCTGCATCCGCTGGCTCCGCTCATCACAGCGGAAAGCCATACCCTCATCCTGGGGACCATGCCCAGTCCCCGCAGCCGCGCGGAGACTTTTTACTACGCCCACCCGCAGAACCGCTTTTGGCCGGTCATCGCGGCCCTGTACGGCGAGGAGGACCCCAAGACCAGCGAGGGCCGCGCCGAGCTGCTGCTCTCCCACGGTCTGGCCCTGTGGGATGTGCTGGCCAGCTGTACCATCACCGGCGCCGCGGACAGCACCATCCGGGATCCCATCCCCAATGATATCCCCGGCCTGCTGCGCCGGTATCCGGGCATCACCCGCATTGCCGCCACCGGCAGCACCGCCGCACGGCTTTACCGCCGCCTGGTGGAGCCCCAAGCTGGTCTGCCCGCCATCGGGCTGCCCAGCCCCTCCGCTGCCAATGCCCGCACCTCATTCCCGCAGCTGGTGGCCGCCTATCGCGCCGCCCTGCTGTAATATCACTACGGGGGCAGAGAGATTGCTCCCCCTGCCCCCTACATGACCCCCGCGCCGGTTACTGCCCGCGCCCGGGTCTGTTTTTATATTACGCGGCTTTGCCCCGCCCGGTGCTTTGCCGGGTTTTCCACCCATTTGGGCCGTCCTTTCCCTGTCTTTTTCCGGTTTTTGCTGCATCCCGGCACCGGGCGCAGCCCAAACCGTCCTCCGGACGGTTCCAGCGGACTTCGGCGGCTCCGCCGCCGGGGCTGCGCCCCGCCCTCTCCCCCTCCGCGCGCTCCCCCTAAACGCACAAAGCCCCCCGCAAGGCTTCCCCTGCGGAGGGCTTTTTCTTTTTTCGGTTTACTTTTCGGCTTACTTGGCGTAATCCACAGCGCGGGTCTCCCGCACCACATTCACCTTGATCTGACCGGGATAATCCATCTCCTCCTCGATCTTCTTGGCGATATCACGGGCCACAATGACCATCTGGTCATCGCTGATGACCTCCGGCTTGAGGATGATGCGGATCTCGCGTCCCGCCTGGATGGCGTAGGATTTCTCCACACCCTCAAAGGAGGTTGCGATGGATTCCAGCTTCTCCAGCCGCTTGATGTAGTTTTCGAGGTTTTCACGCCGCGCGCCGGGACGGGCCGCGCTGACGGCATCCGCCGCCTGAACCAGGCAGGCGACCACCGTCTTGGCCTCCACATCGCCGTGGTGCGCCTCTATGGCGTGGATGACCTCGGGGCTTTCCTTGTATTTCTTGGCCAGCTCCACACCAATGGCCACATGGCTGCCCTCTATCTCGTGGGTCAGGGACTTGCCAATATCATGCAGCAGACCGGCACGCCGTGCCAAGGTGGGGTCCAGTCCCAACTCGGCCGCCATGCTGCCCGCCAGCTTCGCCACCTCTATGGAGTGCTCCAGCACATTCTGGCCATAGCTGGTGCGGTAGCGCATCCGGCCCAGCAGCTTCATCAGCTCGGGGTGCAGGTGGTGCACGCCGGTCTCGATGACGGCGCGCTCGCCGTCCTGCTTGATCTTGGTTTCCACCTCGCGGCGGGCCTTCTCCACCGTTTCCTCTATGCGGGTCGGGTGGATGCGCCCATCCTGGATGAGCTTTTCAAGAGAGAGCCGTGCCACCTCACGCTTCACGGGATCGTGGCAGGAAAGGGTGATGGCCTCGGGGGTATCATCAATGATAAGGTCCACACCGGTCAGATTCTCCAGCGTGCGGATATTGCGTCCCTCACGGCCGATGATGCGGCCCTTCATTTCGTCATTGGGCAGCGGCACCACCGAAACGGTGACCTCTGCCACATGGTCGCTGGCGCAGCGCTGAATGGCGGTGGAAAGGATCTCGCGGGCCTTTTCGTCGCTCTCCTCCTTCAGCTGCTGCTCGTACTGGGTGATCTTCAGCGCCTTTTCGTGGGTCAGCTCGTTTTCCAGCATCTGCAGCATGTATTCCTTCGCTTGCTCCTTGCTAAAGCCCGAAACCTTCTCCAGCATCTCAAACTGGCTCTTCTTGATCTGCTCGACCTCCTGCAGGCGTTCATCGGCTTCCGCCTGACGGCGCTGCACGGCCTCTTCCTTTTTCTCCAGGTTATCGATCTTCTTATCGAGGTTTTCTTCCTTTTGCTGCAGGCGGTGTTCCTGCCGCTGCACCTCGCTGCGCCGCTCCTTCACTTCACGGTCGGCTTCGCTTTTCATGCGATAGATCTCGTCTTTTGCCTCTACCAGTGCCTCTTTTTTCTTGCTCTCGGCGGTCTTAATGGCGTCACTGATCAAACGCTTGGCTTCCTCCTCGGCGGAACCAAGCTCTGCTTCAGCAACCTTCATTCTATACTTAACGCCCAGAAAAAAGGCGACGACTCCGGCAATCAGTACGAGAGCTACCGCTGCGACTATCACAAGCCACAGTTTCATCTCTACCATTGGTCAGGGTCCATCCTTTCTTATGAATGTATCGTAAAAGTTCCCCCGCTGCGGGGGAGGGGGTAATTGAACAAATAATTTGTAAAGTATCTACAATTATTCCGTTCTATTTTACGCCCCCATCGTCCCTTTGTCAAGGCGAAATACCATACTTTGTAAAATCGACATAAATTTTTTGTCTATTCGCCCAGCGCTTCGGCCAGCCGCAGTCCCACGCTCTCTCCCTGCGACCCGGGTTTCTCGTCCTCCTCGGCCAATCGCAGTCCCTGCCGCCTTGCGGTGCCCGAAAAAATCTTCGC
>URGQ01000093.1 GCA_900547385.1 uncultured Oscillospiraceae bacterium | reverse complement strand
TGCCCGCCGGGACGGCGGGCGGCCTGCGGCCCGAATACCGGCCCCTTGCAGGGACTTTAAGAGGGTGTACTGCAGAGGCCCGGACATCGGACATCAGCGATTTGCAGGAATTTGAAAGAGCCAGGTGATGTATGGCCCAGAGAATAAGGAGGAGCGAAATGAAGAAGATCATGCTGGTGCTGCTGGCGGGGCTGCTGGCGATGAGTCTGGCGGCCTGCCAGGAGAAAGAGCCGCCGGTTTCCGGCGGGGACGTGACTGATGAGCCCGGCAAGGTACGCATTTTTAATGAGGGAGGGGACCAGGTCCGTTCTTCCGTGGCACGATATGTGCGGGTCGATGGGGAGCTGTATACCGATACCGGGGAGATCATCACTTTGGCACGCTGTGGGGTGATGGATGGAGAGATCACCAAGACGGTGGCGGAGACCGAGCTGCCGGGGGAGGACGACTGTTCCAACTTTGGAACAGGATACCAATACCAAATTGCCGGTGTGTACAGTATTGATGTGGTGATCGACGGAGACTGGTGCCGCTTCCAACGGGAGGTGCCGAGCTGCAGTTATGCGGAGGAGGCTTCGGCACTGGGGCTGGTGATGGCGGCTGACCCGACGGCAGTCACTATCCAAACCGAGGGATTTATCTGCACCGGAGAAGAAGCTGCCCCCGATGTGGAAACGGCGATCCAGCTGGCGTGGACGGAATGTGAGGACTATGATGTAGCGGATGCGGCCTATGACGCTACGGCAGGAATGTGGCGGATCCACATGACCGGAGAGGGCAAGGACGCCACGGTATGGATAAATACAGACGGTATAACGCAAAGGATTGTATACGGAACGGCGAATATGTGCGGCTATCCTCGCGCGGAAGCATAAGACTGAAAGTGGAGTATTTGATCTGGTAAAATCTCATTTCAGTACGGACTGTATATAAAATTAGGATAATACAATATGGTGATATAATGAAGGGAAAAGAACTTTTGACATTGGCGGTGGCGCTGGTGCTGGCGTTAGCACTGACTGGCTGCGCGCCCAAGGACGCCGGGGTGGCGATTTTGACGGGACTGGATAAAAAGGAACTGGCCCAGGGCAACCTGCCCTGCCGAAGCTACTACAAGGGGGAGACCCTGATGGTGCCGCTGTGTGAAGTAGCCCGAGCGCTGGGGTATTCCGCCGAATGGGACAGCGCGAACCAAACCGCCATTATTGATGATGAGTATATCCAAAAGGCGACGCTGACTGTGGGGAGCAAGACGACCCTTTTTGAGGGACATTTGCAGGTCATCAATGTGAGCCGGGAGGTGGAGCTGGCGGAGGCTTTGGCGGTGCAGGAGGGGACCCCTTATGTGCCGGCGGAGTTTTTCACGGAATTCCTGAACGAGGTGGAATACGGTGAGGGAATTGTGACCATTGCCCCCAGTGTGGTAGGCCTGGATGATATCGGGGACTTTTTAGCAGGCCTGCATTGACCGTAAATGGAACCGAGCTGACGAAAGAAAAAGGAGGAGCGGACATGAAGAAAACAGCGACGATCTCGGCAATTTTAGCGGTTGTAGGATTTATGGCGGTGTATGTGGCGCTGTGCTACTTGGTACCGGGCTGGCGGCTGAAGCTGCACGCCACGGCCTGGGTGTACTTTGCGGCAAGTCTGCGGCACATGGCACTGCTGAAAGGCGTTTTTGCCATGGCGGCGGGGCTGGTACTGGCGACGCTCCCGTTCCTGGGGATGCTGCGTGAGCCGTTGCCGGAGGAATAAAACCGAAAAAGCAGGAGGGCAGTTCCGGTGGTGGGGGCTGCCCTTTTGATTTTGCAGAGGCGGTGCAGGGGGAGGGGCGGCCGCATCGATCTGGTCGCGACGCGCTACGGCGCGCCCGAAGGGCGGGCCAGCGAACGAAGTTCGCTGCGATGGCGGAGCCATCGGGCCTGCGGCCGTAAGCTGCGCCTTGCAGGGGGTAAAAAAGAAGAGCAGCCCCCGTAGGGACTGCTGCTTGGCTGTATTTTGGTGTGGGGCCGAAATATCATGTGGCGAATGCTGACCCTTTTGGGGTGGTGAGGACGGCCTTTAGGGCTTCGAAGGTGCATTCCGGCAGGTGGATGGCGTGGGAGGCATCGGGTAAAAGTGCCTCTGTGCGGTGGGCATCGCTGCAGGTGAGGATGTGATATTTTTCAGGGTAGGAGGCATTTCTGCCGCCGATGAAAAACTTTTCCGGGTCGGCGATCTCAACGGTGTGGAAGCCGAGATGATCCGGGACTTCGCCCAAAGCGGCAAGGACGCTCATGCTGTCGCGGTCGATGTGGGCAGGGTAGCAAAAGCCGCCGTACCGGGCAGCCAGGGCAGGGGCGTCATCGATGGAGAGGAAGGTGGCATTGGAGAGGAGCTTTTCCAGGCGGCCGAGTTCGTTATCCTCGGCATCCATGAGGAGCTGGGCACCGAAGATCTCTTCCCGGTTGGAGATGGGGGGCAGGGCGGCGTAGATCTCCTCGCCGGCGGCTTCGGCCGCTTCCGCAGTGGGAAAAAGGCAGACCATATGCAGCTCCTCGGCGCAGGTGAGTTCGATACCGGGGATAACCAGCAGGCCGGGGGCCAATGCAGCGGCAGCCTGCTGCACGGCCTGGACATTGCCGGCGGTATTGTGGTCGCAGATGGCGATGATATCCAACCCGGCCAACGCCGAAAGCCCTGCCACGGTGGCAGGGGTCATGTCGTTTTCCCCACAGGGGGAAAGGCAGGTATGGATGTGCAGGTCGTAGTAAAAAGGGGTGAGTTCCGCGGCGGCCATCTCCTTATCCTTATAATGGGTGCGGGGCAGGGAACGCGGCGCAGCC
>URGQ01000092.1 GCA_900547385.1 uncultured Oscillospiraceae bacterium | reverse complement strand
GGGTAGGTGGCCCCCCGCAGGGGGGCCACTGCCCGGGCGAAGCCCGGGCAACGGGGCGGCCGCAGCCAGGCCCTGCTCAAATCAGGGCTCCGGGGGTGCCTGCCCGGCCAAAAGCTGCTGCAGCAGCGTGCGTACCTGCGGAGACTGGAGCAGCTGCGACAGGCCCTCCCGGTCGGAGAGCAGGGCGTTTACCTTTTCGCGGTCGGCGCCCAGGGACTGCAGCAGGCCGTCCAGCCGGCCGTTTTGCAGCTCCTCCTGCAGTTTTACGGGGTCGCGCCCCAATTTGCCCGCCGCGATGCGCAGCAGGATGGAAAGCTGTTCCGGGGTATAGCGGGAAGGTTCGGCCATTTCTTCATTCCTCCTGTTCCTTTTTGCTTAAAGATATGATAAAATACCTTTGGTTAGAAGATGGGGAAAGCGGGCAGGATGCCGCTCTTCCCATCTATATGCAGCAGGAGTAAAGGGGGTGCCCACCGGATGAAGGTCATCATTTGCAGCGATAGCCACGGGGCGTTTGCCGCGGCGGAGCAGGTGCTGGAGCAGCAGCCGGAAGCGGCGGCGGTCCTCTTTTTGGGCGATGGCGCGGAGGAATGGGACGATCTGCATGAGATCTACCCGCAGATCCCCTTTTACCCGGTGCGGGGCAACTGCGACTGGGGCTGCGACTGGCCGGCCGAACGCATCGTGGAGCTGGGCGGGCACCGTATTTTTTGCACCCACGGGCACCTGTACGGAGTAAAAACCGCCGGTACCGCGCTATTGGAGAAAAAGGCGGCGGCGGAAAACTGCGACATCGTACTGTATGGGCACACCCACCTGGCGAAAATAGAATACCGGGAGGGGCGGTATTTTCTTAATCCCGGGAGCCTGCGCCAGCCGATGGAGGGCCACCCGAGCTACATCGAGCTGAACCTGGATGACAAAAATGTGGTGCCCATCCTGGTGGAGCTGTAAGGCGGCGGGGAGGATAAATGGAAGGATTTGTGCAGAAGGGAGGCTGGGGCCGCAGGCCTGGCGCGAAGCGCCGTACGCGGGCGAAGCCCGCGGAAAACCGTCCGGAGAACGGTTTGGCCTGCGGCCTCAACCGGGCACCCTGCACAGGTGATAGAAGGAGCAGAGCATGAAAAGGGTTTACTTTGCCGGGTCGATCCGCGGCGGGCGGGAGGATTTGGCGCTGTATGCGGCGCTGATCGCCCGGCTGCGGGAGCGGAGCGAGGTGCTGACCGAGTTTATCGGGGAAAGCACGCTGGAGGACATAGAAGCCGCGACCATGACCGACTTTGATATCTACGAGCGGGACATGGCACTGCTGCACCAGGCTGACGCGGTAGTAGCGGAGTGCAGTACGCCCTCGCTGGGGGTGGGGTACGAGCTGGGCAGCGCTCATGCGCTGGGACTGCCGGTTTATATCCTGTACCGGCCGAGAGAAAGCCGCCGGCTTTCCGCCATGGTATCGGGCAACCGAGGCTTTACACTGCTGCCGTACGGGAGCAGGGAGGAAGCGCTGGCGGCGGTGAATCGAATCCTGGATGAGTTGGGCGTGTGAGCCGCGCTGCCGCGGCTGCATAGAGAAACAGCAAATGCAAGGGACAGGCCAGGGCCGCAGGCCCGGCGCGAAGCGCCGTACGCGGGCGAAGCCCGCGGAAAACCGTCCGGAGGACGGTTTGGCCTGCGGCCCCAACCGGGCACCCTGCACCTACCATAGAAGGAGAAAAACACATGGAATACACAGCCGGAAATGTGTACAAAGCCATTGACATGCTGGCGCCCTTTGGGGGGTGCATGGCGTGGGATAATGTAGGGCTGCTGGTGGGGGAGCCGGATTCAGCGGTCACCGGCATTCTGGTGACGCTGGATGTGACCCCGGCGGCGGTAGCACAGGCACTGGAAATGCGGATGAACTGCATCGTCAGCCACCACCCCATTATTTTTCACCCGCTAAAGCGCATCAGCGCGCGGGATGCGGCGGGGCTGTGCCTGGCCAATGGCATCTCGGTCATCAGCGCGCACACCAATTACGACTTTGCGCCGCGGGGGGTGAACTGCGCCCTGGCGCAAACGCTGGGACTGCGGAATATCCGGCCCTTTGGCCTGGAAGATAAGGAAAAGCCCTGGTATTCCATTATTGTATTTGTGCCAAAAAGCCATGCTGAGGCGGTGTACCGCACCATGAGCGAGGCGGGCGCCGGGCGGCAGGGAAATTACAGCGGATGCGCCTATATGAATGACGGCGAAGGGCGCTTTTTGCCGGAGGCGGGGGCCCACCCCTACCTGGGCAAGGTGGGGGCGCTGGAAAAGGCCGAGGAGACCCGGCTGGAGATGCTGTGTGCCCCGGAATGCCTAGACGCCGTTATAGCGGCGATGCGGGCGGCCCACCCCTATGAGGAGCCGGCATACAGCATCCTGCAGAACCATGCACAGCACCGGCAGGAGGTATACGGCATGGTGGGCGAGCTGCCCCGGCCGATGCGGCCGGAGGAACTGGCCGCCATGTCCGAAACCGCACTGAACACCCGGATACAGTATGTTCCCACCGGGCGGGAGATCCGGACGGTGGCGGTATGCGGCGGAGCTGGCAGCGATTTTATGGGGGAAGCACTGGCCGCGGGTGCGGAAGCCTTCCTGACCGGAGAGGTAAAACACCACGAATGGTTTATGGCGGCGGAGCAGGGCCTGTGCCTGATGGCGGCGGGTCACCACGCCACCGAGCACCCTGCCATGCCGCAGCTGGCAAAACAGCTCCGGGCGGCGCTGCCCGGTTTGCCGGTTGGGGTATTTGACAGCGACCCGGCCCGATGGGGCGGGATTTGAACGAAATCTTGCAGGAATGTGCAGGGGAACGGGATCGGGCCGCAGGCCACCCCGGCTTCGCCGGGGTATGCGCCTTCGGCGCATCGGCCGCCCG
>URGQ01000091.1 GCA_900547385.1 uncultured Oscillospiraceae bacterium | reverse complement strand
AGGCCGCTGAGCCCGTCCGCAGGACGGGCTGCCCGCCGGGCCGGTGCCTGCGGTTTGCAGCAGCCGGTGGGGGAGCCGCCCCTTAGCGGCCGGTTCCCTGTAAAAATGCTTTGCTTTGGCGGCAAAGTGTGTTATACTATACTGATAATGAAGAATTGCGCTCATTTGCGCAGGAGGTAAAAAATATGGAATGGAAAAAGTTTTATATCACCACGCCCATCTACTACCCTTCCGATAAGCTGCACATCGGGCACAGCTACTGCACCGTGGCCACCGACTGCATGGCCCGTTACAAGCGCCTGCAGGGCTGCGATGTGATGTTCCTCACCGGTGCCGATGAGCACGGCCAGAAAATAGAGGATAAGGCCAGGGCGGCCGGTGTGACCCCGCAGCAGTATGTGGATAAGATCGTGGAGGGCGAGGGCGGCTTTAAGTCGCTGTGGAAGCTGATGAACATCAGCTATGACCGCTTTATCCGTACCACCGATGATTACCATGTGGAGGCCATTCAGAAGATCTTCCGGGAGCTTTACGACCGTGGGGATATCTACAAGGGCACCTACAAGGGCAAATACTGCACCCCCTGCGAGAGTTTTTGGACCGAGAGCCAGCTGAAGGACGGCTGCTGCCCCGACTGCGGCCGCCCCGTGGTGGATGCCGAGGAGGAGGCTTACTTCTTCCGGCTCTCCAAGTACGCCGACCGGCTGCTGAAGCTGTATGATGAGCACCCCGAATTCCTCACCCCGGCCTCCCGCGTCAATGAGATGAAGGCGTTCATCAACCAGGGACTGCAGGATCTGTGCGTTTCCCGCACCAGCTTTACCTGGGGCGTGCCGGTGGATTTTGACCCCAAGCATGTGGTATATGTGTGGGTGGATGCCCTCTTTAACTACATGACCGCGCTGGGCTACAAGAACCATAAATACCACGATGTGGAGAAATACTGGCCGGCCGATGTGCACTTTGTCGGCAAGGAGATCGTGCGGTTCCACTCCATCATCTGGCCTGCCATGCTCATGGCTATGGATCTGCCGCTGCCCAAGCGGGTATACGGCCACGGCTGGCTGCTGCTGGAGGGCGGCAAGATGAGCAAATCCAAGGGCAATGTGGTGGACCCCGTGGTGCTGTGCCAGCGCTACGGCGTGGATGCCATCCGCTTCTTCCTGATGCGGAGCTTCCCCTTTGGCTCTGATGGCGTTTTCAGCAATGAGCTGCTCATCAGCACCATCAATACCGACCTCGCCAACGACCTGGGCAACCTCGTCAGCCGTACCGTGGCGATGGTGGAAAAATATTTTGGCGGCACCCTGCCCGCTGAACGGGAAGCGGCCCCCGCTGATGACGAGCTGATTGCCATTGGCAATGAGCTGCGGAACAGCTACGAAAAACAGATGGAGGCCTTCGCCTTCCAGAATGGCCTGGCCGAGATTTTCAAGCTGGTTTCCCGTGCCAATAAATACATTGATGAAAACGCCCCCTGGGTGCTGGCCAAGGATGAGACCAAGCGTGCTCGCTTGGCAACCGTTATGTATAACCTGCTGGAAAGCATCCGTTTGGCAGGCATCCTGCTTAAGCCCTATATGCCGGAATCCGCTGAGAAGATCTTGGACCAGTGCGGTGCCACTGAGAATGAGCGCACCTGGGAATCCGCTGCCGCCTTTGGCGGGCTGCATGCCGGTGCAACGGTGCAGAAGGGCCCGGTGCTGTTCCCCCGAATTGATATGGAAAAGGAACTGGCCGAGCTGGAAGCCGCCGCTGCCCCCAAGGAGGAGCCGCAGGAGGAGAGCGTCCCCGCCAAGACGCCGATCGCCTTCCCCGATTTTGAAAAGGTAGAGTTTACCGTCTGCAAGGTGCTGGCCTGCGAAAAGGTGGAAAAGAGCGATAAGCTGCTGTGCTTCACCCTGAATGACGGCACCGGCAAGGACCGCCAGATCCTCTCCGGCATTGCAAAGTACTATAAGCCGGAGGAGCTGGTAGGCAAGACGGTGGTGGCGTGCACCAACCTGGCGCCCCGCAAGATGATGGGCCGGGAATCCAACGGCATGCTTATCTCTGCCGAGCAGGGCGAAAGCCTGCATCTTTTGATGCTGGATGATGCGATTCCTGCCGGTGCAAAGCTGTGCTGATACACCCTTGAGCAGAGGATATAAATTGCGGGGCCGGGACAACAGCGTTGCCGCCGGCCCCGTTTTTTCCCAAAGGAGAAGCCATGAACGGGATATTTGATTCCCACGCCCACTACGATGACGAACGGTTTGATGCAGACCGTGACGCACTGTTGGAGCGAATTCATCGCGAGGGTGTGGAATATATTATGACGATAGGCGCCGACCTGCCGACAAGCTGTGCTGCGTGCATGTTGGCGGAGCAGTATGACTTTGTGTACTTTGCCGCCGGGATTCACCCGGAGCAGGCGGGGGACGCCCCCGAAAACTACCTGGAAGAGCTGAAAGCCCTGGCTGCCCACCCCAAGTGCCGGGCCATCGGCGAGATCGGACTGGACTATTACTGGGCGGAAAATCCCCCGAAGGAGCGGCAAATGGAGCTGTTCCGCCAGCAGGTGCTGCTGGCCAAGGATCTGGGCCTGCCAGTCATCATCCACGATAGGGAGGCCCATGCCGATACGCTGGCGCTGCTGCGGGAGCTGCACCCGGCCGGGGTACTGCACTGTTTTTCCGGCAGCGTGGAGATGGCCAAGGAGGTGGCGGCGCTGGGGATGTACCTGGGCTTCACCGGTGCCATTACCTTTAAGAATGCCCGCAAGGCTCCGCAGGCGGCTGCAGTCGTCCCTGATGACCGGCTGCTGATAGAAACCGACTGCCCCTACATGGCGCCGGAACCCTACCGCGGCAAGCGCTGCGACAGCAGCATGCTGCCCCGGGTGGCGGAGCGTCTGGCGGAGATCCGCGGGGTGACTCCGGAGGAGATCATCGCAAGTACCTGCCGGAACGCCAAGCGGCTGTTTGGCATCGGCTAAGTGCATCCGCTGCCGCGGCAGCACCAACCAGAATTTGAATAAAGCCGCAGGCCCTCGCCGCCCCGCCGCGGCGCCCCCG
>URGQ01000090.1 GCA_900547385.1 uncultured Oscillospiraceae bacterium | reverse complement strand
CCAGCCGCAGCTTAGCGGCAAGGGGGTCTTGGGGCACAGCCCCAAGCGTGTTTTGCCTACTTTTGCACGAACAAAAGTAGGCACACGCCGGGCAGGCGTACGGGCTGCCACCATTCGGTGGCTTTGCGACGCCGATAGGCGATATCTAATTAGAATGGAGATTCTTATGCATGCTTTTTAGAGGAAAAACCCACCGCTGGAGAGGCGAAGCGTTATTTTGCAAACCGCAGATAAATTTTTCCGCCTTTCCACAGCAGCCGGAAGCCTGCCCCGGCCAGGATCATGGGGCACACCAGCACCAGCAGGTCGGCCTCGGCGCTCTCGCCCTCCGGCCCGGAAAGGTAATCCTGCCGAAGCTCCGCTTTGAATTCCTTTACACGGATGTGGCGGCCGAGAAATGCGTAAATGGTATACAGCAGGGCGTTGGCCCGCCCATACCGGATGGCGGTCTGATCCGCTTCCTCGGCGGCGATCACCATTGTAATCCGGCACCGCTTCAGCGTGATGGCTTTGCCCATTTTCCGCAGGGCTTCCCCCAGCACCGGCAGCAGGTCATTGATCAGCTGCAGCCAGTCCATAAAGGGCCGCCGCTCGGATTTCTTCTCCTTTTTTGGCTTTTCGGCGGCTTTTTTCTCCTGTTTTTTTCCCGCTTTTTCCGGCTCCTCCTTTTCCGGCAGGGGCCACAGGGTAAAGCGCAGGAACAGCCATTTTCCCTCGGCGGTAAAGTCCTCTCCGTGGTAATGGAGAGCCAGCCCGGCGGGGATCAGCATCAGCACCAAAATAAGCGCCAGCAGCCCCAGAATGATCCACAGGGCGATCATTTCTCGCCCTCCGGGGTCAAATCATCAAAGCCCAGCTGTTCTTCCTCTTCGGTCTCCTCGGCCTCCTCCGGGGGCTGCAGCTCCGGCAGCTCGCTGAGGTCCGAAAGGCCGAAGCACCGCAGAAAAGCGGCAGTTGTCCGGAAAGCCACCGGCCGGCCCGGCAGCTCCATCCGCCCGGCCTCCTCTATCAGCCCTTTTTCCTCCAGGCTGGCCACCACCGAGGAGCTGTCAACACCTCTTACCTGCTCGATAAAGCTGCGGGTCACCGGCTGGTTATAGGCCACCACTGCCAGTACCTCCATAGCCGCGTTGGAAAGGGGAGTATTGCTGCGCAGCTCCAGGGCGGTTCTTATCACCGTATCATAGCCGGCAATGGTGCACAGCTGCCAGCTGTTTTCCAGCCGGCGCAGTTCCAGCGGCAGATCACTTTCGGCCAGCCGCTGCTGCAGCAAAACACACTGCTCTGCCGCTTCGGCATGGCTGGTGGCCAAGGCTTCCGCCAGGCGGTCGGTTTCCAGCGGCTCCCCGGCCGCGAAAAGGATGGCAAAGATCTTCTTTTGGGAATCGGTCAAATTCATGTTTCGGCCTCGTTTCGGTCAGATTCATCGGATAAAAACCCGCTTTTCAGCTTTCCACTTTCTTTTTCTCCCGCCCGGCAAAAACCAGCTCGGTATCGTCATCGGTCAGGCGGACTCGTCCGGCCTTCAGCAACTCCAGCACCGCCATAAAGGTGGCCACCAGCTCGCTGCGGTCGTGGTTATCGGCCCAGATGCTTTGCAGGCTGGCCTTGCCCCGGCGGTAAAAGCCCCGCAGCAGGTGCATAATGCGGCTTGCCACCGAAACCATAGGCTTGGCGACCAGCGGGGTAAAGGCGGTTTCCTGCGGGGGCAGGCGGCGCTTTCCTCTGCCGCAGGCCGACCAGTAAGCGTTGGTCAGCTCGCTGATGGGGTGACGGCGGCGGTAGGTAGGGTCGATCTCCAGCGGCATGGGCGCCCGGGTAAAAACCGACCAGCCGGTATCCCGCAGCCGCAGAAGGGCCGCGGCCTGCTTGCAGCTTTGGTATTCCAGCAGCTGGCCCACCAGCTCGGCGCGGGGGTCTTCCTCTTTTTCGTAGCGGGGCAGCAGGCTGGCCGTCTTGATGTAAACCAGCCGGGAGGCCATCTCCAGAAATTCACTGGCGATCTCCATCTGGTTTTCCCGCAGGGTGCGGATGTAGGCCATGTACTGCTCCAGCAGATCACTGATATTGATATCATAAATACCGATCTGATGCTTGGAGAGCAGCGCCAGGATGAGATCCAGCGGCCCCTCATATTCATTGACCTTAAAGGTGAGTTTTTCCATTTTAGTCGTTCCTTATCCCAAAAATCCTGTAATCAGATTGAGGAAATTATATACTACGCCGCGCAGGAAGGAAAGCGGGCCATCCAGCCACCCCAGCATGAGGATGATGAACACACCGTAGATGATGTATTGCTCGTACTGCATCACCTTGTAGTAAAGGCGGGCGGGCAGTACGGCGGTCAGTACCCGACTGCCATCCAGCGGGGGAATGGGGATGAGATTGAACACCGCCAGGTTGATGTTCAAAAGACACATGATGTAGAAGATCTGCGCGATGGCGGAAGCGGTGGTGAAATTGATGGCGAGAAGAGGATAAAGGAAGTAGCACCACAGCTTATACAGGATGAGGGAAAGCAGCGCCAGCAGGATATTGGCGGCGGGGCCGGCCAGGGCGGTGAGGATCATGCCCTTTTTGACATTTTTGAAGTTGCGGGTGGTCACCGGGACGGGCTTGGCCCAGCCGAACCCGGTAAAGAGCATGAGCACCGAGCCGATAAGATCGAGGTGCGGCAGGGGATTGAGGGTGAGGCGCCCCAAATTTTTGGCGGTGGGATCACCCAATTTATTGCTGGCCCAGGCATGGGCGCATTCGTGGATGGGAATGGCGGTGAGCAGCACCATGGCGCGCACCAGGTAGGTAAATAGCGATTGATTGAACATAGGGGCTCCTTCCCTTTTTCCAGTACAGAATTATACCAATTTATTATATACCAAAAGCGGCGGGAACACAAGCGAACAAAGCGTGAACATTGGGGATTCCTTTTACGGGAAAAGGAAAACGAAAAGCGGCTAAGCCCGGTTTGCGGTCGCCTGGCGGCGGGGCGGGGCCTTGTGCAAAGACATAAACTGCACGCCTACCCGGCGGGGGCCTACTTTTGTATGCGCGCGTCGTCGCGGGCTTTGCTCCATATCGGGTTGTCTATCCCTATGGGATAGACAACCCTCCAACGCTCCGCCGCTCCTCCTTTCCCCAG
>URGQ01000089.1 GCA_900547385.1 uncultured Oscillospiraceae bacterium | reverse complement strand
ATCCCTCCGGCTCATTTCATTCGCCACCTCCCTTTACACAAGGGAGGCTTTCGCCGACAGGCGACTGCAAACCGGCCTCCGCCGGGTAGGCGAGATGAAATAAGGGCATGAAAAAGCTGCCCGGAGGCAGCAATTCCCAAAAATCAAATTTTGATAACCGGCGTGGTATATTCACTGCCGCAGGGGGCCAGCCCTGGGGTGAAAGCGTGATACAGGTCAGCGGCCCGGGCCTCCAGCGCCGCAAAGAGGGCAGCCGCTTCACCGGCCTTTTCCAGCTCCGCCAGCGAGGCTGAAAGCGGCAGGATATGGCGCCCTTTGGCCCGATTCAGGAGCTCCGCCCCCTTGGCGGTAAAGCCCAGCACCCGCAGGTAGGGCGGCTCCTCCGCCGAAAGCCCGGCGGGCAGCTCCAGCATGGCCGCCAGCAGGACCCGCCTTAAACGCGCGTGGGTGTAGCGCTTGGTTTTGGCTTCGGCCAGCAGCTCCTCGGTGGTTTTTGCCGTGCGCGATGCCCGGTATAGGCGGTGCTCCAGTCCCTCGGTGACATCCGGCAGAGCGGCATAGTCGGTTTCGGTCATCGTGCGCAGGCGTGCAAGAAATGCCCGCTCCCAAAGCTTCAGTTGGGGGAGGGCCCCCTGCTGCCGGGCCAGCTCCAGCTGTTCGGCCATGGCCGGGGGCAGGGAGGAGGAGATATCCTGGCCGGTAAGGAAACGCTGCCGCAGCTGGGAGGCCGAGGGAAAATCGGTATCCGGCTCGGCGGCATCGTGGGGGGCGCCCTGCCGGGAGATGGTAAGAGGCTGAATATCGGAGCCCAACCGGCGGAGGGCCCGGAGATACTCGATACCGAGGATGTTATTGGGGGAGGAGAGCAGGCTGGCATCTTCCCCGAGAAGGGAATGAACGGCGGCCTGCCGGGCTGCCGCAAAGGGCAGGCCCTTTTGCAGATGGGGGGCCAGGGCAGCCGGGAGCTCGGGAGAATCCAGGGCGGCGGCGACCGACCGCAGGGCGGCCAGTTCCCCGCACTCACTGCCAAAGATGAGGGAATCCACCGTGCCGAGGGCGGCCAGACTGGCCACGGCGCCCCCCGCAAAGTGCTGGGCGGTGGAAACGGCATAGGGCAGCGGCAGCTGGAGGACCAGATCCACCCCACTGGAAAGGGCGGCGGCGGCCCGGTACTGCCAGGGGCAGAGGGCGGGCTCCCCGCGTTGGACAAAATTGCCGCTGAGGATGGCCACGATATGGGTGGCCCCCTGCTGCCGGGCAGCCTGAACGGGCAGCAGATGGCCCCGGTGCAGCGGGTTCCATTCGGCGATGATGGCTGTGACCTGCATGGATCGGACTCCTTTCGGTGGAGGGATTTATTCCAAAATGGATGGCGGTTTTATAAAAATCAAAACGGATGAGGGCCGGAACTTTTAGCGTGCCTCTAGGGGGCCGGAACTTTCAGATGCTTCAAAGCAGGGATGGAGCTTTCCCTCCGCACAGGGGATGAGTGGGGCAAGAAGAAGGCCCGCAGGGCCGGCGGCGCAGCCGCCGTGGGCGGGGCGAAGCCCCCCCAAGCCCGCCGCAGGCGGGCTGCCCTGCGGGCCGTATCCCGGATTTTTTGCGGGTTTGGGGAGGGGCAGAAAGGGGCTGGCAGGGGCCGGCTGGGGTTCGGGCTTTTGGGGTGAGTTTGAAGCCGGGCGAGAGATTTGCGCGGACCGGGCCGGAAAAGCGGGAAAACACGCGGTAGACAAATGACACAAAGGAGAAGAAATGCAATGGGCGGCATTTGTTTGTTATAGCAAATGTGATATGACTGAATTGCAAAAAAGGCATAAAAGTTTGCGCAAAACATTGACAAAGGTCTTTGATTCCAATAATATAAAATAGACAAAAAAGTGTCAAGTCCCGGCGGGGCTTGGTGAAAAATGACGCAAAAGGAGATGATACACGGATGAATATTCTGGTGATCAATGCGGGAAGCTCTTCCCTGAAGTATCAGCTGATCCGCATGGAAGATGAGACGACTCTGTGCAAGGGCATTTGCGAGCGCATAGGCATAGACGGCAAGTACAGCTACAAGACCATGAATGGCTATAAAGTGGAAAAGGAAGCCGACCTCTTTACCCACAAGGACGCCTTTGATGTGATCCTGCACGAGATGGTGCAGGGAGAAGGTCATGTTATTGACAGCGTGGACGAGATAGCCGCGGTAGGCCACCGCGTGACCCACGGCGGGGATAAATTCTCTCACTCCGTACTGGTGGATGAGGAGGCCATAGAGGCCATCAACGCCATGCGGGATATCAGCCCGCTGCACAATCCGCCCCAGGCGGCGACTATCCGGGCCTGCCGCACCGTCTTTGGCGAGGCGCTGCCGATGGCGGCGGTCTTTGATACGGCATTCCATGCCACTATGCCGCCCAAGGCTTACACCTTTGCGATCCCCTACAAGTACTACGAGGAGCACGGGGTGCGCCGCTACGGCTTCCACGGTACCAGTCACCGGTATGTCAGCGGCCGCATGGCGGAGCTGCTGGGCGAGATGCCCCACCGGCTCATCACCTGCCACCTTGGCAACGGCAGTTCGCTGGCGGCCATTAAGGATGGCAAGGTAGTGGATACCTCGATGGGCTTTACTCCGCTGGATGGCATTATAATGGGTACCCGCTGCGGCAGCATCGATCCTTCCATCGTTTCCTACATTGCCAACCTGGAAAACCTGCATGAGCGCGGGATGAATCGCCTGCTGAACAATGAATCCGGCCTGCTGGGCGTTTCGGGAGTTTCCAGTGACTTCCGGGATGTGCTGGAGGCGGCCGAAAACGGCAATGAGCGGGCGCAGCTGGCGGCCGACATGCTGGAATACCAGCTGGTGAAGCTGATTGGCAGCTACGCCGCGGCGCTGGGCGGGGTGGATGCCATTCTGTTTACCGGCGGCATAGGCGAAAACGCCATGGGCCTGCGGGAGCAGGTGATGCACGATTTGGCCTACCTGGGCGTGACCGCCGACCTGGCGGCCAACAACAGCCGCGGCGAGGAGGTTCGCATCTCCGGGGCGGACAGCAAGGTAGAGGTATGGGTGGTACCCACCAACGAGGAGATCATGATCGCGCGGGATACCGCGGAGCTGATAAAATAAGCGCAGGCCGATGGTCTGTAAAAGCGGCGCCGCCGTCCGGGAGGACG
>URGQ01000088.1 GCA_900547385.1 uncultured Oscillospiraceae bacterium | reverse complement strand
GCCGGTGTCTGATTTCGGCCGGGGCGGTTGCCGGACGGGTGTGTGCTGACCGGGTCCCCCAGCCTTCCGGCCAGGGGGGAGTCATCATTTCTTATTCTACGGAGATCAGGAAATAGTACACCGGCTGCCCGCCATAGGCCACCGTCAGCTCTACCTCCTCCGGCAGCAGGGAGCGCACCGCCTCCTCCACATCGGCAGCCTGCTCCTCGCTCACATCGGCGCCGTACAGCAGGGTGATGAACTGGCTGTCCTCCCGCATCAGGTCCTTGGCCACCTTGGCCGTCACAGAGCCCAGATCGGTCCCGGTAAAGGCCACCTTACCGTTTTCCAGCGCCAGCAGCTCGCCTTCCTTTATCTGATGCCCGTCGTAGTCGCTGTCCCGCGCCGCGAAGGTCACCGAACCGCTCTGTACGCGGGAGGCCGCCTCCTGCATGGCCTCCACATTGTCCTTTATCTCGGCGCTTTCATCATAGGCCATCATGGCGCTGATCCCCTGCGGGATGGTCGTGGTCGGCACCACATGGATGTGCCGCACCCCGCTGGTACGGGCAAGGCGCGCCGCCTGCTCCGCCGCCATTACTATATTCTTATTATTGGGCAGAACGTAAACGTCCATGGCAGGCACCTGCTCCGCCGCATGCAGAATATCCTCGGTGGAGGGGTTCATGGTCTGCCCGCCGCTTACGATCTGCTGCACGCCGAGATCGGTAAAGAGCTGCTGCACGCCGTCGCCGGCGGCCACCGCCACAAAGCCCGCCGCCAGCGCCGGGTCGATCTCGACCGCCTTCGGCTCGGCAGCCTTCTGCTGCTCCTTTACGCTGGCTACCTGCGCCTTGTGCTGCTCTATCATGTTTTCGATCTTCAGCTTGGTCAGCATGCCGTAGGTCCCGGCCTTTTCCAGCGCCAGGCCCGGGTGGGCGGTGTGCACATGGCACTTGATGATCTCATCATCGTCCACCACCACTACGCAGTCGCCGATGGATTCCAGATAAGCCCGCAGCCCGGCGGGGTCATGCTCGGGGTCGTCCCGCATCACCAGGAACTCGGTGCAGTAGGGGTTGTTGATGTCCACTTCCTCCACCTCGCCGGCGGCGTTCACCACAGTGGCAGCCTCCTCAGCGGGGGCGGCAGCGGTATCACCGGCAATACCGGGCACCACGCCCTCCCCGGCAAAGACCTGCCGCATCCCCTTCAGGATGTACACCAGTCCCTGCCCGCCGGCATCCACTACACCGGCCTTTTTCAGCACCGGCAGCTGCTCCGGGGTCTGGGCCAGCGCCTCCTCGGCATATTGGATGATCAGATCCCATATCTCCAGCGGCTCCATGGTGTCGGTCAGGGCGGTCCGGCTCTTTTCGGCAGCCACTCTTGCCACCGTCAGGATGGTCCCCTCGGTGGGCTTCATCACGGCCTTGTAGGCGGCCGCCACACCGATCTCCAGCGCTTCCACCAGGTCGGCGGCGCCGGCTTCGCTTTTGTGCTTTAGCCCCTTGCTGAAGCCACGGAACAAAAGCGAGGTGATAACGCCGGAATTGCCGCGGGCGCCCCGCAGCAGCGCGGAGGCCGCTTTACCGGCCACATCGCCCACGGTGGGGTAGTCATTGTGCAGCAGATCCTCCCGGGCCGCGCCCATGGTCATGCTCATGTTGGTGCCGGTATCGCCGTCCGGGACGGGAAATACATTTAGGGCGTCCACCTTTTGGCGGTTGTTTTCAATATTATTGGCGCCGGAGATATACGCCTCCGACAGCTGCTTTGCGGTGATCAATTCGTACGCTCCTTCCGGGTGCGCCGCGCGGCGCTCCCTGCAAATTGCAATAATAAAGCGAGAGCCGTCTTACGCGGTCATCTCATCCACATATACATTTACGCGCGCTACCTTAAAGCCGGTGCATTCCTCCACCGTATAGCGCACATTGTGGATGATGCTCTGCACGATGGCGCTGATATTGATGCCGTAGGTCACAGCAATGTGAATATCAACGATCAGTTTGCCGTCGGTGGTTTTTACACGCACGCCCTTATCGGGCACATCACTTTTGGTGATGGCGTAGCGCAGTCCCTGGTAGGTGGAATTGATCATTCCGGCAACGCCATAGCACTCGGAGGCCGCCATGCCGATCAGGTTGGCAAAGTATTCCTGCGAGATCTCCACGGTACCCAGTGTGTTTTCGTAGCCTATCATCGTATCCCTCCGTTTTGGTGGCGGCCGTTTTGGGGCGGCCGCTTGGTTTTTGCTGATTTTTTATTATACTATACTTTTTTGGCTCTGGCAAGTATGCAGGCCATTTGTTCAGCAGATGTTCAGTTTATCCGTCCACATTTACCCGCTTGATGGAAATCGCCTTGCCGGTTTTCCCGTCCATCTCCAGCAATACGCCGGAAAGCCGCACCGGCCCCTTCACGCTCTCAAACCGGGTGGGCAGCCCGGTCCGGAACCGCCGGATGGCAGGCTCCGGCGCCAGCCCCAGCGCGGAATCGAATACCCCACACATCCCCGCGTCGGTAATGTAGGCCGTTCCGCCGGGCAGCAGCCGTTCGTCCGCCGTTTGGATATGGGTATGGGTCCCAATGACAGCGCTGACCCGTCCATCCAGGTACAGCCCCATGCAGATCTTCTCAGAGGTCGCCTCGGCGTGGAAATCCAGGATCTTCACCGGCGCGTCTATCTCCTCCAGCAGGCGGTCCATGCAGTCAAAAGCGTTTTCGTGGCTTTCCAGCAGGTAGTTCCCCTGCAGGTTGATGACCGCCACTCTCGGTTTGCCGGGACAGTCATACAGGCACCAGCCCCGCCCCGGCGCGCTGGCGTGGAAATTCGCCGGCCGGATGATGCGATCGCTCTCCTCCAGCATCGGATAAATTTCCCGGCGGCGCAGGGCATGGTTCCCCAGCGTGATCACATCCGCCCCGGCGTCCAGGATCAGTTCGGCGCTCCCCGGCAGAATGCCGTTGCCCTCGGCAGCGTTTTCCCCATTCACTATGGTCATATCCGCCCCGTAAAAGCGGCGCAGGTTCGGCAGCTCCCGCCGCAAAAAATCGCAGCCCGCCTGCCGCACCACATCACCCACAAATAATATCTTCATTTTTACGCTCCACTCATCCGTTGTATTGGTTTATCATTTCTGCCCTGTTTATCATGTGCTAAAAATCCAGGCGCTTGTCCCGGCAAGTTCCGGCCCCTTCCTCGGCCGGCCCCCGCAAACCGCGGCCTCGGCCC
>URGQ01000087.1 GCA_900547385.1 uncultured Oscillospiraceae bacterium | reverse complement strand
GAGCGGTGAGGGGGCGCACGGAACGGGCGGCCCCGGGAAGCGGATGGCCCGCCCCGCCATGGGGGAGGAGCTGCCGGGTATGTCAAAAAAGGAAAGGACGAGGCCCTGTGAAGAAGCGAAGACCTTCCCCGCTGCTGCGCGGCGGCCTGATGATGCTTTCCATTGGCGCGGCGACCCTGCTGTGGCCGCGGCTGGAGCCGGCGGCAGTGGCGCTGCTGCAAAAGGCGGCGCTTTTTACCACGGTGCTGGATATGCCGACCGGGGCGCTGGAAACGCTGCGGGAACGCTACGCGGCTGAGCTGGAGCCTGCCCCCCTACCGGAAGAACCGTCGGAACCGGCCGCCGAGCCAGACCCGCAGGAACCGGAAATTCCTGCTGAAATACCAGAGGTACCGGAGGAATACCGGGGCACGGTGACCGAGCTGACCATGACAGGGGAGGACAGCCCAGCCTATGTGCGGTGGGATAACATCTGGATAAGGAACTACACCAAGCTGACGGCAGCCGAGGTACAGAAGGTGCTGGCCACCCCCAACAGGGTAACGCTGAATCCCAAAGAAAAGGGACCACAGCTCCTGCTGTTCCACACACATGCGACCGAAAGCTATGAGCTGTATGACAGCCCTTACTTTGATACCCGGAACACCTGGCGGGATACCGATAACCAAAACAACATGGTGGCGGTAGGGGATGTGCTGGCCTCCGGGCTGGAGCAGGCGGGGCTGGCGGTACTGCACGATGCCACCCAACACGATAACCCGGCCTACACGGGAGCCTACATCCGCAGTACAGAGACGATAAAGAGCTACCAGAAGAACTACCCCGGGCTGCGGGTGCTGCTGGATATTCACCGGGACGCCATTCTTTACAGCGATACCAGTATTGCCAAAACGGTGGCGGTGATAAACGGCAAAAAGGCGGCGCAGCTGATGATCATAGCGCCCTACGATGACGGCACGCTGGACCTGCCAAGCTGGCGGGAGAATTTCCGCTTTGCGGCGGCGCTGGCGGCGGCGATCGAAGAAAAATACCCCGGGCTGTGCCGACCCATCTTTTTTTGCAGCCGGTCCTACAATTATGCCTGTTCCGACGGGGCGCTGCTGTTAGAATTCGGGACGAACGGGAATACTATGGAGGAAGCGCAGTACACCGCCGAGCTCATCGCGCCGGTCATTGCCGAGGTGATAAGCGGCAGGGCGGAGTGAATTCTTGCCGGGGAGAGCGTTCCTTTTTGCGCATGGATAAAAGGGGGAACAGCGCCGGGAAAATGAAGGAAAGCGGGAGGAAGATAAATGGGACGAAAAAAACGGACTGTGCAAAAACGGTATCTGCGGCGGCGCAAATGGGCGGCAGTACTGGTGGCGCTGGTGCTGCTGGGCGGCGGGGCCGGCCTGTGGCGGGTGGCCGATGTGATGGCGGCAGAGACCCGGTGCGGACAGGCTTTCGCGGCCATTACCCCGGGGGACGGTGTGGTGGAATTTACGCTGCTGGGGCGGGTGGGACAACTGCCCTACGCCCGGTGGGGCCGGGAGCTGGCAAAGGATTTTACGGCGCTGCCGGGGACGGGGCGGCTGCTGCTGTGGGGCGGCACGGCGCTGTGGGCGCTGTGGGAAGAGGAAATTCGGCCATTTGCGGCAGGTTTGTGGCATTAATGCTTGCAATTGGCGGCGGTTTTCGGTATAATAGTTTCGTTATGGGCCGGTGTGATGGAATGGCAGACGTGACGGACTCAAAATCCGTTGGTAGCGATACCGTGTGGGTTCGAGTCCCACCACCGGCACCAAACAAATATAATCCGAACCAAATCTTCTTAATCGGAGACGGGTTCGGATTATTTGTTTTCTTCGATAAATTCGAGGATACGCATTTCAGAAACGGCGTGGTAAAGCGTCCCGAATCCAAGCCCAGAGGGCCGAGAAAACCAAAGCTGGTAAAGGATAAGGAGGACAATTATGAAAACCATTAAAAGCTGTGAATTCAACATGGACACTGGCTGTGTAGAGCTGCGGTTTCAGGACGGCAGCATGATCTCCATCGACTGCACCGCCGTGGAGAACGAGGTGGCGGACAACCGCTTTCAGCGGTCAGAGCTGGACTATCTCATCTACAACGACCCGCTGGCTTATGCAGACCTCATTCTGAACGGCGACGTTGAGGCATATCTGAATGCCGTCACGGAGTACAAGCCCTATGAAAACTGAACAAACGCACAAAAGGGGATGGCGGTCTGCCATCCCCTTTGCCATGCTGTTTTAGGAGTATATATCCCTTGGATTTGTCTTATATCTATCGTCAGGCGACGTTCTCGCCGTTGCTGTCTTTGTCCGTTTTTGCCCCGTCCCGTGCTGCCTTCCATTCGGCAAATTCCCGCTGCCCTTCCTCACTCTCGTAAAAGGCGAGAATATCCGGCAGCAGGATTCGGGCGATGTTCTCGATCTCATGCTGCGGGATGCCGCTGTTGTTGGTGAGCTTTTTCCGCCTGCCCAAGTTGCACCTCCGAAAAAGTATTTGCCGCAGCTTTCTCCCGTGCGGCGGAGGAATGGCGTCTTGAGCGTCTTTTGTCGTCTGTGCTTCCTTTCCCTTCGCATCCTTCCTTTCCTATCCAAAATTGAAAATGCAGCCGCCTGTCAAGCCGTTCGGCCCATCTGCGTCTGCATGGTGTCCTGTGTCTGAAATTGTGCTTTTATTATAGCAGCGGCGAGGCTGCACGTCAATACCACGGGAACGGAGCGGCTGACAGCATAATTTCGGCAGCGGCTACCGAAATTGTTCTGTGGCTTGCAAATTGGAAAGGGTGGTAGCGCAGCAGCCGACAGCCGTCAATGGTCAAGATGAACGCTTCGCGCCATTGACTGCCGCTGCCCGCCGCGCTTTTTGGCGGACAAGGCGGGCAAGCACAGACTGTGCCTGCCCGCCCATACAAATTCTGGCGATTGTAGATATTGGATTTTCAACCGGAGATGTAGTCGGGTGCGCCCCGTTTCAGGGCGTACCCGCTGGCTGTTGCATACCGCCTATCTTCGTGAGGAAGGCACTCCCCAACAAGATTCCGATGGGACGGAATGAGCGGCAGGCGAAATCCGGCTCTGGCAATTCAGCTCTGCCTTTGTCGTAAGCTGCGTATTCCTTCCTTTTATAACCTACAACACCAGATGCCCGATAGATGTGTGTTGACTGCATTAGCTTTTTCAATGCCCATGCTGTGATTCTTGGTCTAAGGCCAGTAGAAATCGCCGCTCCCGCATGATATGATAAACTTGAAGAAAAGTTTTCCTGTCCACGCAATGAATGGTTATTTTTGTTGTCTATAT
>URGQ01000086.1 GCA_900547385.1 uncultured Oscillospiraceae bacterium | reverse complement strand
AGTGCGTTTTGCCTACTTTTGCGCATACAAAAGTAGGCCCCCGCCGGGTAGGCGTACAAATGAATACCTTTTATAAAACTTCGCGACGCCGCCAGGCGACCACAAACTATCCCCCGCCGGGCAGGCGTACCGGCCGTCACCCTCCGGTGACTCCGCGACGCCGTTAGGCGACCATAAACTATCCCCGCCGGGTAGGCGTGCTAACTAAGACTTGCAAAAAGGCTCCGCCTCCGCCGACTGGCGTTTTCCTCCACCTATGCCCCATGGAAATGTGGAAAAATCCCACGCTTTTCGGGCCTTTTCTGTTGTGCTTCGGCCCCAAATGTGCTATTATATAAAATAGGTATTTATCCCCTGTGGAAAACCGGGGATGCAAATGAAATGAGGTTCAATATGGATTCTTTTTCCGATGTATTCGAAAGGGTAAAGCAGCTGTGCCGCGGCGAAATGAGCGAGGTCGCCTATGATCTCTGGATCCGGGAGCTGGAGCTGACCGCCCTGGATAGCAGCACCGCCTGCCTGCAATGCACCACACAGTTCAAGCGGGATATCGTCAACGAAAAATACAATGCCCTGCTCACCGCCAGCTTTGAGGAGATCATGGGCTTCCCGGTGCAGGTGGAGATCACCTCTCGTGAGGCTGCCCCCGCAGCCCCCGCGGCGCAGGAGAATAACCGGCTGGATTTCCAGCCCGAAAAGGAGTATTCCTTCGAGACCTTCGTGGTGGGCAGCGGCAACAGCCTGGCCCACGCCGCGGCCTGGGCGGTAGCCAATAACCCCGCCAAAAGCTACAACCCGCTCTTTATGTACGGCGGCAGCGGCCTGGGCAAAACCCACCTCATCTATGCCATCTGCGGCAAGATACGCCAAAATCACCCGGATTATAAGCTCCTGTATGTCAAGGGCGAGGAATTCGCCAATGAGCTGATTTTGGCCATCCGCAACGGCACCACCGCCGAGTTCAAGGAAAAATACCGCCAGGCCGACCTGCTGGCCGTGGATGATATCCAGTTCATCGCCGGCAAGGAAAGCACCCAGGAGGAATTTTTCCACACCTTCAATTCGCTGTATGAATGCGGCAAACAGATCATCCTGACCAGCGACCGTCCCCCCAAGGAGATCAAAACACTGGAGGACCGGCTGCGCACCCGCTTTGAATGGGGCCTGCTGGTGGATGTTCAGCCCCCGGATTTTGAGACCCGCATGGCCATCATCAGCCGCAAGGCGGATAGCCTGGGACTTGACCTCCCGGAGGATGTTGCGGCCTTCATCGCCGGCAAGCTGAAGGATAATGTCCGCCAGCTGGAGGGCGTTGTCAAGCGGCTGGATGCCCACGCCAATCTGACCGGGGCGCCTATCACCATGCTGCTGGCCGAAAACGCCATCCAGGATATCATGACCGAGCAGACCCCGCTGCCTGTCACCGTCGATCGCATCATCGATGAGGTGGCCCGCACCTACGGTGTCACCGCCGAGGATATTCGGGGCCAGCGCCGCAGCAATCAAATCTCCACCGCCCGGCAGGTGGCCATGTATGTCGTCCGGGAGATCACCGGCATGACTCAGCTGGAGATCGGCCAGGAGTTCGGCGGGCGGGATCACTCCACCGTGGTGTATGCCCTTCAGCAGGTCACCAAAGCCATCCAGACCGATCCCCGCAAAAAGGAAGTCATCGAAGATATCATCAAAAATATCCGCAACCTAAACGGCTGATATCTTCCCACAGCTTTTCCACTTTGCACACCGGGTTTTCCACCCCGCTGTGCAAAGTCCAGAATCTTTTCACATTCCCCACAAACTTTCCGTATCTCTTTCCATACCGCGCTATCGGGTACAAGCCCGCATCAATACAAGCCTATTTATCCCCATTCCACATTCCCACACGCTCTACTACGGCTACTGATTTTTATATTTTATCTTCACGGAAGAAAGCACTAAAAGGGAAAAATGGCCGCCGCAGGCGGCCGTGCGCTGTGAAAAACCGCAGCTGCCCCTTTCCGCCGTGAAACAAGGAGGACGACACCGCAATGATGATGAAATTTACCTGCAATACCGGGGAGCTTAATCAGGGCATCAATTCCGCCCTGCTGGCCGTCAGCCCCAAAAGCACCCTGCTGGCCCTGGAGGGGATCCTGGTACGGGTCACCACCAAGGAAATCACCCTGATGAGCTACAATCTGGAAATGGGCATTACCGCCATCGTGGATGCCAAGGTAGAAAAAACCGGCGAGATCATCATTCCCGCCAAGGTCTTTTCGGATATCATCCGCCGCATCGAAAGTGATGAGGTCACCATCGAAGCAGATGACCGGTGTCTGGTGCAGATCACCGGCGGTGTTTCCCAGTTCACCATCCTGGGCATGACCTCGGAAGAATTCCCTGAGCTGCCAGAGGTAGGGGAAGCCCAGGGCTTCTCCATCCCCATGGAGACCCTCTCCTCCATGGTGGATATGACCCGCTACGCCATTGCCACCAATGATACCAAGCCCGTGCAGACCGGCTGTCTGTTTGAGCTGCAGGATGACGAACTGGTGGTCGTGGCGGTGGATGGCTTCCGGCTGGCGCTGCGCCGGGAAAAGGTGGAGCACCACGAGCCGATGCGGTTCATCGTCCCCGGCAAAACGCTGGGTGAGCTGCTGAAGCTGATGGGCGAGGAAGGTAATGTGGTGGTGGAAGCCAGCCGCAAGCATATCCTCTTTGATATGGGCAACTGCACTCTGGTCAGCCGTCTGCTGGAGGGCGACTTTCTCGATTATCACGCGGCCATCCCGCGGGAGAGCAGCACCAATGTGGTGGTGAATACCCGTGCCCTCATCCATTCCATCGAGCGCACCAGCCTGCTGATCAGCGACCGGCTGCGCAGTCCGCTGCGGGTGGATTTTGGCGAATCAATCATCAAGATGAGCTGCTCCACCAGCATCGGTAAAGCTTACGATGAATGCTGCTGCTCCACCACCGGCAATCTGTTGGAAATGGGCTTTAATAACCGCTTCCTGCTTGATGCCCTTAAAAATGTCGATACTGATATGGTACGGCTGGAGCTGTGCGGCCCCTTAAGTCCCATGAAGGTCCTTCCGCTGGAGGGCGAACATTTCCTGTTCCTGGTGCTGCCCATGCGGCTGCGCGCGGAATAAAACTTTCAGCTAAAGTTTAGCAAATATTATTTAGGCGCGGTTTCATTTCGCCTTCGGCGTCGCGGAGTCACCGGAGGGTGACAGTCTGTACGGCTCGCCGCCGAGGCGTTCCTTTTGTGCGTACGCGTCGTCGCGGGTTGCGCTCCATGTCGGGTCACCCCGCTTACGCTTGGGGTAACCCTCCAACGCTCCG
>URGQ01000085.1 GCA_900547385.1 uncultured Oscillospiraceae bacterium | reverse complement strand
GGTCCGCCACTTAGGCGGCGAAGCCGCCGGGCTGCGCCCCAAACCCGTGGCTTGTGCAGGCTCCGGGGGTCCGCAGGGCCTGCCGCCGGCAGGCGGCCGCAGGCGGGGCGGAGCCCCGCCGAAACCGCTTGAAAAGGCGGTTTGCCCTGCGGGCCGTAGGGGCTTTTGCTTTAAGCAAGCCTTTGTGCTGAATTTATAAAAATTTAATATTTGTCCCCTTGCAAATAGGGAAGAATAAGACTACACTAAATACAGCGGGTTCCTGTTTCCGACAGAGTTTTTCGCGCCGGGAATGGGGACTTTTTTGGCGTTTTTTTGCTCTTTTGGGAGGACGAGATGGTATTTTCCAGCCTGCTGTTTGTGTTTCTTTTTTTGGCGCTGAACCTGGCGAGCCAGGCGGCGCTGCGCGGCGCGCGACAGAAGAATATTGCCATGCTTCTCTTCTCGCTGGTGTTCTTCAGCTGGGCGGGACCGCGGTATGTGGTGCTGCTTCTGCTGGATACCGCCCTGTGCTGGTTTTTTGCTATCTGCATCGAGCGGGAGCCGCAGCGTAAAAAGCTGCACCTGAGCCTGTGCGTGGCGCTGGTGCTGCTGGTGCTGGGCATCTTTAAGTACACGGGCTTCCTGATGGGGAACCTGCAAAGCCTTTTCGGCTGGCCGGAAGTGATCCCGCAGATCGTGCTGCCGATCGGTATTTCGTTCTACACTTTCCAGCTAATCAGCTATGTGGTGGATGTATACCGCGGCGAGGTACGGGCCCAGAAGAAATACTGGATTCTGCTGCTGTATGCCAGCCTGTTCCACCAGTGCATTGCCGGGCCCATTGTGCGGTACCGGGATGTGGCGCAGGACCTGGCGAAGCGCCAGGTGCACGCGGAGGAAGTGAGCCGGGGCATCAGCCGTTTTACGGTGGGGCTGGCCAAAAAGGCGGTACTGGCCAATTCGGTGGCGGTGCTGGCTGACCGCTGGCTGCCCATGACCACCGAGGGGCTGGCGAAGATTCCGACGGCGGGACTGTGGCTGGGCGGGCTGTGCTATATGCTGCAGATCTACCTGGATTTTTCGGCTTATTCCGATATGGCCATCGGCATGGGGCTGATGTGCGGGTTCCATTATAAGGAGAATTTCAACTATCCCTATATTGCCTCCTCCGTCACCGATTTTTGGCGGCGGTGGCACATTTCGCTTTCCACCTTCTTCCGGGATTATGTGTATATCCCGCTGGGCGGCAACCGCCGGGGCAAGGGGCGGCAGCTCCTCAACCTGTTCATTGTGTGGGGTTTGACCGGCCTGTGGCATGGCGCCAGCTGGAACTATGTGCTGTGGGGACTGTACTTTTTCCTGTTTCTTGTCATTGAAAAATTCCTGCTGGGGGAGAAGCAGCAACGGATACCGGCGGTGCTGCGGCACCTCTTCCTGCTCATTATTGTATACTTCTGCTGGGTCATCTTCCGCTTCCGCGATGCGGCGGCGCTGGGCATGGCGCTGCGGGGACTCTTTGGCGGCGGGACGGCCGCGGCCGGTATGGCGGCGGGCCTCAGCCTGAAGAATAACATTTTCCTGCTGCTGGTGGCCTGTGTGGCCTGCACGCCGCTGACGGCAAAGCTGTGGCAGCGCTGGAAGGCGGCGGCCCAGGGGGACAGCGTCTTTGCCGGGAACCGGCTGCTGCGGGGCGCGGCTGCCGTATGGGAAGTGATCCATCCGGTTCTGCTGCTGCTGTTGGCGGCAATGGCGCTGGCCGGGGACAGCTACAATCCGTTCCTGTATTTCCAGTTCTGAGGAAAGAAAAGCATGCGGGGGAAGGCGGGGCGCAGCCCCTTTCGGCGAAGCCGAAAGCCGCGCGCGAAGCGCGCGGAGTCCGTCCTCCGGGCGGGCGGGCTGCGCCCCGATCCCCGCGGTTTTTGCGGATTGGCGGAGATGCAGGGATGATTTACCCGCGGTTTGCAGGGACCGGCCAAGACTGGAAACCGGCTTTTTAACGAGCCGATAAGCAGGGCAGAAACTATGCCCCCATACAAAGTATGAGTGGGGCGCGAAAAAGGAGGGAACGGGATGAAGCAAACGGATCGGGAGAGCAGGACCCGGTGGATAAAACTGACGGCGTTCTTTGGCGTGCTGGCGGTGCTGTGCGTCATTGGCATCTTTTTGCCCCGGCCCACCGAAAGTGAGATAGAGAAACGAAAGCTGACCGAGTTCCCGGCCTTTACCTGGGAAAGCTTCTGGAGTGGAAAGTGGTTTAGCGGGATAGATACCTGGTATGCCGATACCTACCCACTGCGGGAGTTGCTCATTGGCGGGAATAAGGTGGTACAGAGCCTTTACGGCATCCGCAGTGATGTGATAGTGGGCGGCGAAAATCAAGGCGAGGAGATCCCGGATATCGAAGGTGGGCAGGGAGAGCTGCCCACCCTGCCGAAAGATGATCCTGAAAATAAGACCGATGATCCCCAGCAGGATAATAATACCGAGCCGCCCCGCGATGGCAATGTGAGCGCCGATGGCGAGATGATCAGCGGGATTTTCGTCAGCGGGAATGTGGGCTATGGACTTTATTATTTCCAGCAGGAGAATTCCGACTGGTATGCGGCTATCCTGAATGAGATGGATAAACGGTTGGCGGGCAAGGCTCAGCTATACAGCCTGGTTGCGCCGATCAATGGCGGCGTGCTGCTGAGTGATTCCTTGCAGAAGGAGCTGCACATCAGTGACCAGCGGGAGGCCATCCGGTATATTTACAGCCGCATGGCGGCGGATATCAATGGGGTGGAGGTCTTTGACGCGCTGCGGGAGCATGTGGATGAGTATATCTACTTCCACACCGACCACCACTGGACGGCGCTGGGCGCTTACTACGCCTACACCCAGTACGCCAAGGCGGCTGGGTTGACCCCGCACATGCTGGATCAGTTTGAGCAGGTGGAGTTCCCGAACTTTTTGGGGACCTATTATTCAGTCAGCGGTATCACTTCGCTGGGGGCCAATCCTGATACGGTGATCGCCTACAAGCCGATGGGCACCAACAAAATGAAGATGACCATGGCCGATGGCACCACCTACGACTGGTTCGTGGTGAATGATGTTTCCGGCTATGGCAGCAGCATGAAGTACGGGGCCTTTGCAGGCGGCGACCAGCCGTACAGCGTGGTGGAAAACCCGGAGATTACCGATGGTTCCGCCTGCCTGGTGATAAAGGACAGCTACGGCAACGCGCTGATCCCCTACCTGGTAGATCACTACCAGTACCTGTACTGGATCGATTTCCGGTACTACAAGGGTTCGATTTACGACCTGGTGGCGGAAAAGAACATCAAAGATGTCCTTGTACTGCAACAGATTTACAATACTGGCGACAGCGGCGCGCTGAAGAAATTGCAGGCGCTGGTCGAACGATAATTCATAATGATAGAACCCGCCCCGGTGTGGAAGCACCGGGGCGGGATTTTTGCGTGGGGAGGGTGGGTGCAGGGGGAAGGCCGGGGCGCAGCCCCCG
>URGQ01000084.1 GCA_900547385.1 uncultured Oscillospiraceae bacterium | reverse complement strand
GGGCGGCTCCGCCGCGGTGCCCCCTGCGGGGGCCGCCGACCGCGAGCGCACCCGCCTGTGGATCTGTGTGGGCCTTCTGCTGGTCCTCCTTTATATCTCCATGGGCCACATGCTGGGCCTACCGCTGCCCTCTTTCCTTTCCGGCCATCACAATGCCCTGTGGTTCGGCCTGGTGCAGCTGGTGCTCACCTTGGCCATCGCAGTCCTGCAGTTCCGCTACTTCCGCCGGGGCTTCGCCTCTCTGTTCCGCGGTGCCCCCACCATGGATACCCTCGTGGCCGTCGGCTCCTCCGCCGCCATTCTGTATGGCGTTTATGCCATCATCCGCATTGCCCAGGGGCTGGCCGCCGGGGATATGGAACTGGTCGCCCAGTACCACATGGATCTCTACTTTGAATCCGCCGGCACCATTCTCACCCTCGTCAGTGTTGGAAAATACTGGGAATCCCGAAGTAAAAGCCACACTGCCGATGCCCTGCAAAAGCTGATGGCCCTGGCCCCCGCCACCGCCCACCTGCTGCGGGATGGCAAGGAAGTCGAAGTCCCGCTGGAGGAAGTCCGGCAGGGCGATCTGCTCATCGTCCGCGCGGGTGAGGCCATTCCGGTTGATGGCACCATCACCGAAGGACAAGCCGCTGTCGATGAATCTGCCATCACCGGTGAAAGCATGCCGGTCGACAAATCCATCGGCGATCCCGTCACCGGCGCCACCCTGTGCCGCAGCGGTTATTTCACCATGCAGGCCACCCATGTCGGCGAGGAAACCACCCTGTCGCAGATCGTTCATCTGGTAGAGGACGCCGCCGCCACCAAAGCGCCCATTCAACGCGTTGCCGATAAGGTCGCCGCCGTGTTTGTGCCGGTGGTCATCGGCATTGCGGTGCTTGCCGCCGTCATTTGGCTGTTGGTCGGCCAGACGCCTGCCTTTGCCCTTTCCATCGGCATTGCTGTGCTGGTCATCAGCTGTCCCTGCGCCTTGGGGTTGGCCACCCCCACTGCTATTATGGTGGGTACCGGCCGCGGTGCCGAATACGGCATCCTGGTGAAAAGCGCCGAAGCACTGGAGCGCGCCCACAGTATTACCACCGTCGTGCTGGATAAAACCGGCACCATTACCACCGGCCAGCCCGCCGTCACCGATGTAGTGGAGCTGGATGCCCGCCTGCTGCCGGTGGCACACGCGCTGGAAGCCGCCAGTGCCCACCCGTTAGCTGCCGCCGTCACCGCCTACTGTGCAGAAAAGAATATCTCCCTCTCCCCCGTCACCGATTTCACCGCGCCGGAGGGGCAGGGGCTCACCGCCCGGTTGAACGGTGAGGTCATTTGGGGCGGCAATGCCCGCCTGGCCGCCGCCATGGGCTGCGATATCTCCGCCCTTTCCGCCGCGGCGGAGGAGCTTGCCGCCAAGGGACGCACCCCGCTGTATTTCGGCGTCGGCGCCACCCCCCTGGGGCTCATCGCCGTCGCCGATCCTCCCCGGGAAACCAGTGCCGCTGCCATTGCCGCCCTGCGGCAGATGGGTCTTTCGGTACTGCTGCTCACCGGTGATCACCGCCGTACAGCCGAAGCCATTGCCAAGGAGGTCGGCATTCCCAGGGTCATCCCGGAGGTGCTACCCCAGCAGAAGGAAGCGGTCATCCGCTCCCTGCAGGAAAAGGGCGAGGTGGTCGCCATGGTCGGCGATGGCATCAATGACGCCCCCGCACTGGTCCGGGCCGATATCGGCATCGCCATCGGTGCCGGCACCGATATCGCCATCGATTCCGCCGATATTGTCCTCATGCACAGCGACCCCGCCGATATTCCCGCCGCCCTGCAGCTTTCCCGCAGCGTCCTGCGCAATATCAAGCAAAACCTCTTCTGGGCATTCCTTTATAATAGCATCGGCATTCCCATTGCCGCCGGGGTGTTCTATTCCCTGCTGAGCTGGAAGCTCAGCCCCATGCTGGCCTCCGCCGCCATGAGCCTTTCCTCGGTCTGCGTGGTCAGCAACGCCCTGCGGCTGCGCGGCTGGAAGCCCAAGCTCCCCGCCGCAGATGCCCTCCCTCCCGTCACCGAGGTGGAATGCACCCTCCTCCCGCAGGGAGCTGCTCCCGCCGCCAAACCCCAGAGAACCGCCGCTCCCGCCGCGCCCCAGTCCCTCATTCTCCACATTGATGGCATGATGTGCGATCACTGTGTCGGCCGGGTCAAATCCGCTCTGGAATCCCTCCCCGGTGTCACCGCCGAGGTAAGCCTGGCCAAAAACACCGCTGCCCTCACCATGGTGGAGCCCCACTCCACCGAAGAGCTGACCGCCGCTGTGGAAGCCGCTGGTTACAAGGTGACAAGGATAGAATAATATGTTATAATAGCAGGGTATCCGCAGGGATGCCCTGCTATTTTATCCTTGCCGAAAGGAGTATTCCGATGGGCTTTCGTTCTATGGTCAGTTCCACCCTCAGCAGCATTGCCGCTATTACCATCGGCGGGGTGCTTACCGTTATCGGCATCGCCCGGCAGATCCGCCCCCTGGCGATCGGCGGCATTGTGCTTGCCGCCATGGGCGTCATTCTCTTTATCGCCGCCTTTATACGGGCTTGGCGTTCCCTGAAACAGGGAGAAAAAGAGAAAGGGGGTCCCGAGCGATGAGTTTATTCCGCGGCAGCGGCAGGCTGGAACAAAAGCTGGCCCAAAATAATGACCCCATGAAACAGAAAAAGCTGTGGGTCAAGTCTTTCTACTGCGCGGCAGTGCTGGCCGCCTTGGGGCTTTTCTTCCTACTGGCCATGGGCAGCCAGTTTACCGTCTTTGCCTGTGTCCTGTTGGGCTGCGCGGCCTTCGTTTTTGTCGATGGCCTGGTGACCAAAAACCGCAAATAATCCCCCTTAGAGAAGTGCTTTTGCACTTCTCTTTTTTGAAAATAACAAGAACAAATGTTTCACGTGAAACATTTTTGTCATTCGCTTTTTATGGGGAAGAAAAAATTCTCCGCCGGTGCTATACTAAGAGCGGATTTTTAGGGGAGGTGCATTATGGATCTGATCCGTATTGGTTCATTTTTGGCGGAGCTGCGCCATGAAAAAGGCTTGACCCAGCAGGCACTGGGCGAGCGCCTCGGCGTGACCAATAAAACCATTTCCCGTTGGGAGACCGGCTGCTACCTGCCGGATGTGGAGATGCTGTCGCTGCTCTCCCGAGAATTCGGCGTCAGCATCAACGAGCTGGTTGCCGGCGAACGGCTTGTCGCCGAGGATTTCAAAAAAGCCGCCGATGAAAACCTTGTCACTGCACTGGATCACAGCACCTTTACCTTAAAGGAAAAGCAGGCGTTCTTTAAGAAAAAGTGGCGGCGGGAACATCTTTCCACCTTTATTTTCTGTGCGGTCGCACAGCTCGTCCTGATGATCGTATTAAGGATACGGCATGTCGAACCGGAGCTTTGCGGCACGGTAGGCGGACTGCTCGCCGTTTTGTATTATGCCGTTCTCAATAACCGCATGATGGCTTATGTCGAGCATAATGTCTTTCCCCCGGTGCGGTAGACCCCCCCTTTGCCTCCCCCTGCAAGCCGCAAACCGGCCCCGCAGGGGGACGGCGCTT
>URGQ01000083.1 GCA_900547385.1 uncultured Oscillospiraceae bacterium | reverse complement strand
CCTTCCGCCGCAGGCGGGCGACACGAGCTTTGCTCGTGTGTTTCGGCTTTGCCGAAACGGGCTGCGCCCCGAGCTAGCCCCCTGCACCATCCATACCCAAACCAAAAGGAAGTGATCCCTATGCCATTTGACGGCGGATTTCTGCACAAGATAAAACAGGAGCTGGAACCGATGATCGGGGCCAGAGTGGATAAAATAGGCCAGCCCAACCGGGATTGCGTGGTCATCCACCTGCACAACCGGGGGCCGGTGCGCCGCCTGGTGATCCTGGCCGGTGCGGCCCCACGACTGCACTTTTCGGCCATCCCCATTGAATACCCGGCCACCCCGCCGATGTTCTGCCTGCTGCTGCGCAAGCACCTGGGCGGCGGGCGGCTGACTGCTGTGACCCAGCAGGGGCTGGACCGCGTCCTCACCCTGCACTTTGAGGCGACCAATGAGCTGGGCGACCGGGCCAAATTCCGGCTGGTGTGCGAGCTGATGGGGCGGCAGGGCAACCTGGTGCTGGTCGGGGAAAACGGCAAGGTCATTGACGCCATCCACCGGGTGGATTTTGCGGCAAGCGAAAGCCGGCCGCTGCTTTCCGGGCTGGAGTATGCCTACCCGCCGCGGCAGGAAAAGTTGGATCTTACCATGACCTCCCCTTTGGATGCTGCCGACCGGCTGCTTTCCGGGCCGGATCTTCCTCTCAGCAAGGCGCTGCTGGCGGTGCTGGAGGGGGCTTCCCCCCTCATTTGCCGGGAGCTTTCCTACCGCATTGCCCCGGGCGATCCGCCGGTTAGCGCCCTTTCTCCGGTGCAGCGGGCCACCGTTTCCGCCGTACTGGGGGAATGGGCAGCGGCACTGGCCCCCGGCGGCGGCACCCCGCTGCTGCTGGGCGGCGAAAAGCCGGACTTTACCTTTCTGCCGCAAAGGCAGTATGAGGGAACGAATATCACCCAGACGCCTTACCCCACCTGCAGCGAGCTGCTGGAGGAATTTTACCGGCTGAAAACCGGCAGCGAAGGGGTAAAGCTGGCGGGGGAGGGACTGCGCCGGCAGGTCACCTCCATCCACGAGCGGCTGGTGCGCAAGCGGGCGGTGCGCCTGCAGGAGCTGGAAAAAAGCGCCGGCCGGGATCAGCTGCGGCTCTACGGCGACCTGCTGAGCGCCAACCTGTACCGGCTGGAAAAGGGCATGACCGCCCTGACCTGTGAGGACTATACCGCCGATCCGCCGGTCAATGTGACCATCCCGCTGGAGGGACGCCTGACCCCCAGCCGCAATGTGCAGAAATACTACACCGAATACCGCAAGGCCGCCAATGCCGAAGCGGTGCTGCGCCGCCTCATCACCGAATGCGAGGAGGAGATCGCCTACATCGAGTCGGTGCAGGAGGCGCTGCGCCGGGCCACCACCGAAGGCGAGCTTTTGGAGATCCGGGAGGAGCTGCGGCAGCAGGGTTACCTGAAAACGCTGACCCCCAAGGGCCAAAAGCCGCTGCAAAAGCGCCGGGGCGGCACCCTGCCCCCGCTGCGGTACCGCTCCAGCGATGGATATACCATCCTGTGCGGGCGCAATAACCTGCAAAATGACCAATTGACCCTGAAAACCGCCCATGGCAGCGATCTGTGGTTCCATATCCAAAAGCAGCCGGGCAGCCATGTGATTCTGCTGACCGGCGGCACCCCGCTGGACGAGCTGCCCGACCAAACCATAGAGGAAGCGGCCATGCTGGCTGCCTGCAACAGTAGCGGGCGGGAGAGCAGCCGTGTGCCCATTGACTACACGCTGGTGAAGAACATCAAAAAGCCGAACGGCGCCCGGCCGGGCATGGTCATCTATGAAACCTACTACACCATGCTGACCACCCCCGACCACGCCGCTGCGCAGAAGCTGCTGGAGAAGTAACATCTGTGCAGGGAAGGGGAGTGCTGGCCGCAGGCCCGACCGCCGAAGGCGGTCGACGCAGGCTTTGCCTGCGTGTTTCGGCGGAGCCGAAACGGCCTGCGGCCCCCGCAAACCCGCGAAAAATAAAATAATCCGCCCAGCAGTGTTGCACTTTGGCCGTCTGGAGCGTTATATAGGGTAGAGCAGCCCGCAGGGGATTGACAATTTGCATAATTTCCTCCGAATATCATTACGCTATATTTACATGATGCACAAAAATCTGGTAGAATGATAGCGAGAGAAAAATACTTTCGACAAAAAAGGAGGCCCTATGCTGAATCAGGAAACAAAGAGAAAAAACATTGCGTGCACATTTCTTTGCATTGTCGCCGTGGCGATCATGGCTTACCGCCTGTACCAAAGAGAACTGGCAGTCGGGGCGGCCGTGCTGATTATTTATGGGGTTTGCATGTGCTTTTTCTCGCTGCACCTCCAGCGGTTGGTGGCAGAGGGCAAAGCCGATCCCAAACGGCTGCGGTTGGTTCAGTGGGGACTGGTGCTTGTCATTGTGGTGGTAGCGGCGGCCTGGTGCATCGGCAATGCCGTGCTTACCGTTCCGCAGGATGACCGCCACCTTTCCGCTGTGGTAAATGAATTGCAGCCGGGCGCGGCCGAAGAGGAAATTACCGGCCTGCGTATGAAGCGGAACACCAGCTACTGGGCCGAGCGTGATACCTTCGATTTTTCTAACCTGGATTCGATCGCTCAATTCTGCTACCTGGAGGGCGAGGACGCCGATGTCTTGTATCACGCTTTGATGAAGCTGGAACTAAAGCCGGGAAAGGGCCGGTTTATCCTCTCCGCCAGCCAGTTGAAATTTGATCTTTATCTGTGTTGTTCGGATATCTACCTTGGATTTACCCAAAATGGCGATGTGTACCTATTTGGAGAGCCGGAGCTTGACTCACTGGTACCGGCCAACCGCTTTACGCTGGCCGGGAGCGGCTATGTGCAGGTGGAAGCGCTTACCGCACCCTACTTTTCCGCCGCCTAATAATTCTGGTACCACGCCACCGCCAGACGGTCGCAGCGCTCATTTTCCGGGTGGCCGGCGTGCCCCTTCACCCACACAAATTCCACCTCGTGATACTTTAGCAGCGGCAGCAGCCTTTCCCACAGGTCTACATTCAGGGCAGGGCTGTTGTCGCTTTTTTTCCAGCCTTTTTTCTGCCAGCCGTACACCCATCCCTTGGTGACGGCATCCACCAGGTACTTGCTGTCGCTGGTAAGGGTAACGCGGCAGGGCTGCTTCAGGGCACTCAAGCCCTCGATGGCGGCCAGCAGCTCCATGCGGTTGTTGGTGGTCATCGGCTCCCCGCCGGAAAGCTCCTTTTCCTGCCCCTTGTACCGCAGGATCGCCCCCCAGCCGCCGGGGCCGGGATTGCCGGAACAGGCGCCATCGGTAAAAAGCTGCACCTCTTTTTTTTCTGTCATGGTGTTGTTCTCCGTTTCTGTGCCATAATCTATATAAATATTATAGCTCACTTGGGCCGGGATTACAACATAGGGGAGCACAGGCACTGCCCCTTTTGCCGGTTGGCGCGGGGGGCACATTCGGCCGCAGGCCAAATCGTCCATAGGACGATTTCAGCAGGCTTTGCCCGCTGGCCCCAGAACCGGGCGATGACGACGAACACCGGGTCGATGGCTGAGATA
>URGQ01000082.1 GCA_900547385.1 uncultured Oscillospiraceae bacterium | reverse complement strand
CCGATTATTGAGGGAAAAACAATATTCGTATCCAGCACAGCTAAGCGTCAAAGGGGTTTGCAAAGGGGAAAGCTTGGTTCCCCTTTGCCCTGTTTTGCTTCCTTTTGCAGGAGCAAAAGGAAGGCCCCCGCGGCGAGCGGTGCTAACTATGCCTTTGCAAGAGGCTCCGAGACGCCGCCAGGCGACTACAAACTGGCCCGGCTATAAACCCTAACAAAAATCCACCCCAAAGAGAAAGGAGGGACCGCTGTGATCCCGGATCAATTTTTACAGGAGCTGAAATACCGCAGCGATATCGAGCAGATCATTGGCAGCTATGTGAACCTGCGGCGGCGGGGGCGGACCCTTTCCGGACTGTGCCCCTTCCACAGCGAAAAATCGCCCTCCTTTACCGTCTACCCGGAAAACCAGTCCTTCTACTGCTTCGGCTGCGGGGCGGGCGGGGATGTCATCAGCTTTATCCGGCGGATAGAGAACCTGGACTACATGGAGTCCATCCGCTTTTTGGCCCAGCGGGCCGGGATGCAGGTGCCGGAGGAGGCGGGAGATGACCGCTCCGCCCGGCTGAGAAAACGAATATTGGAGCTAAACCGGGATGCCGCCCGCTACTTCCACCGCAACCTGATGAGCGAGGCGGGCCGGCCCGGCCGGGCTTACCTCATCGGGCGAGGGCTGACCAAGGCGACCATCACCCACTTTGGCATCGGCTACGCCAGCGAGGGCTGGAACGGCCTGACCGACGCCATGAAAAAGCTGGGCTACACCAAAGAGGAGCTGCTGGCGGCCCACCTGGCCAATGAGGGCCAGCGGGGCGGTTATTATGATATTTTCCGCAACCGGGCCATCTTTCCCATCATCGATCTGCGGGGGAATGTTATCGCCTTTGGCGGTCGAAATTTGGGAGAAAAGGGCCCCAAGTACCTCAACAGCAGCGATACCCCGGTATTCAAAAAAAGCCGGAACCTCTTTGCCCTCAATTTCGCCAAGGGCAGCGACCGCAAGGAGCTGATCCTGTGCGAGGGGTACATGGATGTGGTCTCGATGCACCAGGCGGGCTTTACCAACGCGGTGGCCACCCTGGGCACCGCGCTGACGGAGGAGCAGAGTCGACTCATCGCACAGTACACCGGGGAAGTGGTGCTGAGCTACGATAGCGATGCCCCCGGCCAGGCAGCCACCCGGCGGGCTACCGGTCTGCTGGAGGCGGCGGGGGTGAAGATACGGGTGCTTTCCATCCCGGATGCCAAGGACCCCGATGAGTTTATCAAGAAATTCGGGGCGGAACGCTTTGCCCAGCTGATAGAGGGGAGCAGCTCCGCCACCGATTTTGCCATCAATAAGCTGCGGCAGGAAAACGATGTGACCACCGCCGAGGGCAAGGTTTCGTTCCTGAAGCAGTTTGCGGCGCTGATGGCCGGGCTGCCCAATCCCATCGAGCGGGAGGTATACTTGAGCAAGGTATGCCGGGAGCTGGAGGTGGATAAGGCCGCCGTGGCCGGGCAGATCGCCCGGGAGCAGAAGCGCCGGGACTACCGCGACCGCAAAAAGGAGGAGCGGGATCTCATCGCGCCGCCGATCCGGGAGGACAGCGGCAAGGACCGGGAGGACGAGCTGCTGCTGCGGCAGCACCCCCGGGAGATGAAGGCCGCCGAACGGCTGCTGCGGTACCTGCTGCGCAACCCCGACCGGGCCGAAGCGCTGCGGGACCGGCTGCCGGAGGGGTACTTCCTAAGCGAGAACGACCGGACGATGTACCGGGTGCTATTGCAGCGGGGGCTTTCCGGGCAGGAGCTGGATATCAGCGCCTTGGGAGAGAATCTCTCCCCACAGGCGGTGGACCGGCTGGCCAAATGGCAGCTGCCGGGCGCCCCGCCGGTGACCGATGAGGAAGCCGAGGACTGCTTGAAGTGTCTGCGGGACTACGCGGCCCGGATGAGCAGGGACGAGCTGGGGCAGCTTTCCGGCGAGGCGCTGCGGCAGTACATAGAGAATCTGAACCGGGAGAAAAACCGGCGAAAGGAATAAAAACGCCAAAAATGGCGCAGAACAAGGAGATGGCGCCTTTTCCGGGAGTTTTTTGCCGCCGGGAGGGCAAAAGTCCGCAGAACGCGAATTTGCGGCGCTGGCAGGGGGATAGCTTGCGGAAGGGACAGCCCGCAGAGCAGTCCGCTGCAGGCAGGCAAGGCGGAGCGATGGGGGGTTGTCTATTCGGAAGGAATAGCGACCCGATAGGATGCGCAGCCCGCGATGACGAGCGGGCACACCAGGCCCCGCACAGACCAATCAAGATCAGTAACGAAGGGGAGCTTTCCCCATAAGGAGGAGCAACAGATGGCGACACAGGATAAAAAACAGGTACTCAAGGAGCTGCTGGAAAGCGGCAAGCAGAAGGGCCGCCTGACCACCAAGGAGATCAGCGACGCGCTGGAGGAGCTGGACTACGATGTGGAACAGGTGGACAAGCTGTACGATACCTTCGAGGCGTACAATATCGAGATCGTGGAGGACGACGGCGGCGAGAGCATAGCCCCGGCCAGCAATGAGGAGCTGGAGAGCGTGCTGAGCGCCGACGGCATCAGCATCGATGACCCGGTAAAGGTGTACCTCAAGGAGATCGGCCGGGTGCCGCTGCTTTCCGCCGAGGAGGAGGTCGAGCTGGCCATCCGGATGTCGGAGGGCGATGTGGCCGCCAAAAAGCGGCTCTCCGAGGCAAATCTGCGTTTGGTGGTTTCCATTGCCAAGCGGTATGTGGGCCGCGGTATGCAGTTCCTGGATCTGATCCAGGAGGGCAATTTGGGCCTTATCAAGGCGGTGGAAAAATTCGACCACACCAAGGGCTTTAAGTTTTCCACCTACGCCACCTGGTGGATCCGGCAGGCCATTACCCGCGCCATTGCCGATCAGGCCCGTACCATCCGCATCCCGGTGCATATGGTGGAGACCATCAACAAGGTGAAGAAGGTGAACAGCCAACTGCTGCACGAAAACGGCCACGAGCCCACCAATGAGCAGATCGCTGAAAAGCTGGAGATGCCGGTGGAGAAGGTTCGGGAGATCATGCGGGTGGCACAGGAGCCGGTTTCCCTCGAAACGCCCATCGGTGAGGAGGAGGACAGCCATCTGGGCGATTTCATCCCCGACGAGGACGCCCCCGCCCCCAGCGATGTGGCCAGCCATACCATGCTGAAGGAGCAGCTGGCAGAGGTGCTTTCCACCTTGACCCCGCGTGAGGAGAAGGTGCTGCGCCTGCGCTTTGGCCTGGAGGACGGTCGCAGCCGCACGCTGGAGGAAGTAGGCAAGGAATTTAATGTGACCCGGGAACGCATCCGGCAGATAGAGGCCAAGGCCCTGCGCAAGCTGCGCCACCCCAGCCGCAGCAAAAAGCTCAAGGATTTCCTGGAATAAGGGGAGGGAGAACGGTGCATATTACGCTGGAATCCGACTACGCGGTTCGGATCGTATACTGCCTGGCGCAGAACGGCGGGCGGATGGAGGCGGCGGCTATCGCAGAGCAGACCGGCGTGACGCTGCGGTTTTCGCTGAAGATTCTGCGGAAGCTGGTGGCGGGCGAGCTGGTGAAAAGCTACAAGGGGGCCGGCGGCGGCTACGAGCTGGCCAAGGATCCGAAGGAGATCTCTCTGTACGAGGTGATAGAGCAGGTGGAGGGGCCGTATGCCATCAGTCGGTGCCTGAACGAGGACGACTACACCTGTAACCGCAACCGGCAGGCCTGCATGGTGTGCAAATTCAGCCGCATCTACGCGGATATTTCCGAGATGGTGCGCGAGAAGCTGGAGGGCATCAAGTTTGGCAACCTGCTGGACGAGCCGTAAGCGGACGATAACATAGAAGAAAGGGCCCCTACGGGGGCTCTTTTTTTAGTACAGGGGGAAGGCGGGGGGCCGCAGGCCCGGCGGCGAAGCCGCCGAAACGGACCGGAGGTCCGCTTGCCCGCCCGAAAAGGGCGGG
>URGQ01000081.1 GCA_900547385.1 uncultured Oscillospiraceae bacterium | reverse complement strand
CGGCGGCTTCGCCGCCGGTTCCGGCGCAGCCGGAACGCCCTGCGGGCCGAGCCGGTGCCGGTTGACCGGCCTTCCCCCCGGTTCAGGTGCCGGCCGGCTGCCGGGGGAGGGCAGCGGCGTGGAAAGCGGGCTGGTTCCTTGGGGCGGGGGAGAGCACAGTGGAAACGAAATACCGGATCTCATCCATGGCATGGTCGTTTTCCTTGCGGGGCCGGTCCTCGGGGGCGTTCTCCTCCCAGCGGTACTGGGCAAACTCCCGGATGGTATCCCGGCAGGCGACCGAAAACAGCAGCTTGCCGCTGCGCAGCAGCTCGCTGACCCGGCGGATGCCGTCGAGGACCTCATTTTTGGCGGGGAGGACGGTGTAGACGCCGTGACGACGGATACACTCCATAAAGCTGGCGGCTGACGGATCCACCGTCACACCCTGTATGGGATGATCCCCGGCCAATTGACAAAGGGCCATGTAGTACTCCTCATCGGTTTTCTGTACTCCCTCCCGGCGGGAATCGTGGTAGTACTCCGCTGCCCGGTACCAGATTCCATCGGCGGGGCAGTAGCCCCACAGCCCGATGGAGCAGGGGTTGACGGTGCCGTAATCACAGCTGAGGTACCACTGGGTAAGACCTGCCGGCAGGCGCTCCACAACATGGGTTTGCGGGGAGAACATGGGGTAGACCGCCCCGCTGGGGGCGCACCATTCTCCCAGCACGAACCGCCGGTAGAAGGAGCCGGAATACAGTCCCTCGTACCGCCGCCGGATCGCCGGGGTCAGGGAGGGGTTATCCCGCATGGTGAAGTGGAGATAGAGGCAGTTCTTTTCCCGTGCCTTCTCGATCCACTCCCGGTAGAACCAGTGAAAGGGATGCTCCGGATTGCAGCAGAACCAGTACCGCGAGCCCGGCACCGAACAGCGGGCCAGCGCCTGCTCCACAAAGGAGCGGGGCATCAGGGCGGCCTCATCCAGCAGGACCCCGGCCAGGGTGACGCCCTGGATGAGGGAGGCGCTGCCCTCATCCCGCCCGCCGAAGAGGTAAAACCGGTTTTCGTGCCGGCCCAGCCCCACCGTAAGCACCCGCCGCCCGGCGGCAAACCGGCACCGGTACCCCATCCCCCGCAAAATGGGGAGGAGGGGCTCCAGCAGGTTGCGCTGGAGGGAGAGAATGGTTTTGCCGCAGAGGGCAAAATCCTGGCCGGAAAAGCAGTGGGTCGCCCACATCACGAAGGAGAGGGAAAGACACAGCGTTTTGCCGCTGCGCACCGCCCCATCGCAGAGGATGGCGTCTTTTTGACGGTCCGGGGAGCCGGGGCGCCACCAGGTGAGCACCCGCAGCTGTTTTTTGCTGAAGGGGGCAAAGCGCATCACTCGTCCTCCTCATCCCCGGCCGCTGCCCCGGCGGCAACGGCATCCAGGAAGCCGAAGGCATCCTGCTGAACGGCGGTTTCCTTCTGCTGGGCGGCCAGCCGGTCCAGGGCCTCCAGCCGGTCGAAGAAGGTGATCTCCAGCCCGCCCTTGGCCTGGCTGATTTTGGAAATATTGTAGAGATCCATCTCCTCCAGGGGCGGGGTTTCGTCCTCAGTGGGGAACATCAGCCGGACGGCATCGGTGACCGGGCCGAAGGCCAGCCGGCGGTAGCCCTCCTCCGCGGTGGCGGTGAGGCCCTCGCCGCCCAGGGCGGCTTCCACCTGCCGCAGGTAGTCCTGGGCCAGGGGCGTTTGCAAAAGACGGAGGGCTTCCTCCCGTTTTTCGGGCGCCCGGAAGCAGCGGTCGGCGGCTCCCTGGGCATCGCGCGTGAGGGCGAACCAGTGGCAGAAAAGCTTTTGCCGGGCGTTCAGATAATTTGGTATTTGCTGCATATTGAAACAACTCCTTTCACTAATACGGCAAAATCGACCCTTTTTTGCAGTTGAAAGGTTAATATTTCACTTTTTTTAACAAAAAGTTTACAAATGAGGGGCTTTTTGCGATAAAATATGGTAGAATAGGGTCGTTTGAGGGCGGCTGTGCGGGGTGGCACAGCGGGGCGTGAACGAGGCGAAAATTGGAAATATATGGGGATTTGCAGAGGCCCGAGGAGGGGCGGGCGGGGGCCGCAGGCCGCCCGCCGGAGGCGGGCATGCGGACGGCAGCCCGCATCGGCGGCGGAGCCGCCGGGACTGCGGCCCCGACCGGCCCCCTGCAGGGACCGGAACAGGAGCGAAAAGGAGAGAGGTAGAAATGGCGATTCTGAACATTGTATTGGTGGAGCCGCGGATCCCGCAGAATGTAGGGAACATAGCAAGGACCTGCGCGGCGACGGGGGCTAGGCTGCATCTGGTGGAGCCGATGGCCTTTACCATAGACGATACCAAGCTGAAGCGGGCGGGGCTGGACTACTGGAAGTATCTTGATGTGACGACCTACCCGAGTCTTGTGGATTTTATGGAGCGGCACAAAGACGAGCAGGAAAAGATGTATTATTTCACCACCAAGGCGCAGCATATCTACACCGAGGTGCAATACCTGGACGGGTGCTGGCTGCTTTTTGGGCGGGAGGATGCCGGGCTGCCGGAGGAGCTGCTGGTGCAGCATCCTGCCCGGTGCCTGCGGTTCCCGATGCGGCAGGGACTGCGCAGTCTGAATCTTTCCAATTCGGTGGCGATAGGGGTATACGAGGCGCTGCGGCAGTGGGATTTTCCCCAGCTGCAAAACGAGGGGCAGCTGCACCGCCTGAAATGGGAATAAAATAAGTTAATTTTTTAACAAATCTGCCGAAACTCTATTGCAAAGCGGCGGCGGATGGGGTAAAATAAAGGCGGAACCACAAAAAATACTATAAAGAAAGAGGGATACCGGATATGTCTTTTCTGAACAAAGTGACTGTGGAAGATCTGGATGTAAAGGGCCGCCGTGTACTGGTGCGGGTGGACTTTAATGTGCCGCTGAAGGACGGCAAGGTGACCAACGATAACCGCATCGTGGGCGCTATTCCCACCATCCGTTATCTGGCTGACCATGGCGCAAAGGTCATTCTTTGCTCCCACCTGGGCAAGCCCAAGGGCCCCGACGCGGCCTTTACCATGGCTCCCGTGGCCGCCCGCCTGGGCGAGCTGATGGGCCGCCCCGTCCTCTTTGCCGATGACGATACCGTAGTGGGTGAGAATGCCCGCCGGATGGTATCCGAGATGAAGGACGGCGATATTCTGGTGCTGCAGAACACCCGCTTCCGTCCCGAGGAGACCAAGAATCTGCCCGAATTCAGCAAGGAGCTGGCTTCGCTGGCGGATGTATATGTGGATGACGCCTTTGGTAGCGCCCACCGTGCCCACTGCTCCACCGTCGGTGTGACCGACTACATCAAGGAGACCGCTGTGGGCTACCTGATGGAGAAGGAGATCAACTACCTGGGCAATGCCGTGGAGCAGCCGGTGCGTCCTCTCGTGGCCATCCTGGGCGGCGCCAAGGTGGCCGATAAGCTGAAGGTCATCAACAACCTGCTGGACAAGGTGGATACCCTGATCATCGGCGGCGGCATGGCCTATACCTTCCTGGCGGCCAAGGGCTATGAGGTAGGCACCTCTCTGCTGGACGCCGAGAAGATCGACTACTGCAAGGAAATGATGGCGAAGGCCGAAAAGAACGGTGTGAAGCTGGTGCTGCCGGTAGATACCGTGACCACCGCTGAGTTCCCGAACCCCATTGACGCGCCCATTGAGACGCTGGTGGTGGACAGCGATAAGATCCCTGCTGACCGTATGGGGATGGATATTGGCCCCAAGACCCGCGAGCTGTACGCTGAGGCGGTGAAGGATGCCAAGACTGTTGTGTGGAACGGGCCGATGGGCGTCTTTGAGAACCCGGTGCTGGCGGCGGGCACCATTGCGGTGGCCAAGGCGCTGGCAGAGACTGACGCGACCACCATCATTGGCGGCGGCGACAGCGCAGCGGCGGTACAGCAGCTGGGCTTTGGCGACAAGATGAGCCACATCTCCACCGGCGGCGGCGCTTCGCTGGAGTATCTGGAGGGGACTCTGCTGCCGGGGATCGCCTGCATCCGGGATAAAGAATAAGAAAACCCTAGGCGGCCCCGTTTTATTGCAAAGCGGGGCCGTATGGCTTTGGCGGGAACGGCGGGGCGCAGCCCTGGGAAGATGCCGGAATGGCGGGGCGCAGCCC
>URGQ01000080.1 GCA_900547385.1 uncultured Oscillospiraceae bacterium | reverse complement strand
ACTTTTGCCTACTTTTCTTCATAGAAAAGTAGGGCCCCGGCGGCGAGCCGTACAGGCCGTCATCCTGCGGTGACTCCGCGACGCCGATAGGCGACTACAATCTTGGCCTAAAAATTCTTTTGCATCCTTTTCTTCACAGAAAAAAACTCCCACAGGGCAGGCGCTGCAATTTATGCCTCTGCAAAAAGGCCGCACAGCCCCGGCCGTAAAGGACACAAAATGAAAATTGACATGTAAGAAAACAGTAGCATTCACGAGAAAACAAGAGTAAATAAAAGAACTGCACATCATAAATTAAAAAATAAGAAAAACGCCTTGACACCGGCACAGCCCCCCGCTATAATAATCATTGTCGCTTTGTATCTGCGCCTGTTATACAGGGGGCGCTAAAAGAAAGCTAACAAATATTCAGGAGGAAAAAGATATGTCCACTACCATGGCAAAGCCCGGCATGGAACGCAAATGGTACATCATCGATGCGGCCGGCAAGCCCCTGGGCCGTACCGCTGAAAAAGCCGCCGTTCTGCTGCGCGGCAAGAACAAGCCCACCTTCACCCCCCATGTTGATTGCGGTGACCATGTCATCATCATCAACGCTGCCCAGGCAGTCCTCACCGGCCGCAAGCTGGAACAGAAGTATTATCGTCATCATTCCGGCTATGTAGGCGGTTTGAAGGAAGTACAGTACAAGACCCTGATGGCAGAAAACCCCGAGAAGGCGATGATGCTCGCTGTTAAGGGCATGATCCCCGATAACACCATCGGCCGCAAGGCACTGACCCGCTGCCGCATCTACCGTGATGCGAACCACGGCCACGCTGCCCAGAAGCCCGAAGAAATTTGATCGAAAGGAGAAATAATCCATGTACGAGAGCAAGAATCCCTATTACTATGGCACCGGCCGTAGAAAGAGCTCCGTGGCCCGCGTTCGTCTGTACGCCGGCACCGGCAAGATCACCATTAACGGCAGAGACATCGACGATTATTTCGGCCTGGAGACTCTGAAGCTGATCGTTCGTCAGCCCATGGCCCTTACCGATACCCTGGGCCAGTTTGATGTCGTTTGCACCGTCGCTGGCGGCGGCGTTTCCGGCCAGGCCGGCGCTATCCGTCACGGCATCGCCCGCGCCCTGCTGCAGCACGGCGATGAGATGCGTCCCATTCTGAAGAAGGCCGGTCTGCTGACCCGCGACCCCAGAATGAAGGAGCGCAAGAAGTACGGCCTCAAAGCCGCTCGTCGCGCGCCTCAGTTCAGCAAGCGCTGATACGACCCTGTACCGTTTTGCACCATACGCAAGTCCCCCGGTTTTGGCCGGGGGCTTGTTTTTTGGCAAAAGGATATTTTTTTCCGATTGCCTATTGACAATTTCCCCGGGAAATGATATTATAATTAAGCTGACCTGCGGATGTGGCGGAATTGGCAGACGCGCTAGATTCAGGTTCTAGTGGTAGCAATACTGTATGGGTTCAAGTCCCTTCATCCGCACCACAAAAAAGCACCCCGATCGGGGTGCTTTTTTGCTGTATTCCGCGTCCGTCCGCCCCACCCCTCTAAACCTTAAACCCCTCTTAAACTTCCCCCCGTTTACAAAGGCGCTCTCCCCATGGTATAATGATAAAAACGCCAAAAGGAGGCCATTATGAAAACTCTGTGGAAAATCATCTGTCTCATCGCGCGGCTGGCGGCGGTATTCGCTGTCCTCTCTCTGCTGGCCCAGTGGCTCTCCCGCGGGCATGAGGGCCGCCGCTACCTGTACAGCCGCGAGCTGACCGATGACGAATAACCGCAAATCAGCCACATCACGGCAGGGCGCGCGCCCTGCCGTTTTTGCGTCCCACGGCATTTTGCCGCCCTGCCCCCGCATACACATAGCAAAGACGCAAAAATAAGGGGGTCTGTCCCATGAAAAAAGCCGCTCTGCTGCTGGCGGCCATCCTGCTGCTGATGCACCCGGCCGCAGCCGCCTGCCTGGTCACCGGGGAAGCCTACGGGGTGGGGGCGGCCGCCGCCATCGTGATGGAGGCCGAAAGCGGCGAGGTGCTATTCGCGCAGGAGATTCACCGGCAGCTGCCCATGGCCAGCACCACCAAGATCATGACCGCCCTGCTGACCCTGGAGCAGCCCAATCTGCAGCAGGAATTTACTGTGGATGAAACCGCCATCCGGGTGGAGGGCTCCAGCATGGGCCTGCGGCAGGGCGATACCGTCACCCTGTACGCGCTGGCGGTGGGCATGCTGCTGGCCAGCGGCAATGACGCCGCCGGGGCGGCCGCGGTACGCATTTTCGGCAGTATGAAAGCCTTTGTGGCGGAGATGAACCGCAGGGCGGCCTCCCTGGGCATGAACAACACCCACTTTGTCACCCCCAGCGGCCTGGATGCCGAGGAGCACTATTCCACCGCCTACGATATGGCCCTGCTGGCCCGCGCTGCCCTGCAGAATCCCCTCTTTGCCGGGATCGCCGCCAGCCGCCGCATGACGGTCAGCTACGGCCAGCCGCCCTACGCCCGCAGCCTGCTCAATCACAACCGCCTGCTCTCCCTCTATGGTGATGCCATCGGCGTCAAGACCGGCTTTACCAAAAAGGCCGGGCGGTGCCTGGTCTCCGCCGCGGAGCACGAAGGTGTTCGGCTCATCTGTGTCACCTTAAATTGCCCCGATGACTGGAACACCCACGCGGCGCTGTACCAGCGCTATTTCGCCTTGACCGAAAGCCGTCCCCTTACTCTGGAAGCCCCCATTCTGCCGGTGGTGGGCGGCCAGAAGGCCGCCCTGCAAACCGTCCTTGTGGGCCAGCCCACCTATACCGCCATTCGCGGCCGGGAGGAGGGCATCACCGTCACCGTCTACCTAAACCGCGGCTTCTGCTACGCCCCGGTGGAAGCCGGCCAACCGCTGGGCCAGGTGGTATGGCGCCGCGGGGACCATGTCATTGGCACCGCCGTCCTCGCCGCCGGGGAGAGCATCCCCGCCCTCGAATCCCACCGTCCCTGGTGGCAAAAGCTATATGGGTAGCCCCGTTCCGCAAAAAAGGTCCCTGCCACCCGGCAGGGACCTCCGCATTATCTTATTATCTCCCGCAGCGCGGCAATGAGCTCATCCACCGCCTGCGGCTGGGTGGCCCAGCTGGTGCACAGCCGCAGCGCCACCCGGCCCTCCCGGCGCCACTCCTCATCGTAGGTGCAGCGCGTCCGCAGGGCATCGGCCTGCTCCTCGCTTAGATAAATAAACTGCTGATTGGTGGGCGAATCCACCTGGAAGGCCACCCCCAGCTCGGTCAGCGCCGCCTTGATGCGCATGGCCTCTCCATTGGCATGGCGCGCCAGCTCATAATATAGCCCGTCCCGGAACAGCTCCGCAAACTGAATTCCCAGCAGCCGCCCCTTGGCAAACAGCCCGCCCCGCTGCTTTACGATATACAAAAAGTCCGGCTTCAAGCAGGGGTTCACCAGCACCAGCGCCTCCCCAAAGAGCGCACCATTCTTGGTGCCGCCGATGCAGAAAAAGTCGCAGTACCGCGCCATATCGGCCAGCGTCACATCACACCCCTCGGCGGTCAGTGCCACCCCCAGCCGCGCGCCATCGGCGTACAGCAGCAGGTTATTCTCCCGGCACACCTCATGCAGCGCCTTCAGCTCGGCCTTGGTATATACCGTCCCCACCTCAGTGGATTGCGAAATATACACCACCCGGGGCTTTACCATATGCGGGGCCATGCTGTGCTCCGCCAGCACCGCGCGCACCCCCTCCGGGCGCACCTTGCCCTCCTCATCCGGGATGACCAGCACCTTGTGCCCGGTGGCCTCTATGGCGCCGGTCTCGTGGACGAAGATATGGCAGGTCGCGGCGCCTATCACCGCCTCATGCGGGCGCAGGGCAGCCGTCAGCGCAATGAGATTGGTCTGGGTGCCGCCGGATAGGAACCAGATATCGGCATCCGGGCAGGCCATCTCCCGCCGCAGAATGTCACGGGCCTCGGCACAGTAGGGGTCGGTACCGTAGCCGGTGGTTTGAACGCGGTTGGTACGGATCAGGGCCTCCAGGATCCTTTCGTGGCAGCCCTCGCTGTAATCATTGATAAACAGGGTCATATGGATACTTCCTTTGGGTCACGGGGTTCTCTTTGCTGTGGGGCAAAAGGGTTAGCGAATAGAGGATCAGTCACAGCGCCCGGCGGGGTTCGGGCCGCAGGCCAAACCGTCCTGCGGACGGTTTC
>URGQ01000079.1 GCA_900547385.1 uncultured Oscillospiraceae bacterium | reverse complement strand
GGTTGGGGGGTGGGGCGGGTCGCGGGGGATGGGGCGCGGGACTGCGACTGGCCGAGGATGCCCCCGCCGCAGGCGTGCTTAATCGAGGTGCCAGATGTCCCGTGCGTAGTCGTGGATGGCGCGGTCGGCACAGAAGATGCCCGCGCCGGCGATATTGGCCAAGCTCATGCGCTGCCAGCACAGCGGGTCATTGTAGTAGAGCTCCGCCGCGCGGTCATCCGCCGCCGAGTAGCTCTCAAAATCCGCGGCCGCCATATACTGATCCACAGTACGCAGGTGGTTGGCCAGCATCCAGAAGCTCTCGGGGCTATCCTGCCGCTCCATAAATTCCAGCAGCCGCTGCAGCTCGCCGCTGCGGGCAATGGCATCGGCGGGACGGTAGCCGCGCTGCTTCATCTCCTCCACCTCCGGGGTGCTCATGCCAAAGATGAGGATATTCTCTGGGCCTACCTGCTCGGCGATCTCCACATTGGCGCCATCCATGGTGCCCAGGGTGATGGCACCGTTCTGCATCAGCTTCATATTGCCGGTGCCGGAGGCCTCGGTCCCGGCCAGGGAGATCTGCTCGCTGACCTCGCTGGCGGGCATCAGCCGCTCGCTCATGGAAACATTGTATTCCTCCAGGTAGACGATCTTCAGCCGGCCGCGTACATCGGGGTCGGCATCGATCATGGCGCCCAGATCATTGATAAAGCGGATGATCTTTTTGGCCAGGTCATAGCCGGGGGCCGCCTTGGCGCCAAAGAGATAGGTGCGGGGCTTGAACTCAGCATCGGGGTTCGCCTTGATATCCAGGTAGTGCTTGAGGATCTGCAGGGCATTGAGGTGCTGGCGCTTATATTCATGCAGACGCTTGACCTGCACATAGAACAGCGAATCGGGATTGACGGTGATGCCGCGCTCGGTTTGCAGGTAGCGGGCAAAATCCGCCTTGTTCTGCCGCTTCAGCTCGCCCAGCTCCCGCAGGCTTGCCTCATCATCCAGGTAGGCGCGCAGGCCGGTCAGCAGATCGAAATTGTGCAGATATTCCTCCCCGATGCGGTCGCGGATATAGCGGTCCAGGCGGGGATTGGACTGCATGAGCCAGCGGCGGCTGGCGATGCCGTTGGTGACATTGCCGAACTTCTCCGGCATCAGGCGGTAGAACTCGTGGAACACATCGTCCTTGATGATCTGGCTGTGCAGCTTGGAAACGCCATTGACATAGTGGCCGCCCACCACGCACAGGTTGGCCATATGCACCTTGCCGTCCCGCAGGATCTGCATCTTTTCCACCTCTGCGTTATCGCAGCGGAATTCCTCCCGCATGCGGATATTCCAGCGGCGGTCGATCTCCTGCACGATCTGATAGATGCGGGGCAGCAGCTCACGGAACAGGGTGATATCCCACTTTTCCAGTGCCTCCGCCATAACGGTATGGTTGGTGTAGGCAAAGGTCTGCTCGGTGATCTCCCAGCTCTTTTCCCAGCTGTAGCCGCAGTCGTCCATCAGAATGCGCATCAGCTCCGGGATGGCCAGGGTGGGGTGGGTGTCATTGAGCTGAATGGCATTGAGCTCGGCAAAGCTATCCATGGTGCCGTAGCGCTCCATATGGGTGCGGGTGATCTCCGCCAGGGAGGCGCACACCAGGAAATACTGCTGGCGCAGGCGCAGCTGCTTGCCCTCCTGGTGGTTATCATTGGGGTACAGGATCTTGCTGATGGTCTCTGCGCGGGCGGTCTTGCGGAAGGCGCCCAGGTAATCGCCGTTATTGAAGCACTCCATATCGATGCCGGGGCTCTTGGCCTTCCACAGGCGCAGCACGCTCACGGCCTCGGTATCATAGCCGGAAACATACATATTGTAGGGCACGGCCAGCACCGTTTCGTAATCGATATACTGCTGCATCAGGTGGCCCTGGTCCCAGTGCTCCTCCAGCCGCCCGCCGAATTTGACCTCCACGGCGTGCTCCTCATTGGGGCGCAGCCATACCTCGCCGCCGGGCAGCCAGTAATCGGGCAGCTCGGTCTGGGCGCCGTTCACCAGCTTCTGCTTAAAGATGCCGTACTCGTACAGGATGGAGTAGCCGGTGCCGTAGTAACCATCGGTGGCCATGCCATCCAGGTAGCAGGCAGCCAGGCGGCCCAGGCCGCCATTGCCGAGACCTGGGTCAGGCTCGCAGGCAAAGAGCCGCTCCGGTGTGGTGCCAAAGGCGGTCAGCGCCTCGGTAAAGGGCTCCACCAGCCCCAGGTTATACAGGCTGTTTTTCAGGCTCTTGCCCATCAGGAATTCCATAGAAAGATAGTGGATGCGCTTTTTGCGTTCGGCGGTGGTCTTGGCGCGGTGGGCACGGCGTTTTTCCACCATCAGGTCGCGCAGCACCAGGGCCGCGGCCTTATACAGCTGGTCATCGCTGGCCAGCTGGGGCTTTACCTCCATCAGGTACTCCAGTTTATTTTCCATCGCCAGACGGATCTGTTCAGCAGTCATATCGGTATCTCTCCTTTGGTGTGAGAATAGAGTTTTCATCAAGCTTATTATACCTATTTTTTCGGTTTTTTCAACCGCTCCATTGTAAAGTTTGTTATTTTTCCATCAATACAGTTTTTCTCTTTGCAGGCTCGGCTTTTTGCGCTATAATGGAGGCATAGAAATACCTTAGGAGGAGAGTTATGAGCCGCTACAAGATCAATATTATGGAGCACCAGTATTATATCAATACCGACCGTGACCCTGCCTGGGTAAAAATGCTGCAGGAGCGCCTCAACGGGCAGATCGATGAGATCCGGGAGGGGTGCCCCAATCTTTCCGCCTTTGATACCTTTGCCCTGCTGACCATGAACTTGATGGATCAGCTGGCCAAAAGCGAGGAGGCCGCCGCCAACCTGCGCCAGCAGCTGACCAACTACCTGCGGGAAAGCAGCGCCGTGCGTGCCCCCGGCGACGACTACCGCCGGGCCGGGCAGATGGACTTCCGGGACTATGACGAGAATGACGAGGAATTTTGAGCGAAATGGAAAAACACGCTGAAATACTGGCGCCTGCGGGCGGCGAGGCGCAGCTGCGCGCCGCCGTCCTGTGCGGCGCCGATGCCGTTTATTTGGGGCTGCGCGGCTTTAATGCGCGCGCGGGCGCCGAAAACTTTGACGAAAACACCCTGCCGCAGACCGTTGGCTGGTGCCATGCCCGCGGGGTAAGGGTCTATGTAACGCTGAACACCCTGGTGACCGACCGGGAGCTGCCCCAGTGGCTCCATTCCCTGGATGCGGTAGCCGCCGCCGGGGTGGATGGCGTGCTGGTGCAGGATCTGGGCCTGGCTAAAATCATCCGGCAGCGATACCCCACCCTGCCGCTGCACGCCAGCACCCAAATGACCATCCACAACCTGGCGGGCGCCCGCCTGCTGGAGGAAATGGGCTTTGCCCAGGTGGTGCTGGCCCGGGAGCTTTCCAAGGAGGAGATCGCCGCCATCTGCGCCGGGACAAGCATGCGGTGCGAGGTCTTTGTGCACGGGGCGCTGTGCATGAGCGTTTCCGGGCAGTGTTACCTCAGCAGCGTGCTGGGGGAGCGCAGCGGCAACCGCGGGCGCTGCGCCCAGCCCTGCCGGCTGGACTTTAAGAGCCACGGCCGGGGCTATGCCCTTTCGCTGAAGGACCTGACCCTGACCGACCGCCTGCGGGAGCTGGAGGCGCTGGGGGTGGCCAGCTTTAAGATAGAGGGCCGTCTGAAGCGCCCCGAATATGTGGCCGCCGCCGTGACCGCCTGCCGCCAGTCCCTGGCCGGAGAAGTGCCCGACCTGGAAACGCTGCAGTCGGTATTCAGCCGCAGCGGCTTTACCGACGGCTACTACACCGCCCGACGGGACCTTACCATGTTCGGCACCCGCACCAGGGAGGATGCCGCCGCGGCCGCCGCGGTGCTGGGGAAGCTCTCCGCCCTAACCCGCAATGAAGTGGGCCGCCTGCCGGTGGATATGGTGCTGACGATGGCCCCCGGAGAGCCGGCGACCCTGGCCGTGACCGACGGCACCCACAGGGTGGAGGTCGCCGGCGAGGTACCGCAGACAGCCCTGACCCGCCCCATCGATGAGGAGCTGGCCCGCCGGGCCCTGGAAAAGTGCGGCGGTACGCCATTCTATCTGCAAAACCTGACCTGTCATATCGGGGAGGGGCTGATGCTGCCCCTTTCCGCCCTCAATCGCCTGCGCGCGGCCGCGCTGACTGCCCTGGCCGAAGCCCGCAGCGTGGTGGTGTCCTACCCACAGGCCCCTGCCGCGGCCGGAGAGCCGGCCGGTAGGGCGCGCCCTGCGGG
>URGQ01000078.1 GCA_900547385.1 uncultured Oscillospiraceae bacterium | reverse complement strand
GGTTGGGGGTGGGGGCGGGTCGCGGGGGCTGGGGCGCGGGACTGCGATTTGTCCCGCCGAAGGCGGAAGCTGAGCGGCAGGGATTACTGCTGATGCGGCGGTCGAAAAAACGAGCAAGCGAGCAGCGCGAAGATTTTTTCGGGCACCGCAAGGCGGCAAGGACAGCGATTGTTCGATGGCGGGATGGAAACCCGGGTCGCAGGGAGCGAGCGTGGGAGACCTGTTTTTCCGGGGAAAACTCCCAACGGATGAGGTGGAAAATGTGGAAAACCGACGGGAAGGGGCGGGTTTTGGGGCATTTATGCGGGGAAAAGCGACCATTGGCTGTGGAAAACTGTGTGAAAAGTGGGGAAAACCTCTACCGAATGGGTGGATTTATCGAATGTAAAATAATGAGAAGCGCCGCAAGGCCGCAAAAACCGCCCGCTGACAAAGCCAGCGGACGGCTCGTTTTTTTAGGCGGTTTTCCGGGCGGGAGCGTCTTTCTTTAGGCGGGCAAAGAGCAGTGCCAGCAGGCCGCACAGCACCACCCCGGCCGCAAAGGCCGCCAGCCAGATATTCGCATTGGGGAGGAAGGAGGTGGTGCCATCGCCATTGACCACAAGCTCGGCATTCTTCAGCACCGCGGCGCCGATGGCAGGGCCGATGACCCCCGGCACCAGCACCTGTGCCACAATGCGCAGGCCCTGGAACAGGCCGACCTGCTCCGGCGGGGTGTAGGTACGCATCATGGCGCCAAAGATGGCATTGCTGGAAAGGTAGCCCATCATCATGCAAAGGGAGCCGAAAAAGACCGGCAGGGTATCGCGGGTGAAGTACAGTGCAAGGTAGCCTGCCATCAACAGAGCAATGCCCGGCAGGATGGAGCGGCGGAAGCCGTGGGTATCGTACCGGCGGCCATAAAAGGCGGTAAACACCGCCGCCAGCACAATGGCCGGAGCCATGACCAGGACATAATTTGTCATGCCGAGGGATTTTTCGTAGTAGAGGATGAGGTAGGGCATGAAAACCTGGATGGAGATGCCGAAGCCTGCGAAGGCCAGCAGGGTGAGATACAGCACCTTATGCCGGCGGATGACCGAGGGGCGGAAGCCATACAGGATGCTGCCCCAATAGCTGCCGGCCGGCGAAGGGGTGACTTTGGGCTCCCGGATGAGCCAGAAGCCGGCAATGCCGATGAGGATGACCACCACACCGATGATGGTGAAGATGGTGACCCAGCTTGCGGCCTTTTCCAGATCGAAGAACATAAAGCCGCCGAACACCACCAAAATGGCCATCATGGGCATCATGGCATTGATGCCCTCCGCAGCGCCACGGTTGGTATCATCGGTGCTATCGGTGAGCCAGGCATTAAAGCAGGCGTCGTTGGCGGTGGAGCCGAAGAAGGTCATGACGCAATCCATGAGGATGGTGAGATTGACGCAGACGGTGGTGACCGCCACGCCCGCCGAGACCATGGGGCTGATGACATCCACCCGGATGAGGGCAAAGCTGAGAATGGAAATCCCCCACAGCAGGTAGCCCACGCAGATGAACAGCTTGCGCTTGCCCACCCGATCGCTGAGGGCGCCGATGAGGATGGTGGTGAGGGTGGCCACTACCGCTGAAGCCGCCACCATAAGGCTGATCTGTGCGGCGGTGGCGTGGAACATCTTATAGATGAACACATTGAAGTACATGTTTTCCACCACCCAGGCCACCTGACCGACCAATGAGAACACGGTAAGCGCCAGCCAGAAGCGGCCGCCGAGCTTTGTTTTTTGCATCGTAATATCTCCTGCCTTTCCCGGTAAGTTTGATGGGAGTGCGCGGTTATAGGCCCAGGGCCAGCCGGTACGCCCGGCGGCGATTTATCGATTGGCGGTGCCGGGGGGCGTTATTTGATTTTACTCCAGCTCCTCCCGCCGCAGCACATACTTGCAGGCGCTTTCGGTCGGGTTTTCGTAGTAGCTTTCTTCCGTTTTGTTCAGCCGGTAGCCGCAGCGCTCAAACACCCGCCGCATGGCAAGGTTACTCTCCCGTGTCTCGCCGCAGCAGCGCGTCAGCATCGAAGCCTTCAGCTCCTCCGCCGCCTTTTGCAGCAGCCGGCACGCCAGCCCCTGCCCCCGCCGATCAGGGGCAACACCAAGGTTCATAATTTTCAGGAAATCCCTTTCCCCCTGCCAGTCGTAAAGAAACATATTCCCCACGATCTGCCCATTCTCCAGCAGCGCGTAGTAATGCGCCCGCTCGTCCTCCAGCAGCTCCGTCCAGTCCTCTCCGCTCCAGCGGTCGCCGGGGGAGAAGCACCGACGGTTGAATGCTATGATCTCCGGCAGGTCGTTTTTATTCAGTCTTTGCAGCAGCATTGCACTTAACCCTCCCGCTTTGCCGTGGCAAAGAACAGCTCGGCACCATCGGCGGAGGCCTGAAGGCCGGTGACATCCTGGGCCATGGCAAAGTAGCTTTCGGTATAGAAAAGCGGCATCACAATAAACTGATCCACCAGCAGGGCTTCGGCATTGGCAAAGAGGCGGGCCGCTTCATTTACATTGCGGCTGGTGCTGGCCATATCCAGCAGCTGGCCGTAGTGGGGATCGGCGCACTGGACCGGTGCACCGCCGCCCATGCCGTAGTGACGGAACACGGTGTGGAGTTCATCCCCGGCGGTGTAGCTGTACAGGGCCAGGGTAAAATCCCCCTTGGCCAGACGGCTGCGGTAGGTATCGGCATCCACTATGGCCAGGTTCACCACCAATCCCAGGTGGTCCAGCCACTGCTTTTGCAGCCAGCCACAGAAGCCTTCCAGCGCCGAGCCTTTTGGCAGCAACAGGGTAAGGCCCTGCGGCTGCTCCCCTGCCTGCTCCAGCGCCGCGGCGGCGGCACGGGCATTATAGGTAACGGTAAGCTGATCGCTGCGGCGGAAGTCGGAGGTGGAGCTGCCATCGGGGTAGGTGACGGAGCCCAGCGAAAAGCCCTTCGCGGTTAAATCGGTATAGCTTTTATCGTACAGGCGGGCGGCGCCGGGAATGATGCTGCCGGCGTATTCGTAGGAATCGGGCAGATCACCGCCCTGGGCATACTGCGCCAGCGGGAAGCTGTAACACAAGGCCTGCCGCATGGCCTCCTGCGCCAGCTGGGGGGAGGCCTGATTGAGCAGCAGGGAGACGGTGCCATTACGGAAGGTGAGCAGGCTGGTCTTGCCGCCGGAAAGCTGCCCCAGGGTATTGCTATCCACCCGGCAGCAATCGGTAAGACCCTCCAGAAAGCGCTCCATGGTGTTATCCTTCCCCAGGGTGATGATGACCCCGGTATTCTGCGCTGGGGTAAGGCCGGTGTAGCGGCTGTTGGGGATCAGGCGAAGCCCGGCGGATTCCCAGCTTTTTACCGTGTAGGGGCCGTTATAGATCATATTCTCGAGAGTATTGCCGTAGCGGGCGTGGGTGCCGGTGTAGAAGTCCTCCCGGCAAGGGAAGGCCTCCGGCTCTGCCAGCTTTTCCGGCAGCAGGGGATCGGTGCGGGAAAGGGTGATAACGACAGTGCGGTCATCCGGCGCGGCAACGCCCAGGCTGCCGCGCTCCCCTGCCGCCATCCCGGCGATGGCGGCAAATTGCTCCCGGGCGGCGGCGCTGCCGCTGCCCTGCTGTATTCTTTGGAAGGCGAACACAAAGTCCCTCGCCTTCAGCGGCTCGCCGTCACTCCACTGGAGATTTTCCCGCAGGGTGAAGGTATAGCGCAGGCCATCGGCACTGACGCTGTAACTTTCGGCGCAGCCCTCGGTCATGGTGCCATCCGGCAGGCGGCGCAGCAGACCCTCCATGCAGTTTTTCAGCAGGCAGCGCTCCAGCGCGGTGGTACAGTACTGGGGATCGAGGGTATACACCCGGCCGGAGAGATCGGCGCGCAGGGCGGTGGTTGTGTTCTTTTTGCCGCAGGCGGCGCAGGAGAACAGCAAACAGAGGGCCAGCGCCAGCGCCGCCCCCCGCAGGAGGATTCTGTTTTTTGGGATGCTGTTTTTCATAGGGAATCCTTTGGGTCAGATATGGTTGGAGGGATGGGGGTGCCTGCCGGCGGGGGTCTGCTTTTCTGTGAAGAAAAGTAGGCAAAAGGCCTATTTAGATCAAGTTTGTGGTCGCCTTCGGCGTCGCGTTGATTTTGCAGGGTGCAAAGCCTGTGTGGCTCGCCGCGGAGGCCCCCCATACCAAAACGCACTTGGGGCTGCGCCCCAAGACCTCCTAACGCTTAAGCTGCGGCTGGATACGCTCTCAAGGTGCCTGCGGCGCATTTTATTTTGGATATTGCAGAAACCAAATTAAAAATCAACCTTATAAGCGTCGTCGCGTCGGACGCAACCTTCGCTTAAGTCGGGCTGACCCT
>URGQ01000077.1 GCA_900547385.1 uncultured Oscillospiraceae bacterium | reverse complement strand
CCGTTTTTGCATCCTTTTGTCGGCACAAAAGGATGCCCCCGCCGGGTAGGCGTACTAACTAAAGCCTTTTATAAAACTTGCCCCACCGAAGGTGATTGCAAACTATCTCATGCCACCCCGCCGGTAGGCGTACTAATTATGCCTTGTAAAAGGCTCACCCCCGCCGCAGACGCCCGCAGACCACCCCCTTAATCCCCACTCCCAAAAATCCCCGCAAAACCGCGGAAATACAGGCAAAAAGGCTTGACTTTGGGACGGCATCTATGCTATGATGTCATTACCTCTCGGAGAAGGGCCTTTTTTTCGTGTGCGTTTTTGGCCTTTTGGGCCGTTGCTTTTCCCGCACGGAAGAGCGGCTGATTCACTTCTCGCCACAAAGAGGGAGGCAAAAGAAATCCGAAGTATAATAGGAGGTGCCGACTAAATGAGAGTCAAGATCACTCTGGCTTGTACCGAATGCAAGCAGCGCAACTACAACACCATGAAGAACAAGAAGAACGATCCCGACAGACTGGAAATGAACAAGTACTGCCGCTTCTGCCGCAAGCACACTGTTCACCGTGAGACCAAGTAATAAGGAGGAGTAAGAAATGGCTGAGACCGCTAAAAAGCCCAATATCTTTCAGCGTTGGGCGCGCTCCTTCAAGGATATGCGCGGCGAGATGAAGAAGGTAGTATGGCCTACCAAGAAGCAGGTCATCAATAACACCCTCATCGTACTGGCAGTTGTCCTGATCTCCGCTGTTGTTATCTGCGGACTGGACGCCCTGTTCTCGCTGGTTATCAAGCTGCTCATCAAGGCCTGATCCGCCGCCGATGAGCCGGGAAACTCAAAAATCAATACCAAACGGGAGGGAACCAAATGGCTGAAGAAGCAAAATGGTATGTGGTGCATACCTACTCCGGGTATGAGAATAAAGTAGCCGACAGCATCGTGAACGCGGTGGAAAACCGGCAGCTGCAGCACCTCATCACCGATGTAAAGATCCCGACCGAAATGGTGGTCGAGATCAAGGATGACGGCCAGAAGGTGGAAAAGGAGCAGAAGCTCTTCCCCAGCTATGTATTTGTTAAGATGATCATGACAGATGACAGCTGGTATGTTGTCCGCAATATCCGCGGAGTTACGGGCTTTGTGGGCCCAGGCTCCAAACCGGTGCCGCTGACGGAAGCCGAGATAGAGCGCTTCCAGGTGGAGAGCCGGCAGATCACGACCAACTATGCCGTGGGCGACAGTGTAGAAGTTACCGGCGGCTATCTGGAAGGCTTTGTGGGCGTTGTGGATGCCATTGATACCGAAAAGCAGCTGACCCGCGTCACCGTTTCGATGATGGGTAAGGATGTAACGGTAGAGCTGGCCCTGAACGAAGTGAAGCCCCTGGAATAAATAAAAGCAACACAAATAAACCGCAGGCCCGTGCGTAAACGGGCCGATAGGCTAAGCCCCCAAAAGAGCCGGGAGCAGAGCCTGTGGGAGGAACCATCCGCAAAACAAAATGGGATGGCCCGCTATCATTACCACATATTTGGAGGTGCAGAAACATGGCTCAGAAAGTAGTAGGCTATATCAAGCTGCAGATCCCTGCCGGCAAGGCAACCCCCGCGCCCCCCGTTGGTCCCGCACTGGGTCAGCACGGCGTAAACATTATGGCTTTCACCAAGGAATTTAATGAGCGCACCAAGAACGATGTCGGCCTCATTATCCCCGTTGTGATCACCGTATACGCAGACCGTACTTTTAGCTTTATTACCAAGACTCCCCCCGCGGCCGTCCTCATCAAGAAGGCCATCAACCTGGAATCCGGTTCCGGCGTGCCCAACAAGACCAAGGTTGGCAAGATCACCCGTGAGCAGCTCCAGAAGATCGCCGAGCTGAAGATGCCCGACCTGAACGCTGCCAATATCGATGCCGCCATCAGCATGATTGCCGGTACCGCCCGCAGCATGGGCGTAGAAGTAGAAGGCTAAACGCTTTCTTGTAACAGTGGGAGGAACCATTCCGCTAAACACCACATTATAGGAGGATAATAAACGCTATGAAGCATGGTAAGAAATATACAGACAGCAGAAAGCTGGTAGACAGCACCAAGCTGTATGAGCCGGCAGAGGCGCTGGACCTTTGCGCCAAGACCGGCAAGGCTAAGTTCGATGAGACCGTAGAGATCCATGTCCGCCTGGGCGTAGACAGCCGTCACGCCGACCAGCAGGTCCGCGGCGCCGTAGTGCTGCCCAACGGTACCGGCAAGAGCGTGCGTGTGCTGTGCTTTGCCCGCGGCGATGCCGCCGAGGCTGCCAAGGCTGCCGGCGCTGAGTTTGTAGGTGCCGAGGACATGATGGAGAAGATCCAGAAAGAGAACTGGATGGACTTCGATGTAGTAATCGCTACCCCCGACATGATGGGTATTGTCGGTCGTCTGGGTAAGATTCTGGGTCCGCGCGGCCTGATGCCCAACCCCAAGGCAGGTACCGTTACCCCCGATGCCGGTCGCGCTGTGACCGAGGCGAAGGCCGGTAAGATCGAGTACCGTCTGGATAAGACCAACATCATCCACTGCCCCATCGGCAAGGTTTCCTTCGGCGCGCAGAAGCTGCAGGAGAACTTTGATACCCTGATGGACGCTATCGTAAAGGCCAAGCCAGCGGCTGCCAAGGGTCAGTATGTCCGTTCCTGCGTGGTTGCCACCACCATGGGCCCCGGCGTCAAGATCAACCCCGCCCGCTTTGTTGCCGTAGCGACGACCGAGAACTGATCGAAAAACCGATAAAAGCGGACTCTACGGAGCCCGCTTTTTCGATAAAGGAGACCGCATGAAGAAGATCGTAACGGAATTCAAGGACTTTATTTCCCGCGGGAATGTGATGGATATGGCAGTCGGCGTGATCGTCGGCGGCGCCTTTGGCAAGATCACCTCCTCGCTGGTGAATGATGTGTTCATGCCCTTTTTGGGGTGGATCATCGGGGATATCGACCTGACGGCGCTGAATATCACCCTTTCCCCGGCCGTGATGGAGGGCGAGACGGTGATAAAGGAGCCGGTGGTGATGGGCATCGGCAGCTTCCTGGCCACCATCATCGACTTTTTGCTCATTGCGCTGGTGGTGTTCCTGTTTGTCAAGGCGGTGAACACCGCTCGCAGCAAGCTGGAAAAGCCGGCCGAGGAGGAGGCGCCTGCCGCGCCGCCGGAGCCCTCCAATGAGGAAAAGCTGCTGGCCGAGATCCGGGACCTGCTGAAAAACCGCTAAAGCCGCAAGCTGCTATTGGGGCGCCCCTGCCGGGGGCGCTCTTTTTGTATCCTGCACAGGGCGGCGGGGAGGCAGAAGGCGGCGCAGCCGCCTCGCGCGCGCAGCGCGCGCGAGGGACGCGGGGGCCGCAGGCCCACGCGCGGCCCGGCCGAAGGCCGGGCCCGGCTGCGCCGAATCTGGCCGGCTGAAAAAATTTTTGGTAGGTGTGCAGTAAAATGCCAAAAATGAGGCACTCATTAAGTAGAGGGCCCAAACGAAGCCAAGGAGGAAAAACCATGAAAAAGCGGATTTTTGCACTTACCGGGATACTGCTGGCCCTGTTGCTAGTGCTGGCGGGCTGCGGCAGCCGTGCCGCAAATGATAGCCCCGGCGTTGCCGGCTACGGCAGCTATAACCAAAAAAGCGAAAGCTACAAGGCGAGTGAAACGCTGTTTGATACCGAAAGCCCCATGATGCCATCCCCGGAGCCGGGGGAGAGGGACGACGATGCAGCGCTGGCCACCGACCGGAAGCTGATCCAGACGGCGTGGATGGAGCTGGAGAGCCGGGACTATGCCCAGGCCCTGGCGGCCCTGGAGCAGATGGTAATCGACTGCGGCGGGTACATCGAGAGCCGGAGCGAGCAGGGAGGCAGCCTATACAGCAGCCGCTATAACGCCCGGTACGCCAGCATTACGGCGCGCATCCCCGCGGAGGAGCTGGAGAGCGCGATGAGCGCGGCAGGGGAGCTGTGCAATGTGGTGAGCCGCAGCACCGATGTAGCCGATGTGACCGAAAGCTATACCGACACCGAAGCCCGGCTGAAAACGCTGCGCCTGCAGGAGGAGCGCCTTTTGGAGATCCTCTCTAAGGCGACGGAGCTGAGCGATGTGCTGGAGCTGGAGAGCCGACTGAGTGATGTGCGGTACCAGATAGAGAGCTATGAGGCCACCCTGCGGAACTACGACAGCCGGGTGAGCTATTCCACCCTGCACATCACCCTGCAGGAGGTAGTGGAGTACAGTGTCATCAATGACCCGCCCCAAACGCTGGGACAGCGCCTTTCCGATGGATTTGCGGATTCAATGCGGCTGGTGAAGAACAGCGCCGAGAACGCGCTGGTTTGGCTGGTGACCTATCTGCCGCTGGTGCTGCTGTGGGCAGTCATTCTTGCGGTGGTGGTTTGGCTGGTGCTGCGGCTGGTGCGCCGGGCCCAAAAGGCCGGAAAGCTGCCGAAGGTGAGCCGCAAGGGTAAACCACAGGCGCAAGCGCCTGCCGCGCATGCGGTGGAGGAGAAAAAGAATAGCTGAGCCGGGAGAGCGGGGAAGGAAGGTTCGGGCCGCAGGCCCGGC
>URGQ01000076.1 GCA_900547385.1 uncultured Oscillospiraceae bacterium | reverse complement strand
CGCTACGCGCCGCGGCCCGCCGGGCCGGCTTGCCCCCTGCAGGGACCCTAAAAAGCAAAACCGCCGCCCCGAAAGCCGGAATGGCAGCCGCTTATTTTTTCTTTTTGCCTGCCGGGTTCTTGGGGCGCTTTTTGCGCACTGAATAGCCAAAGGAGCCAATCTTTTTACCCATGGCAAAGTACTCCCCGTGGGAATAGGCCATCAGCCCTGCCTTTTCCAGGTGCAGCTTGCCGGCCTCATCCAGCAGTCTTTCCTCCACATCCACTGCCACAATCTCCGCCAGGAACATATCATGGCTGCCCAGCGGGATGATCTGCTTGACCCGGCACTCCAGCGCCAGCGGGCTCTGCGCAATGACCGGCGCCGCTATTTCTTTGGCGGGCTCTACGGTTAAACTGGTGGCCGCCAGCTTATCCATCTCCCGCCCGGAGCGTACCCCGCAGAAATCGGTGGCGCGCGCCATGGCACCGCTGGTCAGGTTGATGACAAATTCCCCGGATTCCTTGATGATATCGTAGGAATACCGTTCCGGCCGCACCGAGATGTAGGTCATGGGCGGATCGCTGCAGGTGATGCCCGTCCATGCGATGGTCAGGGCATTGGGCTTTTCCAGCGTGCCGCAGCTTACCAGCGCGGCGGGCACCGGGGCCAGCAGGGTGGAACCCTTCCATTGGAACTTACTCATAGTATGATCGTCCTTTCCGGCGGTCAGCCCGCCACCATGTCGCTTATTACTTTAATAAACAGCAGCGCCAGCACCGTAATGATGACCGGCCGCACGATCTTGCTGCCGTTTTTCATCATCATCCCGGAGCCGATAACATGCCCCAGCAGGCAAAACCCACCGGAGATGAGTCCCAGCGTGACCAGCACCTGCCCCGTGGTGAGGAACAGCACAAAGCTGGTGATATTGGAGGAGAGATTGACCAGCTTTACAGTACCGCTGGCCCGCTCTAGGCTCATTTTGCACAGCCCGGTATACAGCATCAGCAAAAAGGTGCCGGTACCCGGCCCATACAGGCCATCATACAGCCCGATGATAAGAGAAAACACCGCCGCTAAAATCAGCTGCCGGCTGCGGGGCATAGTGCTTTCCGGCTGCTCCCCCGACTGGATGGGCTTTCGTTTTAATACCACAAAGGCTATGACCGGCAGCGTGCCCAGCAGCAGGTACTGGATGTACTGCTGCGGAATGAGCAGGATGAGCCGCGCGCCAAAATTGGCGCCCAGGATGGCCATAACCATGCAGGGAATGGCCGCCTGCCAGTCCACATAGCCGTTTTTCAGGTACCGTGCCGTGGAAGCGCAGGTCCCGATGGTAGAGCTCATTTTATTGGTGGCAATGGCCTGGTGGGGCGGCAGCCCGGCCAGCAGGTACGCGGGGAGCGAGATCAGCCCACCGCCTCCGGCAATGGCATCCACAAAGCCCGCCAGAAAGACCAGCGGGCAGATAATCAGCAGGGTTTTCAGGGTCAGCATAGGGGGTCTTCTTTCCAATGGGATAATAATATTAAAGTTATACTCTCATAGTGGGGAAAAGTCAAGGGAAGCCGCCTTTACATCCGGGGGAAAAATGCTATAATACCCTTATAAAGCCCACGGCTGCCACAGGCTGCGGCCCGCAGGGCAAACCGCCCTCCGGGCGGTTTTAGGCGGCTTCGCCGCCCACGCCGGGGCTGCGCCCCGGCGGCCCTGCGGGCCGCCCTTCCCCCATCCAAATCTCTGCCAAGGAGGCGGCAGCCCACGCTGCCGAATATCGCCATGAAATACGGATTTATCAAAGTCGCCGCCGCCAGTCCCACCCTGCGGGTGGCGGATTGCCGCTACAATGCCGAACACGCCGCCGAGCTGATGCAGCAGGCCGCCGCGGCCGGCGCGCACCTGCTCGTCCTGCCGGAGCTGGGCCTGACCGGCTATACCTGCGGCGATCTGCTGCTGCAGCTCACCCTGCAGCAGGGGGCCTTGGAGGGACTGCAAGCACTGCTTTCCGCCGGTGCTTCCCTCCCCCTCACTACGGTCGCCGGTCTGCCGCTGGCAGTGGATGGCAAACTGTATAACTGCGCCGCCGTACTGCATCAAGGACAAATTCTCGGTGTCGTCCCCAAAACCAACCTGCCTAATTACGGCGAGTTCTACGAGGCCCGCTGGTTCACCCCCGCCCCCGCCGGGACCCGCACCATCTCCCTGCTGGGGCAGGAGGTCCCCTTCGGCACCGATCTGCTGTTCTGCTGCCGGGAGCTGCCGGAATATAAATTGGCGGTCGAGATCTGCGAGGACCTGTGGGTAGCCGCGCCCCCCAGCACCCGCCACGCTATCGCCGGGGCCACCGTCCTGGCCAATTGCTCCGCCAGCGATGAAACCATCGGCAAGGCGGAATACCGCCGTTCCCTTGTCACCGGGCAGAGCGCGCGCCTGATGGCCGGTTACCTCTATGCCGATGCCGGCCGGGGCGAATCCACCACCGATATGGTCTTTGCCGGGCACAATCTCATTGCCGAAAATGGCAAGCTGCTGGCCCAAACTGCCCTCTTCACCAATGAGATGGCTATCACCGAGCTGGATGTGTACCGCCTGGCCGCCGAGCGCCGCCGCACCACCACCTGGCCCACCGCTGAAGCGGCCGGCTATACCGTTATTCCGTTCTCCCTGCCGGTGAGCGAGACCTCCCTCACCCGCTTTATCGATCCTCACCCCTTTGTCCCGGCCGACAGCTCCGAGCGCCGGGAGCGCTGCGAGGCCATCCTGGCCATGCAGGCAGAGGGACTGCGCCGCCGGCTGGAGCACATCGGCTGCCCCACCGCGGTGCTGGGTATCTCCGGCGGGCTGGATTCCACCCTGGCCCTGCTGGTCGCGGTTCGCGCGCTGGATCTGCTGGGCCGTCCCCGCACCGATATGGTCGCCGTCACCATGCCGGGCTTCGGCACCACCAGCCGTACCCGCTCCAATGCCGAGATCCTGTGTGAAAAGCTGGGGGTCACCCTGCGTACCGTTTCCATTGCGGCGGCCGTCCGCCAGCATTTCCAGGATATCGGCCACGATGAAAAGGTGACCGATGTGACTTACGAAAACGCCCAGGCCCGGGAACGCACCCAGGTGCTTATGGATATCGCCAACCAGCAAAACGGCATCGTAGTCGGCACCGGCGATCTCTCCGAGTTGGCCCTGGGCTGGGCCACCTACAATGGCGACCATATGTCCATGTACGGCGTCAATGGCTCCATCCCCAAAACCCTGGTGCGCTACCTGGTGCGCCACGCCGCCGATACCTGCGATGATGAAGCGCTGGCCGCCGTGCTCTATGATATCCTGGATACCCCAGTGAGCCCCGAGCTGCTCCCCGCCGAGGAGGACGGCACCATCGCCCAAAAGACCGAAGATCTCGTTGGCCCCTACGAGCTGCACGATTTCTTCCTCTATCACTTTATCCGCTACGGCTGCCCACCCCGGAAGATTCTCCACCTGGCCGAGCTGGCCTTTGCCGGCCGCTACGACCGCACCGCCATCCTAAAGTGGCTGCGCACCTTCTTCCGCCGGTTCTTCCAGCAGCAGTTTAAGCGCAGCTGCCTGCCGGATGGCCCCAAGGTCGGCTCGGTCACCCTTTCCCCTCGCGGGGATTGGCGAATGCCCAGTGATGCTTCCACCGCCCTGTGGCTGCGGGAACTGGAGGACCTGCAATAACCCCCATTCGGCGGCCGCTCCGCTTCCCCCTCAGGCTGACCCTCCGGGCAGCCCTCGCCCGCTGCGCGGCCGCCTCACTCCCCGCGTATGGCAAACCTCTCATCCCCCACAAAGAAATCCCCAAGCCGTGCCGGTTCGCCGTGCGGCTTTTCTTCTCCCGAAATATTGTTGAAAATTTCACTAAGTTGTGGTATGATATAGAATAAACTATTTGCGCATAGCATTTTCCCGGGCGGTCTTTGGCCGCTGCCCATATTCACACTCCCCCCAAAGGAGGTCCTATTATGACAGAACTCATCTCCCGCATGAATGAGGCCATGCCGCTGGGTTACCAGCTCGTCTTCCTCATCCGCGTACTGGTCGCCACCCTTTGCGGCGGCGCCATTGGTCTGGAGCGCACCAAGCGCCTAAAGGAAGCCGGCATCCGCACCCACTGCCTGGTCTGCTGCGCTTCCGCCCTCATCATGATCGTTTCCAAATACGCCTTCGCCGATCTTTCCATCGGAGATACCTTCTTCTTTGGCGACCGCGGCGCCGATCCGGCGCGCATTGCGGCGCAGGTGGTCAGCGGCATCAGCTTCATCGGCCTGGCCGTCATCTACCGCAACGGCAGCACCCTAAAGGGCCTTACTACCGCGGCGGGCATTTGGGCCACCGCAGGCATCGGCCTGGCCATCGGCGCCGGGATGTACCCCATCGGCATCGCCACTACCATCATCATTATTTTGATGCAGACCATCATGCACAAGTTCAATATCGGCAATGACGCCCTGGCCACCCGGGATATCAATATCACCATGAATGATACCCCGGAGCTGCGGGATGCCTTCCTGGCGGAGCTCAAGCGGATGGATGTTTCGGTCATCGGCAGCCACATTACCCACAATAACGATGGCACCGTCAATTACGGCCTCACCATCAAGTTCAGCCGGGAAATTAAGTTCGAGGAGATTCTCGCCTTTATGGATAGCCACCCCGGCATCCGGAACATCGCCATGTAACAAAAAACATCTTTCCCCCGTCCCGCAAAGGGCGGGGGATTTTTTTGCTTTGTGCCCTCTCATCCCCGGCCCCGCGCACTGCCCCACAGCCTCCCCCGCGCAAGGGGTAACGAAGCGGCATCGCCCTGCACCACAAGCTCCCCTGTGTAAGGGGTAACGAAGTGGCGGCGCGGTAGTGAATGATATGCCGG
>URGQ01000075.1 GCA_900547385.1 uncultured Oscillospiraceae bacterium | reverse complement strand
TAAAAATAAATTCGTATCCAGCGCAGCAGGGCGACCGGGTTTTCAGGGCGCAGCCTTGAACCGTTTTTGCATCCTTTTGTCGGCACAAAAGGATGCCCCGCCGGGCAGGCGTACCAACTAAAGCTTTTTATAAGACCTTCCCCACCGGAGGTGATAGCAGACTTTTTCATGAACGCCCCGCCGGTAAGCCGTACAAACCAAGATTTCTAAAAGGCTTGCCCCGCCGTTAGGCGATAACAATCTGTTTCACGAATATCCGCCGGCAGGCGCCTGCAAATCATTTTTCCCCCGCCGTCACATGACCTCCGGGGCGGTGATTTTCAGCATCGCAAGGGTGTTCTCCAGCACAGTAGCCGTAGCCCGGCACAGGGCGGCACGGGCCGCACAAACGGCAGAGTCCTCACACTTCACCCGGCAGTTTTGGTAGAACTTGTGGTAAAGCGCCGCCACCTCCATGGCATAGCGGGTCATGCGGGCCGGGTCATAGTATTTCGCCGCCGCAATCACCTCATCCGGCATCTGCCCCAGCGCCCGGCACAGCTCCCGCTCCTCCGGTGTTACCAGGAGACCCAGATCGGCATTCTTAATGCCCTCCTCGGTCAGCCCCTCGGCCATCACCAGCTTAAGCACCGAGCAGATGCGGGCGTGCGCATACTGCACATAGTAAACAGGGTTATCGCTGCTCTGCTGTACTGCTAAATCCAGATCAAAGTCAAAGGTCGCATTCGGCTCCCGCATATTGAAGAAGAACCGCGCGGCATCGATCGGCACATCGTCCAGCAGGTCGGTCAGCGTCACGGCCCGGCCGCTGCGCTTGCTCATGCGGTAGGGCTGCCCGTCCTTCATCAGGCGCACCAGCTGCATCAGTACGATGTCCAGCCGGTCGCCGTCCAGCCCCACCGCATCCATGGCGCCCTTCAGGCGGGCAACATGGCCGTGGTGGTCGGCACCCCAAATATTGATGACCCGGTGAAATCCGCGCTCGGCAAACTTGTTGTAGTGGTAGGCAATATCGGCGGCAAAGTAGGTGGGAACGCCGTTGGCCCGCACCAGCACATCATCCTTCAGCTCAGCTATCTCCGCCTCGGAAAGCGGCTTGCCGGCTTTTTCGGCCTTCTCGGTCATCATCTTGATGTTATTGTACCACAGGGCGCCCTCTTTTTCATAGGCCCAGCCATTTTCCTTCAGCTTCTCGCAGATGGCTGTGACCTTGCCCTCCCGGTGCAGCACGCTTTCCCTAAACCACACATCATAGTGGATGCGGTATCGGCCCAGGTCCCGCTCCAAAGCGGCAATATTCAGGGGCAGGGCGTATTCCACCAAGGCGCGGCGGCGCTCCTCCTCATCGGCGTTCACATATTGATCGCCGTACAGCTTTGCAAACTCCCTTGCATGGTCCAGAATATCCATGCCCTGATAGCAGTCCTCCGGCAGGGGGTGCTTGTCCTCCCCCTCAAAGAGCTGCAGATACCGCACCGAAAGGGACGCCCCGAACTTGTTGATCTGGTTGCCGGCATCATTCACATAAAATTCCCGGGTCACATCGTGGCCGCTCCATTCCAGCGCCGCCGCCAGGCAGTCGCCTATGGCGCCGCCGCGGGCATTGCCCATGTGCATGGGGCCGGTGGGGTTGGCGGAAACGAATTCCACCATTACCTTTTCGTTTTGGCCGTAGTCGCTGCGGCCATAGTGCGCGCCCTTTTCCAGCGCCTCCGCCGCCAGCGAACCAAACCATTCCTGCTTCATGTAGAAATTCAAGAAGCCGGGACCGGCGATCTCGCAGCGCTCCACCGGCAGCTCGCCAAAATCAAAGCACTCCAGCAGGGCCGCCGCAATTTTCTGGGGAGCGCATCTCATCGCGCGGGCGTTCACCATGGCGGCATTGGTGGAAAAATCGCCGTTTTTGGGATCGGCGGGAATTTCCACCACATAGGCGGCGGGCTCGGCATCGGGCAGCAGGCCCTTGGCAGCCGCCGCGGCAAAGGCCGCCCGAACGACACGGTCAAGGCCCTGGCGGGTCTCATCAAAGCGGGAAATCATAGTTGAAGCTCTCCTTAATGTATAGAAATTGATTTATATACGATTTGGGATTTATGCAGGAGCCGGGAGCCGGCCCGCAGGGCAAGCCGCCTGCGGCGGCTTCGGCGGTCTGCGACCGCCGGTTCCGGCCCGGCCGGAACGCCCTGCGGGCCGCCTTGCCCCCCGGCAAGCTTTCTTATTACCGCGGGAACACCGCCACATAAACATCGTTTTCGCTTACCAGCGCCGTGTTTACATCCAGCGAGTAGTGAAATTCCAGCGTGCCGCCCTGCTCGTCTAGGTCGGCCGCGATGCGGCTGCCGCTCACCCCCAGGATGATGGTGCCGCAGCCGGTATCATAGGTGCATTGGTGGCGCTTGCCCTCCTCTACGATCAGCTGGGAATGCACCGCCCCGGTACGCAGCAGGATGACCTGTCCCTTTTCAGGGTCGTACCGCAGGGAGGTGTGGCAGCCGCCATAGCCGGTATCGTCGCTCTCCTCATACCGGATGAGCCAGTGGCCCCCATGGCAGGTAAAGCGCCCGCCGGTCACCAGCTCCACCACATCCTCGTCACCCTCCACCCGCTGGATGCCGCGGACGGTGACGGTGCAGTTTTCCTGTTCTGTTTTCATGGGGCTCGCCCCCTTTTTTCAATTTAGCGGTTTAGCCGCGTTTTTCACAAAATGGCTTTATTCGGTGGAAAACGCGGTCAGCTTCTCCAGCGGCAGCAGCCGCGGGGTAAAATCCTCTCCCAGCATGCGGCGGGCCGTCTGTCGGGCGGCCTGCGGCGGCAGGGCGGTAAAACGGTATTCCGTGACGGCAGGGTCGTTCCCCTCCGCCAGCAGATGTTGTTCTTTCATGGCTTCGGCGGCGGCTTTGGCCGCTTCGCCCGCGCAGTCTATCAGGGTCACTTCCGGCCCCAATATCCGGGTAAAAAGCTCCGCGATAAGGGGATAATGGGTGCAGCCCAGCACTACGGTATCCACTCCGCTTTGCAGCAGGGGTTGGCAGTATTCCGCCACAGCGGCGGCCAGCGCAGGGTCATCCGGGCCGGCTCCGTGCTCTATCATGGGCGCCAGCAGGGGACAGGGCACAGCGGTCACAGCCTGTCCGGTCCGCCTTTCTATCTCCTCCGCAAAGCGCCCGCTGCGGATGGTGGCACTGGTGGCGGCCAGACCCACTTTTCCGTTTCGGGTGGCCTGGGCCGCCGCTTCGGCAGCAGCCGTCACCACATCAAAGCAGGGGACCGGCAGCTGCTGCAGTGTTTCGCCTGCATTGCAGCTTATGGTGCCGCAGGCCGCGATAAGCGCCTTGACATTCTGCCGCAGCAGCCAGCCGGTCAGCTCGCCGGTCAGCCGGTCGATCTCCCCGGCCGGGCGGTCGCCATAGGGCATCCGGGCGGTATCCCCCAGGTAGAGGATGGGCTCGCCCGGCAGCAGATGCCGCAGCATCCGCACCGCCATCAGTCCGCCGATACCGGAATCAAAAACACCGATAGGTCTGGGGTCCATGGGCAGCACCTCCTTTCTGGGGAAGATAAGAGCTTGGTTGGGGTTCCGCGGCGGGGCCGCGAAACGGGGGAGGACTGCCCAAAGCGCAGCGGCGGGTCAGTCCGATATCAAGTGGAGCGGGCCCGCCGCATGGGCCGGGCTCCGGCAGCGGCTTGGGGGCAGATGCGGCGTCGCCGTTTCGCTCCGCCTCGGGCCGACCCTCCGCTTCGCTGCGGGCAGCCCTCGTCCGCTCCACGGCTCCGCCGCCGCATGGCCGGCAAAGCCGCACTTTTTCCCCTTGGTAAAGGAATTTTGCCGGGGATCGTGTCCCCTCAGCGGGGCTCCAGCGCCAGCTCGATCAAACGGTCCAGCAGCTGGGGATAGGTGTAGCCGCTGGCCATAAACAGCTTGGGGAACATGCTGATATTGGTGAAGCCCGGCAGAGTGTTGATCTCATTCAGACGAATGGTGCCATCCGGCAGGGCAAAGAAATCCACCCGGGAAAGGCCGCGGCAGTCCAGCGCGCGGTAAGCCTTTACCGCCGCTTGGCGGATCAGCTCAGTCTGCACTTCCGGAATACGGGCCGGGATATACAGCTGGGTGGAACCATCCAGGTACTTGCCCTCGTAATCGTACATCTCCCGCAGGGGAACGATCTCGCCGATGACATCGCTGGGGATGGCATTGTGGTGGTTGCCCATTACGGCGCATTCCACCTCCGCCCCGGTAATGGCTTCCTCCACCAGAACCTTGCAGTCATAGCGGAGGGCTTCCTCCATGGCGGCGGCCAGCTCTTCGGCATCGCAGGCCCGGCTGACGCCCACCGAGGACCCCAGGTTCACCGGCTTGACAAAGACCGGCCAGCCCAGTTCGGCTTCCACTTTGGCGGCCAGCTCGGCGGGGGAGGGAACCTCTCCCCGGTAAACGGTAAAGCCCCGGGCGGTGGGAATGCCGGCCGCGGCAAATAGCCGCTTGGCAATATCTTTATCCATGCAGTTGGCGCTGCCGGTCACCCCGCAGCCCACATAGGGCAGCCGGGCCAGCTCCAACAGACCCTGCAGGGTACCGTCCTCACCGTTCATGCCGTGCAGCACCGGGAAAACCAGATCCACCCGCAGCGGCTGCCAGCCATCGGCTTTTTGTACCATCAGCCCGTGGTGGGCGGGCACAGGGGAAAGTAGGCAGGGAATGCGGGCATCGCTCTGCTCCCAGCGGCCATCGGTGATGAGCGAAAGCTCCCCGGTGTAGAGAAACCACTCCCCGGAGCGGGTGATGCCGACCGGCAGGATTTCATATTTATCGCGGTCCAACTCCCGCAGGACGGAGGTGACGGAGAGCTGGGAAACATCGTGCTCGGTGGAAGCGCCGCCGAATAGGACGGCAACAGTCAATTTTGGGCTTGACATCAGGAAAAAACCCCTTTCCAAAACAGCGAAATAACACAGCTTATCATACCACATTTTTATGCGGGGTGCAACTGATATATCTCCGGCTGTGGGGATAATGGCCTGGTGCTTTATTCAGTTTTCAAGGTGCTGGTGGGAGGCGGGTTCCCGCTGGGGCAGACCCC
>URGQ01000074.1 GCA_900547385.1 uncultured Oscillospiraceae bacterium | reverse complement strand
CCCGCGACGACGCACACGAGTAAAAGGAACGCCCCGGCGGCGAGCCGTACAGGCTTTGCGCCCCACAAAATCAACGCCTCGCCGCCAGGCGACCGCCAACTCGCCCTAAATAAAATTCTTTTACTACTTTTCATCATAGAAAAGTACCCCCCCGCCGGGCAGGCGCGCTCATCAAGCCTTGCAAAAGGCCCCGCCAAAGGCGACCACAAATCAGGCCCGCAAAAAAGAGCCCCTCCCAACTCCGGAAAGGCTCTTTTTGTTATTCTGGTTTATGCCTGCCACTCATTTACCTGGCGGCGCAGCCAGTCGCACCAGGCATCCACACCCTCGCCCGTCCGGGCGCAGATGGGAAAAATCTCCAGCTTCGGATTCCTCAAGCGGGCGTACTCCGTCACCTTGTCCATATCAAAGTCAAAGTACGGCAGCACATCCACCTTGTTGATGATGAGCGCGTCGCAGACGGTAAAGATCAGCGGGTATTTCAGCGGCTTATCATGTCCCTCCGGGACCGAAAGGATCATCGCGTTCTTCACCGCGCCGGTATCAAATTCCGCCGGGCAAACAAGATTGCCCACATTCTCCAGCACAATGAGATCCAGGTCCTTCGTCCCGATCTCACGCAGACCCTGCTCGGTCATTCCGGCATCCAGGTGGCACATGCCGCCGGTATGCAGCTGGATGGACCGTACCCCGGCCCCAGCCATGGTGCGGGCATCCACATCGCTGTCAATGTCCGCCTCCATCACACCGATGCGCATTTCCTCCCGCAGCCGCTCCACCGTCCGCAGCAGGGTGGTGGTCTTGCCGCTGCCGGGGCTCGACATCAGGTTCAGCAGAAAGGTCTTTTCCCCCTTCAGCTCTGCCCGCAGGCGGTCTGCCTCCCGGTCGTTGTTGGCAAAGATGCTTTCTTTCAGCTCTATCGTCTTAAATTCCATTATATCGCCTCTATTTCCTTTATGCTGATCTCATTCCCCCGCAGCAGCCAGGTCTTTTCGCTGCCGCAGTATGGGCAGGTGCGTCCGTGCTGGACCGTCGGATAATCCTCCCCGCAGCCCTCGCAGCGGGTCACGGCAGGCAGGGTCTCTATCTTCAGCGGCGCGCCGCGCAGCAGCTCGGTGCGGTTCACGGCCCAGTCCCAGCAGCTCACCAGCTCCTGCGGAATGGCCCCGCTCACCTCGCCCAGCTCCAGCGTCACGCTGCCCACCCGGGTCAGCCCCTGCTCGGCGGCCACCTCTTCTATGGTTCGTATCGTATGGAATACGATCCCCAGCTCATGCATTATCCGTTCCTCTTTTCGGCTTTCTTGGCGCGGCGGATGCGTATTTTCCGCTTGATCATGTACGGCAGGATGCCCTTCATCTTATCCTCCGCCGAGCGCATGGTGCTGCACTCCGGCAGGTCACGGTGCAGGTGGATGGCATCAAAGGCACAGCGGGTTGTGCAGATGCCGCAGCCGATGCACTTATTGGGGTCCACCACGCTGGCGCCGCAGCCCAGGCAGCGGGCGGTCTCGGCCTTCACCTGTTCCTCGGTAAAGGCCACCCGGCCATCCTTAAAGGTCTTTCTCAGCGTCTCATTGTAGCCGATGCGCTGGCGGGGAGTATTGTCATAGCTTGCCTCCTCCAGCAGCAGGTTATTCTTATCCAGCTCTATAAATTCCCGCTTGTCCCGGCCGATGGTCAGGGTGGCATCCTGCACCCAGCGGTGCAGAGAAACCGCGCCCTGCTTGCCGGCCGCGATGGCATCAATGGCAAACTTTTGCCCGGTGTAGACATCGCCGCCCACAAAGAGATCCGGCTCGGCGGTCTGGTAGGTCACGGGGTCGGCCTTGGCGGTGCCGTTGGGGTTCAGTTCCACAGCGGTGCCGGTCAGCAGGCCCTTCCAGTCCACCTTCTGCCCGATGCAGTACAGCACCATATCACAGGGGACTTCCTCGGTCGTATTATCATCAAAGGTCGGGGCAAAGCGGCCCTCGGCATTGCGGACGGAAAGGCACTTGCGGAAGCGGATACCGCTGCACTTGCCGTTTTCGGCAAGGATCTCGGTCTGGCCCCAGCCGGCATGGATCTCAATGCCGTCCTCCTCGCACTCGGTGCGGTCCTCCACACCCATTGGCATGGAATCATAGTCCTCCAGGCAGTACAGGGAAACTTTCTCGGCGCCGCAGCGCAGGGCCGTCCGGGCCACATCAGCGCCGATATTGCCGCCGCCGATGACCACTACCCGGCCGGAAAGACTCTTCTTCCCTTCCAGGTTCACTTCCCGCATCAGCTCAATACCGGCCTTGACACCCTCGGCGTCCTCGCCGGGCACACCCAGCTTGCCGCCGCTTTGCAGTCCAATGGCCACATAGAAGCCCTTGTAGCCCTGCTCCCGCAGTTCGGGGATAGTCACATCCCTGCCTACCTCCACGCCGCAGTGGAATTCCACCCCCAGGGCCCGCAGCACATCGATCTCGGCCTCAATGACATCCTTCTCCAGCCTGAATTCGGGGATGCCGTGCATCAGCATACCGCCGGGCTGTTTTTCCTTCTCAAAGACGGTGGGACGGTAGCCCTTTTCCGCCAGGTAATAGGCGCAGGAAAGGCCGGCCGGGCCGCCACCGATAATAGCGATCTTCTCCTCAAACTCGCCGTCCACCTTGGGGATGACCTTTTCGGGAACAAAGCGGGTCTCGGCGTTCAGGTCCTGCTGGGCAATAAAGCGCTTCACCTCATCAATGGCCACCGCCTGGTCGATGGTGCCGCGGGTACAGGCGTCCTCGCACCGCCGGTTGCAGATGCGGCCGCAGACCGCCGGGAAAGGGTTATCCCGCTTGATGAGCTGCAAAGCCTCCTTGTACTTGCCCTGGGCCGCCAGCTTCAGGTAGCCCTGCACCGCGATGTGGGCGGGGCAGGCGGTCTTACAGGGCGCGGTGCCGGTCTTGTAGCAGTTCACGCGGTTTTTGTCGCGGTAATCCACCGCCCATTTTTCGGGGCCCCACTCATGGTCGTCAGGCAGCTCCTGCCGGGGGTAGGTGATGGGGCCGTCCTTGGTGCACAGCTTTTGGCCCAGCTTCACCGCGCCAGCGGGGCAGCCCTCCACACAGCGGCCGCAGGCCACACAGTTTTCGCTTTCCACCTTGGCCACATAGGCGCTGCGGGACATATTCGGCGTATTAAAAAGCTGGCTGGTGCGCAGGGCGTTGCAGATATTCACATTGCAGTTGCAGATAGCAAAGATCTTCTGCTCGCCGTCGATATTGGTGATCTGATGGACAAAGCCATTCTCCTCCGCCCGGCGGAAAATATCCAGCGCTTCCTCCTTGGTGATGTACTCGCCCCGCTGGGTCTCCACCACATAGTCGGCCATATCGCCCACCGCGATGCACCAGTTTTCGGGGTCGTCGCCGCAGCCCTCGCCCAGCTTTTGGCGGCTGGCGCGGCAGGAGCACATGCTCTTGGCATATTTGCCCTCGTATTTCTCCAGCCAGTAGCTGATCTTCTCCAGCCCGATGGCTTCGTTTTCGCTTTCGATGGCCTTTTCCACCGGGATGACATGCATCCCGATGCCGGAGCCGCCGGGCGGCACCATGGGGGTGATCTTCTCCAGCGGCAGGAAGGTCATGCGCTCAAAAAACGCGGCGGCCTCCGGGTGCTCATCGATCTGGCTCTGGCGCATGTTCAAAAACTCGGCGCTGCCGGGCACAAACAGCGGCAGGATCCAGCGTTTTTCGTGGTTCGGGTTTTTGCCGTCCAGGTTCTCCCAGTTGTATTCCACTATGCCCAGCCACGCCATTTCGGTCAGCAGCTTTTCCAGCGGCTCCCGCTCCATTTTGGTTAGCTTCATCAGCTGCTCGGTGGTCTTGGGCTTGCGCACGCCCATCTTCAGGGCGACCTCCACCATCTCGTCGGTCATCACGCCGGCCAGGCCCCAGTATTCGGGGTCATCGGCCGTGGCCTTCAGCCCGATGCGGTTGGTGATCATGCTGCCCAGCTTCAGCAGGTTTTCGCGGGGGTGCTCATCGCGGGGGATGGTAAAGGACAATTTGCTCTCATCCAGAGGAAAATTGGTGGGCTTGCTGCCGTTGATATCGCTCATATTCGATCTCCTTTTTTCTGCGGCGTGCCGCGTTTTAGGGGAAATGGGCGCCATTTAGCCCAGCATAATTTTATTTTACCAGCTCCCCGCCGCGAATGCTATTGACCCTTCTCCCAAACCTGTGCTAAAATAATTTATGGTTCTGGTCTGACCAGTATATTTTAGATTTGTGCAGGGAACTGGCCTGGGGCCCGCAGGGCGCCCCGGCTCCGCCGGGGCTGGGCGGCCTGCGGCGCCGGAACGGCGCCGTTCCGGCGCCGGCCCTGCGGGCCCCTCCCACCCCACAAACCATCCAAGGAGCTGAAGCTATGCCATTCCAAGAGATCTCCTCCCCCTCCCTGCGGAAGCTTTTCGTCCAGCAGCTGGAGGGCCTCATCCTCTCCGGTGAGTTGCGCCCCGGCGACCGCCTGCCCACCGAGCGGGAGCTGGCCGATGAAATGAAGATCAGCAAAACGGTGGTGCACGAGGGCCTGCGGGAGCTGCACCAGCTGGGCTTTTTGCAGGTCGAATCCCGCAAGGGGGTTACGGTGGCGGATTACGCCCAAACCGGCAGCCTGGAGACCCTCATGGCCATCATGGATTACCACGGCGGCCTGCCGGATAAAAAGACTGCCTCCAGCATTCTGGATCTGCGCTACTTCCTGGAAGCCCCCGCCCTGCGGCAGTTGGCGGCCCACCACACCCCCGGCGACCTGGCCGCCCTGCGGGCCCTGCAGCAAAAGGCGGAGGAGGCTTCGCTTTCCGGAGTGGGACCGCTGGCCGAAGCGCTGCTGCGCTACCACCGGGGGGTCACCTTCCTCAGCGGCAATACCATCACCCCCCTCATCTTCAATGCCTTTGCCCGGATCAATCTGGAATTCTGGTCCGACTATGTCCGTCTGGAAGGCATTGCCCGCAGCCTGCACACCCTTTCCCGCTTCACCAAGCTCATCGAAGCCGGGGAAGGCGATGCCGCCGCTGAGCTGCTGCGGCAAGGACTGGAGCGCTTCCGGGCCGCGCTCTGCCAATAGTTTCTTTTTACACCTCGCTCACACTTGGTACAGCGTCATCCTTTTTCCCCGCTTTTCGGCGCGTTAAAGATCCGGGCCTCGGCTCAGGAAAGCCTCCGCGCGCCACCTGGCCAAAAGCCTCTGCCCTAACCGGGAGAGGCTTCGCCCCTTTTTCCGCAAATTCCAGCAAGCCGCCGGTTACGGGCCGCAGGCCGCCCGCCGTTCCGGCGGGC
>URGQ01000073.1 GCA_900547385.1 uncultured Oscillospiraceae bacterium | reverse complement strand
GACCCGACATGGAGCAAAGCCCGCGACGACGCGTACGCACAAAAGGAACGCCCCGGCGGCGAGCCGCACAGGCTTTGCACCCTGCATAATCTTCGCGACGCCGCTAGGCGAGATGAGACTATCGCCATAGTTTGCGCCGTCAACCCCTCAGTCAGCCTTACGGCTGCCAGCTCCCCTTACACAGGGGAGCCTTTGGGGTGGTACGGTGCCACGCCCTTTACACAAGGGAGGCTAAGGGTTGGCGCGCTGCCGATTTGTTACCCCTTACACAGGGGGGCAATGGGGTGCGGGAGATTATTTTTTCTCCCGGCGGAAGCGGCGGGCCAGGCCGGGCTTGACGGTCTGCTCGGCGCGGGCGATGAGCATGGCGTCCTCGGGGACATCCCGGGTGACGGTGGCCCCGGCGGCGGTGTAGGCGCCGGCCCCGATGGTGACGGGGGCGACGAGATTGGTATTGCAGCCGAGGAAAGCGCCATCGCCGATGGTGGTGCGGAACTTTTCCTTGCCGTTAAAATTGGCGATGGCCACGCCGCAGCCGAAATTCACCCCGCTGCCGCAGTCGGTATCGCCGACATAGGTGAGGTGGGCAATGGCGGTCTTTTGGCCAATATGGGAGTTTTTGACCTCCACGAAGTCGCCGATTTTGCACCCCGCGGCGATGTGGCAGCCGGGGCGGACCTGAGAAAACGGCCCGATGGAGACATTCTCCTCCAGGGTGGATTCGGTGATATAGGTATTTTTAACAGTGCAGTTTTTGCCGATGACGGCATCGGTGAGGACACTGCCGGGGCCGATGACCGAGCCGGCGGCGATGGTGGTATTGCCCCGCAGGATGCAGCCTGGCAGGATGGTGGCGCCGGGGGCGACGCGGACGGTTTCCTCGATGAGGATGCCATCCCACAGGGGGATGGAAACGCCGGAGGCTTCCAGCGCGGTGAGCAGCGCCTCGCGGGCGGGGTCGGTTTTGGGCATGGGGATTCTCCTTTTCTGATAAATTAGGAGGGGGAGGGGGCACCGCAAGGCGGCAAGGGCTATGACCCGCCAAGGGCGGCGGCGGGCCGCAGGCCGCACGGGGACATTATCTATTTAATATTATGGGCTGTTTGGCGGGCTTTTGCAAGGGGAGAAGCGGCTAAAGAGGGAGAAAAAATGCCGCCGCCGGGCGGGAAAATTAGGCGTTATCCACAGAGGAAAGGAGAGCTTTGGCCTGGGAAGGGGGGGAATAAGGCATTTTTGCAGCAACTTATAGGAGAAATCCTATGAAAACAGACCGAAAATCTATCAAAAAAACTGTGGCATTCGCATGAAAGCGTGTTATAATAATAACAATGGTGCCAATGCGCCAATGTGCCGGACAGGCATTTCCCCCGTAGCCTGACCGGAGAATTTAATTTATCCAAGGAGGACAACGCTAAAATGTTTGGGAAGAAACACGCTGCGGAAAGCGGCAAGAAAAAGTACCTCTATATGTTTGAAGAGGGCAACAAGGACATGCGTGAGCTGCTGGGCGGCAAGGGCGCCAACCTGGCCGAGATGACCAATGCCGGCATGCCCGTGCCCCCCGGATTTACCATTACCACCGAGGCCTGCACCCAGTACTACACCGATGGCCGCCAGATCAATGAGGATATCATGGCTGACATCTTTGTATACCTGGAGAAGCTGGAAAAGAAGGTTGGCAAGAAGTTTGGCGATGTGGAGAGCCCCCTGCTGGTCTCCGTGCGTTCCGGCGCCCGCGCTTCCATGCCCGGCATGATGGATACCATCCTGAATCTGGGTCTGAACGACGAATCCGTACAGGGCCTGGCCAAGCAGACCAACAACCCCCGCTTTGCTTACGACAGCTATCGTCGTTTCATCCAGATGTTCTCCGATGTAGTGATGGAGCTTTCCAAGAAGCGCTTTGAGGAGATCATTGACGAGCTGAAGGAAAAGAAGGGCGTAAAGAACGATGTGGACCTGGACACCGAGGACATGAAGGAGCTGGTGGTCCGCTTTAAGGAGTTCTACAAGAAGGAAAAGGGTGAGGATTTCCCCCAGGATCCCAAGGTTCAGCTCATCGAGGCCGTCAAGGCCGTATTCCGCAGCTGGGATAACCCCCGCGCCAATGTTTATCGCCGCATGAATGAGATCCCCTACGACTGGGGCACCGCCGTCAATGTTCAGTCCATGGCATTCGGCAACAGCGGCAACACCAGCGGCACCGGCGTAGCCTTTACCCGTAACCCCGCCACCGGTGAGAAGGCGCTGTTCGGCGAGTACCTCATCAACGCCCAGGGCGAGGATGTAGTAGCCGGTATCCGTACTCCTTCCCCCATCAGCAAGCTGGCGGAGGAGATGCCCGAGGTCTATAAGCAGTTTGTAGATATCGCTTCCCGTTTGGAGAAGCATTACCGCGATATGCAGGATATGGAGTTCACCATCGAGAACGGCAAGCTGTATATGCTGCAGACCCGTAACGGCAAGCGCACCGCTGCCGCCGCCCTGAAGATCGCCGTTGACCTGGTGGACGAGGGCATGATCAGCGAGAAAGAGGCGGTGCTGCGCGTAGAGCCCAAGCAGCTGGACAGCCTGCTGCATCCCCAGTTTGACGGCGAGGCCCTGAAGAAGGCCGAGGTCATCGGCAAGGGCCTGGCGGCTTCCCCCGGCGCTGCCTGCGGCCAGGTGGTATTCACCGCTGAGGATGCCAAGAACGCCGTAGAGAGCGGCAAGATGAAGAAGGTCATCCTGGTCCGTCTGGAGACCTCCCCCGAGGATATCGAGGGCATGGTGGTTTCTCAGGGCATCCTGACCGTGCGCGGCGGTATGACCAGCCACGCCGCCGTAGTAGCCCGCGGCATGGGCACCTGCTGTGTTTCCGGCTGCGGCGATATCAATGTAGACTATGACAAGAAGCAGTTCACCCTGGGTGGCAAGACCTACCGCGAGGGCGACTGGATCTCTCTGGACGGCTCCACCGGCTGCATTTACGGCGAGGCCATCCCCACCACCGATGCGACCATTTCCGGCGACTTTGGCCGCTTTATGGGCTGGGCTGACAGCGTTCGCCGTCTGAAGGTCTTTACCAACGCCGATAACCCCCGCGACGCCAAGCACGCTGTTGACTTTGGCGCTGAGGGCATTGGCCTGTGCCGTACCGAGCACATGTTCTTTGAGGGCGACCGCATCAAGGCGGTCCGTGAGATGATCGTGGCCCGCACCGTAGAGGAGCGCCGCGCCGCACTGGCCAAGGTAGAGCCTTATCAGGAGGGCGACTTTGAGGCCATGTACATGGTAATGGGCGAGCGCCCCATGACCATCCGTTACCTGGATCCCCCTCTGCATGAGTTCCTGCCCACCAAGGAGGAGGACATTGTGGAGATCGCGGGCGAGCTGAAGATGGGTGTGGACGAGCTGAAGGCCGTTATCGCTTCCCTGCACGAGTTCAACCCGATGATGGGCCACCGCGGCTGCCGTCTGGCGGTTTCCTTCCCCGAGATCGCCGAGATGCAGACCACCGCTGTCATCAAGGCCGCCATCTCCGCCTCCAAGAAGCTGGGCACCATGATCACTCCTCACATCATGATCCCGCTGGTAGGCGAGGTGAAAGAGCTGAAGTTCGTTAAGGATATCGTAGTAGAGACTGCCGATAAGCTGATTGCCGAGGCAGGCGTGGACATGAAGTACGAAGTAGGCACCATGATCGAGATTCCCCGCGCGGCCCTGACCGCCGACGAGATCGCGACCGAGGCGGACTTCTTCTCCTTCGGCACCAACGACCTGACCCAGATGACCTTCGGCTTCAGCCGTGACGACGCGGGTAAGTTCCTCAATTATTACTATGAGAACAAGATCTACGAGAGCGATCCCTTTGCCCATCTGGACCAGAAGGGCGTCGGCAAGCTCATCGAGATGAGCGTGAAGCTGGGCCGCCAGACCCGTCCCAACCTGGGCCTGGGCATCTGCGGCGAGCACGGCGGCGACCCCACCAGCGTGGAGTTCTGCGACCGTGTAGGCCTGGACTATGTTTCCTGCTCTCCCTTCCGTGTACCGATCGCCCGTCTGGCTGCCGCGCAGGCTGCCATCAAGGCCGGGAAATAAGCCGCAACAGAAAAACGACTGCCCCCATCCGGGAGACTGGGTGGGGGTGGTTTTTTGCTTTGCGCTGCGGGGGAGAATTTGCTATAATGAAAAAGCAAGATGCGCAAGAACAGGAGAAACAGGGAGGAGCGGCCCATGGCAGAGCAGACAATGACCAAAAAGAAGGGACTGAAGAAAGGCTGGAGGATCGTGCTGGGGATCCTGGCGGGGTTGATCCTCCTTTACGCGGTGCTGGGGGTACTGCCCCGGCGGGAGAACTATGCCCTGGCGAACCCGATGATGAAGGAGGGCGCGCTGCCGCTGCTGATCGCCCACGGCGGCGGGAATAAGGAGTTCCCGGATAATACACTGGAGGCTTTCTATAATGCATACAGCGTGGATAAAAATGCAATGATGGAGACCGATGTTTCCATTACCAGGGACGGGGTGGTCATCCTTTCTCACGATACGACGCTGGACCGCAAGACCAATGTGACCGGGCGGATCATCGACTGGAATTACAGCGACCTGATGGCGCAGAAGGTGGACTTTGGCTACACCAACCCCACCGAGGAGATGCAGCTGAGCGGGGAGCGGGTACGCTTTACCGATAGGGACGGGCGGCAAAAGACTCCGGCTGATGTGGAGTACCCTGATGGGGTGACGCCGAGGGACGAGGAGGTCTTCTTGGTGACGACGCTGGAGGAGCTGCTGGCGGCCTTCCCGCAGAACCGCATCAATGTGGAGATAAAGCAGAGCGGAGAGACCGGCATGAAGGCCATGAAGGAGGTGCTGCGCCTGCTGGAGCAGTACGATGCCTGGGACCGGGTGGTGCTGGCCAGCTTCCACGATGAGATATACGAGGAGTACCAGCGGCTGCAAAAGGCCGGGGAGGTGCCGGAGAGCTTTATGTGCTCGCCGGGGGTAGGCGGCGTGGCAAAGTTCTACCTTTTGCAGGCAGTGAACGCGGATGTGTTCTTCGGCGACCAGATGTGCGTATTCCAGCTGCCGGTGAAGGCTTCCATCCTAAACCTGGCGACCGAGGCCTTTGTAAAGCGGATGCACAGCCACAACCTGGCGGTACACTACTGGACCATCAACGACCCGGAGGAGATGCGGTATCTCATCGGAATAGGGGCGGACGGCATTATGACCGATTACCCGCACCTTTTGAAAGAGGTTTATGATTCCTACGGGAAATGAGCAAAAGTGGAGAGCCCCCATCCGGGAGACCGGGTGGGGGTGCTTTTGCGGGGTGATGTTGGGGGCGAGAGGGGGCGCAGCCCCC
>URGQ01000072.1 GCA_900547385.1 uncultured Oscillospiraceae bacterium | reverse complement strand
GAAGGCCGCCGGCCCTGCGGGCGTCCGGGATGCTGCAGAAGCCCGGAAAGGAAATCCCCCGGCAGAACCTTGGATTCTGTCGGGGGTGGAAAAAACGATGAAATTACAGGTCTGCGGGGCCGGAAGGATCCTGCTTATCCTCGTCCTCCTTGGGTTCCTCCATCGGCGGGGCCGGGGGCTCCTCATGGGGCAGGTGGAAATCCAAAGGGTCCACCGAGAAGCCCTGCTGGGCCTTCTTTTCCTCGGCGGCCTTCTGCTGGGCCTCCTTCTGCAGGCGGGCTCGCTCGGCCTTTTCGCGGGCGGAGGCCAGCTCCTGCTCGGTGCGCTCGGCGGCCTCGCCAAAGGAGATGACGCCGCTCATGACCTCGGCGAAGAGATCGCCGTCGATCTTTTCATACTTCATTAGGAATTCGGCCAGGGCATGCAGCTGATCCATATGCTCTTCCAGCAGGGAAACAGCCTTATTGTAGCCCTCATCAATGAAGCGACGGGCTTCCTCGTCGATCTGGCCGGCAACCTCCTCGGAATAATCACGGGCGTGGCCCAGGTCGCGGCCCAGGAATACCTCCTCCTGGTCGGAGCCGTAGATCATGGGGCCGAGCTTTTCGCTGAAGCCGTAGCGGCACACCATGGCGCGGGCAATCTTGGTGGCCCGCTCGATGTCATTGGAGGCACCGGTGGAGACATCCTCCAGCACCAGTTGTTCGGCCACGCGGCCGGCCAGCAGTACAGCGATTTCCTCCTCCATCCACTTCTTGGTCTGGTAGCTCACATCCTTCTCCGGCAGAGCCAGGGTAAAGCCGCCCGCCCAGCCGCGGGGAACGATGGAAACCTGATGCACCTTATCCTGCTGGGGGCAGTAGTAGGTGACGATGGCGTGGCCGGACTCGTGGTAAGCGGTCAGGCGGCGCTCCTTATCGGTGATGACATGGCTGCGCTTTTCGGGGCCAACGGCGACCTTCAGGGTGGCCTCCTGGATATCCTCCATGGTGATGGCCTTGCGATTCTTGCGGGCGGCCAGCAGCGCAGCCTCATTGGTCAGGTTTTCGAGATCGGCGCCGGTAAAGCCACCGGTAAAGCGGGCGATCACGGCAAGGTCCACATCCGGGCCAATGGGTTTATTGCGGGTATGGACGCGAAGGATCGCCTCGCGGCCCTTCACATCGGGATAATTGACGGTGATATGGCGGTCAAAGCGGCCGGGACGCAGCAGAGCGGGGTCCAGGATATCCTTGCGGTTGGTGGCCGCCATAACGATAACGCCTAGATTGGGCGCAAAGCCATCCATTTCCACCAGCAGCTGGTTCAGGGTCTGCTCACGCTCATCGTGGCCGCCGCCCAAACCGGAGCCGCGGTGACGGCCCACGGCGTCGATCTCATCGATGAAAACAATGCTGGGCGCGCTCTTTTTGGCCTGTTCAAACAAATCGCGGACACGGGAAGCACCCACGCCGACGAACATCTCTACAAAGTCGGAGCCGGAGATGGAGAAGAACGGCACACCGGCCTCGCCCGCGACGGCTTTGGCCAGCAGGGTCTTACCGGTTCCAGGAGGGCCCATGAGCAAAACTCCCTTGGGAATGCGAGCGCCCAGCGCATTGAACTTGCCGGGGTCCCTAAGGAACTGGACGATCTCCTCCAGTTCCTCCTTTTCCTCATCGGCGCCGGCCACATCATCAAAGGTAACACGGTTGTGGGGATCCTGCTGCTTGGGCTTCAGCTTGGCAAAGGCCATGGGGTTGCCCCCGCCGCCAGAGCGCTTCATGAGGATATACCAGAAGCCGCCCATGAGCAGCACGGTGAGCAGCAGCGGCAGCATATCGAACCACCAGGGCATGGCCTCGGCGGCATCATAGTACTGCTTGATGGGTGCATCGGGATGCTCGGCATTATACTCATCTACCAGGGCGTGGGTATCCTGCAGGAACAGGCTGAGATTCGGCACACTGTAGGTGATGGTGGTCTTTTTCTCATCATTGAGCTGCATGGTCAGCTCGCCGGTGCCAAAATCCAACTCATACTCCGCCACCTGCTCATTCTTAAAGTAATCGATGATGGTGCGGTACTCCACCTTGGGCTGGGCGGTATTCATGCTGAAAATGCGGACCGCCATGTAGAAGAACAGCGCGATGAGCACTACCGGGGCGATCCAGTTTCTCTTTTTGGGTGACAATGACTTCACTCCTGTCTTGGGCAGATTTGATTATTCGTGGGAATAAACGCTGGGGGAAAGGACGCCGATGTAGGGCAGATTGCGGTATTCCTCGGCGTAATCGAGACCGTAGCCCACCACAAAGGCATCGGGAATGGTGTAACCGACATAATCGGCGTAGATCTCCTGCTCCCGGCGGGCGGGCTTATCCAGCAGCACGCATACCTTCAGGGAGGCGGGATTGCGCTCCTTGAGCATCTTGGTGAGCTGGTGCAGGGTGTTGCCGGTATCCAGAATGTCCTCCACGATGAGGACATTGCGGCCGGCGATATCGGAATTAAGATCCTTGGCCACATGGATATTGCCGGAGGAGGTGGTGCCGCTGCCGTAGCTGGAAACGGACATAAAATCGATATTGATCTGGCGGTCGATCTGGCGCATGAGATCGGTGACGAAAACGATGGCGCCATTGAGGATACCGACGATTAAAAGATCCTTGCCCTCATAGTCCTTGGTGATCTGCTCGCCTAGCCGCTTGCATACGCCCTGCAGCTCCACCTCATTGAACATTACCTTGCAGATGTCCTTATCCATTCTCATGGTGTTTTTTCCTCCTGGCACTCAATTATCACATATTGTCCGGTTTTTTCGGTCACAGCGGCGCGGGAATCGCTGCCGAGGCCCTCGGCCCACAGCACACCGTTATCATCTGCCAGTACCGCCAAAGCGGGGCGCAGCGACGCCGGAATGCCGGCGACGGCCCAAGCCTCTCCCAACGGGAGCGGCTTCCCTGTTTTGGCTGTGCGGATGCGGTCGCCGGGGCGGCGGGTACGCAGAACCGAATTACCTATTATCTTATCACAATCCACCACATTTTTTAAGAGGGAAATGTTAAATTTTTCGGACTGTTTCGCAACTATTTTGTTGCAAAGCGTCAGTTTTATCCGTTTTTGCCGGCCAAAGGGCAGAATGACAACCTTTTGCGGCAAGGGGAACGGCACCAAAACCGGCGGGATGCCCCCCGGCGGCTGGTAACTCAAGAGCGCCCAGCTGCCCTCGGCGATGAGGTACCAGGCCCGCTCTGCGATATCCAGCTTGCCGCCGGAGCGGAGGGTCTCCTTCATGCGCGCCAGCACAGCGGCCGAACGGGGCAGGCCCTGCTGCTCCAATAGGCGCAGCAGCAGCCGGTCGCAGACCGGCTCCGGCAAGGCCAAAAGGCCCTGCCGATCCAGGGTGCCGCCTGCGGCGGCACCCTGCAGCTGCTGCGCCGCGCTCTCGGCGAGCTGCTCGATGAGGCCCCACTGGGCGGCCAGCTGGGGCAGCATACGGGCCATGGCCCCGGTAAAGTTCGGGTTCAATTCGCGAAGCCGCGGCAAAATATCGTGCCGAACGCGGTTGCGGGTATAGTCGTCGGAAAGATTGGTGCTATCGGTGCAGTAGGGCTGGCCCAGCAGGGCCAGGTATTCCTCTACCTCGGCGCGGGTCACATCCAGCAGAGGACGGACGATGTTGCCCCGGATGCGGGGGATGCCGCACAGCCCGTGCAGACCGGTGCCCCTTATCAGGTTCATCAGCACCGTTTCAATGGTATCATCCAGGGTGTGGGCGGTGGCGATGCGCCCCCCCTCCCCTGCCGTTTCGGCAAAAAAATCATAACGGGCGTCGCGGCCGGCTTCCTCCACCGAAAGGTGGTTTTCCAGCGCCAGGGCGGCGGCATCAATATGGCGGACAGCATAGGGCAGTCCCAGCTGCCCGGCCAGCTCCCGCACAAACTGCTCGTCCCGGTCGGCTTCAGCGCCGCGCAGCCCGTGGTGAATGTGGCAGACGATCAGCTCCCAGCGGTATTCCTCCCGCAGGACAGCCAAAAAGCGTAAAAGAGCGACAGAATCCGCGCCGCCGGAGACCCCGACAGCGATCCTGTCGCCCTGGGTAAACAGGGAATATTGGCGCAGGGCCAAAAGTGCCTTTTGCTCCAGCGGTGTGCTCATTCGCGGTTGCGATCCACGCTGAAGAACCGGGTATAACGGCCATCCCACCGCAGGTTGATGGAGCCGGTCTCGCCGTGGCGGTTCTTGGCCACGATGCACTCGGCTTCCGACTGGTCGTCCCGGTCTTTTTCGTAGTAGGCTTCCCGGTACAGGAACAGCACGATATCGGCATCCTGCTCGATGGAGCCAGATTCACGCAGATCGGACAGCATGGGGCGGTGGTCGCTGCGGCTTTCCGGACCACGGGAAAGCTGCGACAGGGTGATGACCGGTACATTCAGCTCCTTGGCCATAATTTTCAGGCTCCGGGTAATCTCGGAGACCTCCTGCACACGGTTATCGCTGCGGCGGCCGGTGCTCATCAGCTGCAGATAGTCGATAACGACAAGGCCCAAATTCCGCACACGGCGCAGCTTGGCCTTCATCTCCGCCACGGTAATACCGGCGGTGTCATCCATGTAGAGGGGCGCCGCGCCAAAGAGGGGGGAAAGATCGGCTACCTTGCCCCAGTCCTCGGTGGAAAGCTCACCGGTGAGGAGTCTACGACTGTCGATACCGCCCTCCGAAGCGAAAAGACGGTTCATCAGCTGCTCGCGGCTCATTTCCAGCGAGAAGATGGCGACAGTCTTTTTGCCCCGCAGCGCCACATTGGCGGCGATATTGAGGGCGAAGGCCGTTTTGCCCATGCCGGGGCGGGCCGCCACCAGGATAAGGTCGGATTTATTAAGGCCGGTGATGGTACGGTCCAGGTCGCCGTAGCCGGTGGAAATCCCCAGGTAATCGGCTCGGTTTTCGCCGGAAAGGCGCTGCAAATGGTCAAAGGTCTCCAGCACCACGCGGGAAACCGGGATCAGGCTATCGTTATTGTGGCCGTTGCGGATATCATAGATCCGCTGCTCGGCATATTCCAGGAGTCCCTCCGGCTGGGCCGTGGGGGCTTCCGCCTGCTCTATGATGTCCCGGGAGGTGGTGATGAGTGCCCGCAGGTGGTACTTACTTTGCAGGATATTGGTGTAGGCCTCCAAATTGCGCACCGAGGGCACCATCTGCGCCAACTGGGCCAAGTAGGCCTTGGTCTCCTCCGGGGTGGAGAAAATCTCCTCCCGCACAGCGGCCTCCATCACCGTGACGATATCGATGGGCTCACCCAGGGTAAACTTTCCGGAGATTACCTCAAAGATCTTGCGGTGCTGCTCCCGGTAGAAAAACTCCGGGCGCACCAGCCGCACTAGGTCCGGCACACAGCCGGCGTCCAGCAGGGCGGCGCCCAGCACCGATTGCTCCGCCTCCAGGCTGAAGGGCAGACGGCTCTCGGTGGTCATATAATCCGCGGGCATGGGGGTCACTCCTTTTCTGTGGGTGGTTTGGGGGCACTCCTAGGAAGGGGAAGTGCAAAGGGCAGGGCCGGGGCGCAG
>URGQ01000071.1 GCA_900547385.1 uncultured Oscillospiraceae bacterium | reverse complement strand
CGGGCGGTATTTATGCCCGCAAAAACCGTATGTGCTCTTGTTAAGCGAAGGTAAATCTATTATAACACCTGCCGGTGGGATGTAAAGCCGGTTCGCACCATATTTCCGCCCGGCTTTTTTAAGTTTTGATGAAGATTCTTAGCAGCCCGTCTATTGCCGGTTTCCGCGGGAAATTCTCGTCCAGCCCCTGCAGAGGGCGGGTCCGGGCCGCAGGCCACTCGCCTTTGGCGAGCCGGCGGGCTCCGCCCGCCGAAACCGCCCCCACTGGGGGACGGTTTGGCCTGCGGCCCGCCCTGCCCCTATCCGGAGCCTCTCCCTCTGCGGGCTCGCTCCGCTCGCCCCCGCCGCCTTCTTCAGGTCACCGAGGAAAGCCGCAGACTGCCGTCCTCATTGGCATAGAAGGCGAAAAGATACCCCTGGCAGTTCTGGGTATTCAGGTGGTCGCTGTAAATCTCGGCCTTTACCAGCGTCCTGCCGCTGCCGTCCTGGTAACTGGGCCACAGCAGCAGGTGGGGCATGCTGCGGGCCGCCCGGCCCGGCAAAATGTACCCCTCGGCACCAAGATAGCTCTCATCTGGGGCAAAGCCGGTCAGGCCCATATACTTTTGGGCGGCGGCCGTCACTTCCTCAGCGGCAAAGGCGGTCTTGCCCTCATTTTCGGCATACAGCATAGTCAGGGCAAAGTCGGTGGCAGTGGCGCGGTCCAGCCAAAAGCTGCCGTTAAATCGCATGCCACCCTCCGCCTGCAGGAACAATAGGGCCATTTCACAGGCGGGGTCATCCCTGTCCTCGCTGTAATTATAGGCAATCTTTTCCATCGGCTCGTAGTAGCAAATCACCGGGGTCTCCTGGCCCTGCTCCTGCTGCACGATGAGGAGATAATCCTCCTCCCCCTTGGCAAAAACGCCAAAGGCGTTTTCTACCGCCATGTGCACCCGGTACCGGCCACAGCCGTCATATTCCTCCAGCGTTTCGGTTATTTCGGCGGTGGGAATACTCATGCCGCGCCAGTTCTGGTAGGTTTCCGGGGCCTCGCCCGCGCACGCCGCGATGGCATCTGTGTTATTTTCTACCAAGGCCGCCACAAATTTTTCGGCGATGGCACGGGTCTCCTCGGCGGCGGCTGTGGTCAGGTCGGCTTCCGCCGCAGGGATGCCCACTTCGGCCAGGCGCCAGCCTTCGGCTGTCTTTTGGGCGGTGCGGGTAAGGGGCAGCATTTCGCCGGTGTGCAGGTTTTGCATCGTCACGGTGAAGGTCAGATTTTCGGTAGTTTCTTCGGTGATGGTTACACTTTCGGCATCGTAATCCCAGTAATAGCGGCTAAAAACCGGCTGGCTGCTTTTATACAGGCGGCCCTCCCGCTCCACAAAACGCGGGCGGCCAAGGGTATCCGCATTTTGCAGGAGGGCGGACACACACGCTGGCGTGTAGGTTTTTTCTACCAGTTGCTGTAAATCGGCGAGGGTGGCGTAGCCGCCCGCAGGGTCCACGGGGAGGTACTCATCCTCGGTGAGTTCGCCCTGCTCCGGCAGGCCATCGCAGTACCAGAGGTAGCCGACGATATAATCCCTGGTGAGCAGCTCCTGCAGCTCCTCCAGGGTGGTGAGGGGCTGCTGGGGCTGGGGAGAAGGCTGCCCGCTGCAAGCGGAGAGGGCCAGCAGCAGGGCCAGCAGCAGGGCGAAAAGGGAAAATCTGCGTTTCATTTTGGGGCTCCTTTCGGGGGATTCTGGGAATATTATACCACAGTTTGGGGCGGCGGTGTGAACAAACCGTAAAACCTGGCGGAGAAAAGTCCCTCCACTAATACGGCAAAAACGACCCTTTTTTGCATATGAGGGGTTAATAATTCACTTTTTTTCACGAAAAGTTTACGAATGAGGGAAAATATGGGTGAGATTCGACTAAATGCTGGGCTATATTTACAGCAAAATAACAGGAAAAAGGAGCCCCCGAAGGGGCTCCCAAAATGAGGGGGATGGCTTATTTTTTGCGGGAGAGGACAGCCATGCCGAGGGCGGAGACAGCCATGAGGGCCGCGGCCGCGGCGACCATATCATTGGCGCCGGTGGAGGGGTTCTTCTGGTCCTCGGTCTTGGGGGTGTCCTCGGTGCGGTCGGGGACGATGACGATGCTGCCGCTAGAGGGGAGCACCGTGCCGGGCAGCTTTGCCCAATCTTCGTCATTCAGCTCGAAAGTCTTTTCAGCCAGCTTGAGGCCATCGACAACCAGGACAGCCTTGTTGGGGACAACATCATCTTTGGGAGTCCAGGGGGTCAGAGGCCAGTACTCGTCAGCAGTCTGGGTAGCGATGCAGCAGGTCAGCCAAGGATGCGAACCAGCTTCCAGCTTATCAGTATTCAACGTAGCCGTGGTCAGCAGGGTCTTGCCGCTGTACAGCTGCACCTGTACGCTGGTTTTGAAGGTGACGTCTTGCAATTCAACGGAAACAGCATTTTTCAGGACTCCGTTCTCATGAGTAATGATGGCGCTCTCGATGCTGCAGGGGAGCACCGTGCCGGGCAGGGCTGCCCAATCTTCGGCATTCAGCGTGAAAGTCTTTTCATCCAGCTTGCTGCCATCGACAAACAGGACAGCTTTGTCGGGGACGACATTATCCCTGGGAGTCCAGGGGGTCAGAGGCCAGCACTCGTCAGCAGTCTCGGTAGCGATGCAGCAGGTCAGGAAATCATAGCTGCCGGGAGTTACTTTCTGCAAGGTGGCAGTGGTCAGCCGGGTATCGCCGCTGTATAGTTCAACCGCAACGCTCTTAGTGAAGGTAACGCCTTTCAGTTCAAGGGAAACAGCATTTTTCAAGTTGCCGCCAGCATGAGTAATATTAGCACTATCAATGCTACTGCTTGGTTCATCCGCCAGCGCAGTGATTGGCAGCATGACGGCCAGCATTAAAACTGCCAGCGCAAGGCTTAAAAACTTTTTCATTGTGTAACCTCTCCTTTTCTCTTGCCTCGCAGGTGGATTCGTGTTTGCAGACAAACACGAATCGCCCCCGGGGGCGATTTTATTTTGGTAAGTTAAGGTTATTCCATTTTAAGACGAATGTCAAGTATTTAATGGGAAATTGAAGTAAATTTTCTAATAATAGAACATAATGGAAGATATTTTGACAAAAATCCCCCGGACAGTGCCGGGGGATGGGGGTTATACTTCCTGGATGATGGGGAGGATGACCGGCTTGCGGCGGGTGCGGCTGGCGATGAAATCGCCCAGCTCATCCCGGATGCGCCCCTTGATGGTGGCCCAATCGCGGAAGCCGTTCAGCTTGCACTTTTCCAGGGAATTGCGCACCACCACGGTGGCATCGGCCATCAGGTCCTCGTTATCCCGTACATACACAAAGCCGCGGGAGACGAGATCCGGGCCGGCCAGTACTTCGCCGGTGGCGTCATTGATGGCGCAGACCACCACGATGAGGCCGTCATCGGCCAGCAGCTTGCGGTCCCGCAGCACCACGCTGCCCACATCGCCAACGCCAAGACCATCCACCAGCACGCGGCCGCTGGGCACCATGCCGGTAATCTTCATATCCACGCCATCGGTTTCCACTACCTTGCCGATATCACTGATGATGATATGCTCGGCGGGGATGCCCATGCTGGCGCCAACGCCGGCATTTTTCATCAGGTGCTTGTATTCACCGTGCATCGGCATAAAAAACCGGGGCTGGGTGAGGGAGAGCAGCAGGCGGGTCTCATCCTGGCAGGCGTGGCCCGAAACATGTACATCGTACATCCGCTCGTAGATGACATCGGCGCCCAGCTTCATCAGCTCGTTTACCACCTTGCCCACGCTTTTTTCATTGCCGGGGATGGGGGTGGCGGAGATGATGATGCAGTCATTGGGGCCGATCTTGATATTGCGGTGGCTGCCGATGCTCATGCGGGTCAGGGCGCTCATGGGCTCGCCCTGGCTGCCGGTGGTGATGAGGACGATCTCCTCATCGGTGTAGTCCTTCAGGTTATCGGCATCGATGAGGACGCCGGCGGGAATGGTGAGGTAGCCCAGCTCCTGCGCGATGGCCACGACATTGACCATGCTGCGGCCGAATACCGCTACCTTGCGCCCGAACCGGACGGCGGTATCCACCACCTGCTGGATGCGGTGCACATTGCTGGCGAAGGTGGCGATGATGATGCGCTTATTGGCTGCACGCTCAAAGAGCTTTTCAAAGCTCTCGCCCACGATACGCTCGCTGGGGGTGGAGCCGGGTTTTTCGGCATTGGTGCTATCGCTGAGGAGGGCCAGAACGCCCTCGCTGCCCAGTTCGCCAAAGCGGACCAGGTCGATGGGCTCGCCGGAGATGGGGGTGAAGTCCACCTTGAAATCGCCGGTGTGGACGATGAGCCCCGCCGGGGTACGGATGGCAAAGGCACAGGCATCGGGTATGGAATGGTTGACACGGACGAACTCGACGCTCATGGTGGTGCCTGCCGGGATGGTATCGCCGGGCTTGACGGTATTCAGCTTGCACTGATTGAGGATGCCGTGCTCCTTGAGCTTGCCGCTGATAAGCCCGATGGTAAGGGCGGTGGCGTACACCGGGGCCTTGATCTGCTTGAGCAGGAAGGGCAGGGAGCCGATGTGGTCCTCGTGCCCGTGGGTGATGAAGATGCCGCGGACCTTGGCCGCGTTTTTCTCCAAATAGGTGAAATCCGGGATGACCAGATCGACACCGGGCAGGTCGTCATCCGGGAAGGCGGAGCCGCAATCCACAACAAGGATATCCTGCTCGGTCTCAAAGACAGTCAGGTTCTTGCCGATCTCGCCCAGGCCGCCCAGGGAAATGATCCTGAGCGGGGGGCGGCGGGTGCCGTCGGCCTTTTTGCCGCGGCGGGCGCTGCGGTTGGGCTGCTGCGCGGCAGCGGCAGGCTTTTTGCTGCCGCCCTTGGCAGCGGGCTGCTTTTTGGCAGGCTCGCTTTTGGCGGGCTTGTTCTGCGCCGCGGGCTGGGTCTGCTTCTTGGGCTCATTCTTCGCGGCGGCCTTGGGCTGCTGCTTGGGCTTGCCCTCCGCCTTGCCCTTTGCGGAAGAAGCCTTCTGCTCCTTTTGGGCAGCGGGCTTCTGTTCCTCGGCGGGCTTGGACTTGCCGGTTTGGCCGCCCTGGCCCTTTTGGCCGTTCTTGGCCTTGGCCTGCGCTGGCTTCTGCTGGGAAGCCTTGGGCTGGCCGGGCTTTTTGGCCGCGGATTTTACGGGCCGTTCTCCTGCGGAGGCGGTCCCTGCGGCGGCTTCCTCGCTGCGCATCACCCGTTCGATCTCCGCCGCGATCTCGGCGGCGGTTTTGGTGCTGCGGCTCTTGCGGAAATACTGCCCAAAGACCCCGTCCTTCTTTTTACGGGGTGCTTCGGCAGAAGCCGGTACATTATTCTTTTTTTCAGTCACTCGTGTACCTCCAATTCAAATTTGGGTTCTGTTTTTATTTTTGGATTAATGTATGATGTAAGACCGCCCATTCCGTTCCGACGATCTTGTGTCCTAATTCACGACAAAATATTGCATCTTGCACAAATATTTTGGTTTTGTTTTTATTATACTGCATAAATGTGGTTCTGTCAAGGGGGCTGGTTCGGCCGCAGGCCGCCCG
>URGQ01000070.1 GCA_900547385.1 uncultured Oscillospiraceae bacterium | reverse complement strand
AATCTAAATCCGTATCCAGCACAGCTAAGCGTCAAAGGGGTTTGTCAAGGGGGAATCTGTCCCCCTTGACCGTGTTTTGGTTCCTTTTACACGAGTAAAAGGAACGCCTCCGCGGCGAGCGGTGCTAACTATGCCTTTGCAAAAGCCTCCGCGACGCCGACAGGCGACTGCAAACTATCCCCCACCGGGCAGGCGTACAGGTTATGCCTTTGCAAAAGGCCGCGCCCCGCCGCTAGGCGACCGCCAGCTTGGCCTAAAAATCTTTTATCTGCTTTTCTTGGGGGAAAAGCAGCCCCTCGCCGGGCACGAATGGCGCGCAAAAAGAGATTTCGCCTTGTAAATCTCCCCGTTTTACGCTATGATAAAGGCAGCACCCCATCTTGACCACGAGGAGATGTTGACCATGAACCTGAAGCTCAATAATAAGCGCACCATCCTGGTGGGGCTTGCGTTCCTTTCCATCTGCGCCTTTTGGCAGATGTATAACAGCGTGATCCCCAAGATCCTTACCTATACCTTCCACCTGGATGAGACCTACTCCGGTATTATTATGGCGGCGGATAATGTTCTGGCTTTGTTCCTGCTGCCGCTCTTCGGCGCCATCAGCGATAAAAGCCGCAGCCGCATGGGCCGCCGGATGCCCTTTATTCTGTGCGGTACCGGCTGCGCCGTCCTGCTTATGATGCTGCTGCCCATTCTGGATAACAGCTACGCCGCCAGCCCCTCCGTCACCAAGCTGGTACTCTTTATCGCGGTACTGGGCCTGCTGCTCATCGCCATGGGCACCTACCGCTCTCCGGCGGTCGCCCTCATGCCCGATGTCACCCCCAAGCCCCTGCGCAGCCGCGCCAATGCCATCATCAACCTAATGGGCGCCGTGGGCGGCATCCTGTACCTGGTCATCACCAGTGTGCTGTATTCCTCCAGCCGGGTGGCCGGCCTGGAGCATGTCAATTACCTGCCGCTCTTTGCCATCGTGGCGGGCATCATGGCGGTTTCGGTCGGCGTGCTGTTTGCCACCATCCGTGAGAAAAAGCTGCATGAAGAAAATATGGCGCTGGAGGCCGAGCATCCCGAATGGAACCTGGCCGAGGTGGATGAAAGCGGCAACGAAAAGCTGCCCCCCGCCGTCCGCCGCAGCCTGGGCTTTTTGCTGGCGTCCATCGCCCTGTGGTTCATCGGCTATAATGCCATCGAGACCTGGTTTACCACCTTTGCCGATAAAATGTGGGGCATGGCCCTGGGTGATGCCACCCTCTGCCTAACCATCGCCACTGCGGGCGCCATCTGCTCCTACATCCCGGTCGGCATTGCCGCCAGCCGGGTGGGCCGCCGCCGCACTATTCTGTTCGGCGTACTGCTGCTTACCGCCTGCTTTGGCTCCGGCTATGTCTACACCCTGTTCAATAATACCTTCCACCCGGCGCTGTATGCCCTGTTTGCGCTGGTCGGTGTGGCGTGGGCGTCCATCAATGTCAACAGCCTGCCCATGGTGGTGGAAATGTGTAAGGGCAGCGATGTCGGCAAATTTACCGGCTACTACTACACTGCCAGCATGGCCGCCCAGACCATCACCCCCATTGTGGCGGGCTGGCTGCTGAAGCATGTGAGCTACTCGGTGCTGTTCCTGTATTCCGCCATTTTTGTGGCGCTGGCGTTCTTCACCATGCTGATGGTACGCCATGGCGATGTGAAGGTGGAGGCCAAGCGTGGCCTGGAAGCCTTTGATGTAGACGACTGATTTTCTAAACTTTATTTTCCCCCGGAAGGAATGGCTCCCCGTTCCCGTCCGGGGGATTTTTCTCGGTAAATAATAGTCCCGCAGAAGGCAAAAAATCCCCCCCGCTTTTGGCGTGCGGGGGAGAGGATAGCCTGTTTCTTTTTAGCTGTGGCTGGAATAGTTGGGGGATTCCTTGGTGATGGAAATATCGTGGGGATGGCTCTCGATCAGGCCGGCGCCGGTAATGCGGACAAACTGGGCCTTTTCGTGCAGCTCGGCAATGGTGGCGCAGCCGGTGTAGCCCATGCCGCTCTTTACGCCGCCCATCAGCTGGAAAATGTTATCGGCCAGGGCGCCCCGGTAAGGCACACGGCCTTCCACGCCCTCCGGCACCAGCTTTTTGTTGCCCTCCTGGAAGTAGCGGTCCTTGCTGCCGTTCTGCATGGCGGCAATGGAGCCCATGCCGCGGTAGCTCTTGAACTGGCGGCCCTGGTAGATCTCGCTTTCACCGGGGGCTTCCTCACAGCCGGCCAGCAGGCTGCCCAGCATAACGGTATTGGCGCCGGCGGCCAGCGCCTTTACGATATCGCCGGAATACTTGATGCCGCCATCGGCGATGATGGGGATATCGTACTTGGCGGCGATGCAGGCAGCCTCATACACGGCGGTGATCTGGGGGACGCCCACGCCGGCTACCACACGGGTGGTGCAGATGGAACCGGGCCCGATGCCAACCTTGACGCAGTCGGCACCCGCCTTAATGAGGGCTTCGGTGCCGGCGGCGGTGGCGACATTGCCGGCGATGAGGGGGATATGGGGGTACAGACTCTTGATGCGGGAAACCGCCTTGAGGATATTCTCGCTGTGGCCGTGGGCACTATCCAGCGCCAGGATATCGACCTGGGCTTCCACCAGGGCAGCGGCGCGCTCCTCCATATCGTGACTGACGCCGATGGCGCCGGCGACCAGCAGGCGGTTCTGGCTGTCGCGGGCGGCATTGGGGTACTTCTTGGCCTTTTCGATATCCTTGATGGTGACGAGGCCAGTGAGGTGGAAGTTTTCATCCACGATGGGCAGCTTTTCCACCTTGCTGCGCAGCAGCAGGGCCTTGGCTTCCTCCAGGGTGATGCCCTGGGGAGCGGTGATGAGGTGCTCCTTGGTCATCACCTCGCCGATGGGGACATCGAAGCTGGACATGAACTTGAGGTCGCGGTTGGTGATGATGCCCACCAGCTTGCCGTCGGCATCGCAGATGGGAACGCCGCTGATGTGGAACTTGCCCATCAGCCGGTCGGCATCGCTGACGAGATGCTCCGGGGAGAGGAAAAAGGGATTATTTATGACGCCGTTTTCGCTGCGCTTGACCCGATCGACCTGATCGGCCTGCTGGCGGATGGGCATATTCTTATGGATGACGCCGAGGCCGCCTTCTCGGGCCATGGCGATGGCCATGCGGCTTTCGGTGACGGTATCCATGGCGGCGCTGATGAGCGGGGTATTGAGGTAGATATCCCCGGCCAGGCGGGTGCGGACATTGATATCGGCGGGCAGCACATTGCTGTGGGCCGGCACCATTAGGATGTCATCGAAGGTGAGTGCCTCCGGCAGAAATTTGGAATTGTGATCGGTATTCAGCATCAATAAGATCCCCCTTCTATGCTATGCTTTTTGAATGTACTGTTCTGGGTGCCCGGCCGGAAAACGGCGTAGGGCGGCGGGCGCGCGGAGCGGACGAGGGGTGCCGTCCCCGAAAGGGCGGCGCGCCCGAGGCGTAGCGGAGAGCGCCCGCCGGGCTCCTGGCGCCGGGCAGATATTTTTATTATTGTAGTGCATCCGCCCCAAAAGGTCAAGGAAATCTCTCGGCTTTGGCGCAATTCTCTGTTTTCATCAAAGGGGTGGGATAAAACGGGGGCTTTCATGGGGCTTTTGCCCCACGGGGCGTGAAAAAATGATGAAAAAGAGGGTTGACAAGCCTTTTTCCATTTAGTATAATAAACCTTGCGTGATAATCGCGCTTATATGGCGGTATAGCTCAGTTGGCTAGAGCATTCGGTTCATACCCGAAGTGTCGGCGGTTCAAGTCCACCTACCGCTACCATAATGGCCCGGTGGTCAAGCGGCTAAGACACGGCCCTTTCACGGCTGTAACACGGGTTCGATTCCCGTCCGGGTCACCAGATAAAAAAAGACGCCGGCGAGGCGCTTTTTTTATTATTAGGTGATCCCCAAAGACCACACGGCAGACGGAAAACAGGCAGAGAGCGCGGCAAGGAAGGCCGCAGCCCTGCCTGGTTTTTCATTTTGGGCAAAAGGCGCGGAACTGCGGCGGCTGCGCGGCGCAGGCCGGGCGGAGAGGGCGGGCCGCAGGCCCGGCGGCGGAGCCGCCGACACGGGCGGAGCCCGTGTGTTTCGGCGAAGCCGAAACGGCCTGCGGCCCGGACCCATACCTTGCAGAAGACGGCCGAGGAGGGCCGGGCAAGGCAGAGACTGATCCCAGGAAAGGAAGGACCCCCAAATGATCATCACCAAGCTGGAGCAAAAGGATATTCCCGGCTGCCGGGAGATCTACAACTACTATGTGAAGAACACCAGCTTTTCGCTGGAGGAGACGGAGCTGACGGCGGATCAGTACGAGGCCCGGGTAGCAGGCGTGACGGAACGGTTTCCGTTCCTGGTGGCGCGGGATGATGCCGGAAATGTGGCGGGCTTTGCCTATCTCAGTGACTTTAATCCCCGCAGCGGTTATCGCCATACCGCCGATCTTTCCATCTACACGGCACCTGACCTGCGGGGCGTGGGACTGGGGGCGGCGCTGCTGGCGGCCATTGAGGCGGAAGGACGCAAAATGGGAATCACCAATCTTATCTCCATTATTACCGATGAAAACGCGGCTTCCTGCCGGTTTCACGAGAAGAACGGCTTTGTGAAGGAGGGACACCTGCACGATATTGCGGTCAAGTTTGGCCGGCGGTGCGGGGTGTGCTATTACCGCAAGGAGCTGGGATAAAACTTTTTGCCCGGCCGGGCGGAATGTGATATACTGAGAAAAACGGCACGGGAGGGGAAATGATGCAGTATTACCGAATAGGAGAAACACTGGAACCGCTGGAGAGCCTGCCGCCGGAGGAAAAGAGTATCCTGGCGGTGCTGTGCCCGGAAGAGCTGCCCGGCGCTCTGCTGCCGCAGGGCCTTACCCCGCCGCAGCCCCCGGAGGACCTGCGGGAAAACCAGTATTGTTGGCTGCACATCAGGCAGGGGGCCCTGGCGGGGGAGGTGCGCCTGCCCCAACGGGGCGCGCAGTCCGTGCGACGGCTGGCCTTTGCGCTGGCGGGAGAGAGCCTGCTGCTGGTGGACCACAACGGCTATGCTGCCGAGTGTCTGAAGCAGCTGACCCTGCCAACAGGACATGCCTTGACGGCGGATGAGCTGCTGGCGGAGCTGCTGACGGCCTTGACCCAGAATGACCTGCCGATGCTGCAGGGACTGGAAAGTCGTCTGACCACCCTGGAGCAGGGGGTGTTGGCCGATGATACCGATAAGTTCATCCATAAAATGAGTGCCATACGGCGGGAGCTGAACCGGGAAAACCGCTTCTATGCTCAGCTGGGGGATTTTGCCGAGACGATGCAGGAGGATGCCGCCGAGCTGTTGGGGCATCGGGCCCAGCGCCGGGTGGGATATTTTGCCCGGCGGGTGGGCACCCTGCGCAGCGAAACGCAGATGCTGCGGGAATATGCTACCCAGATCAGCGGGGAATACCAGGCGCAGGTGGATATCCTGCAGAACCGGGTGATGAAGCTGTTGACCATTGTGACAACGATCTTCCTGCCGCTTTCCCTTATTGTGGGGTGGTACGGGATGAATTTTGACATGCCGGAGCTGAGCTGGGAATACGGTTATCCGGTCATCATCGTAGTGGCGGTAGCGGTGGTGGTGCTGCTGGTACGGTATTTCCGCCGGAAAAAGTGGCTGTAAGCCGAATAAATAAAAATGGGGCGCCTTTCCCGGTGGGAGGGGCGCCTTTTTGGGATTTTTGTGAGGGGAAAGGCGGCCGCAGGCCAAATCGTCCGAAGGACGATTTCGGCGGACTCCGCCCGCCGG
>URGQ01000069.1 GCA_900547385.1 uncultured Oscillospiraceae bacterium | reverse complement strand
CAGACCTCATCGGGCAATTTGGGGGTCTGCCTTAAGCGGGAACCTGCCTCCCACCGTACCTTGAAAATTGAATACACGGATAAATCCTCCATTTCTGCCCATAATATCCGCAAATGCCGGAAAAGGAGCGATGATTATGGCAATGACCCCCAAGGAGTACGATAAGATGCTCAAGGAGAGCTCCCCCCCGACCCGCAGCGGCCGCAGCCTGCCGATGGCTTTTGTGGTCGGCGGACTCATCTGTGTGGTGGGACAGGCCCTTACCCAGTGCTACCTCAGCTTTGGCCTGGGGCGGGAGGAAGCCGGGGCCTGGTGCTCGGTCACCCTCATCTTTCTCTCGGTTTTAACGACCGGATTGGGCTGGTACCAGCGGCTGGCCAAGTACGCCGGGGCCGGTACTTTGGTACCTATCACCGGCTTTGCCAATGCCATGTCCTCCCCCGCCATAGAGTTCAAAAGCGAGGGGATGGTGCTGGGCCTTGCCGCCAAGCTGTTTGTAATTGCCGGGCCGGTTATTGTTTATGGCACAGTGGCCAGCGTGCTTTACGGGCTGGTGCTGGTTATTTTCGGTATGGGGTAAACCCGGTGCCGGGCGCGGGATACGGGCGGCCCCGCCCCCCCGAAAGGGGGGCCGGCTATGGGGCGCTGCGCGCCCCTGCAGGGCCGCCCGGTAAGCTCGCGGTGAGCAGAAAAGCGAAAATGGGAGGAAAACCAATGGCAAGACGAATGGGTGCCGGGACCATCCGGCTGGAGAGAGCATCCGCGATAGCGGCAGTGGCGGCGGTGGGCAGCCGCCTGGAGCAGGAGGGCCCGCTGGGCGCGGAATTTGACCGGACGGTGGAGGACAGCAGCTTTGGCGAAAAGAGCTGGGAAAAGGCCGAAACCAAAATGCAGCAGCTGGCCATGGAATTGGCGCTGCAAAAGGGGCAGACGGCCCCGGAGCAGGTGGATGTGGTGCTGGGAGGAGATCTCCTCAACCAGTGCATAGCCTCGGCTTATGCCGTCCGGGAGCTGGAAAGACCGTTTTTAGGGCTGTACGGGGCGTGCAGCACCATGGCAGAAAGTTTAACTTTGGCGGCGCTTTTGGTGGAAAGCGGCGCCGCGGAGAAGGCTCTGGCGGTTACCTCCTCCCACTTCTGCTCCAGCGAGCGGCAGTTCCGCTTTCCCCTCAATTACGGCGGGGTGAGGACCCCGACGGCCCAGCACACCGCTACGGCCTCCGGGGCGGCTTTGGTTGGAAAGCAGGGGAGCATTCACATCGAGGAAGTCTGCATTGGCCGGGTGGTGGACCTGGGGGTCACCGACCTGAATAACATGGGGGCTGCCATGGCCCCCGCCGCCTGGGATACCCTGCGGCAGTACTTTGCCGATACCGGCACCGGCCCCGCTGACTATGATAAGATCATCACCGGGGACCTGGCGCAGGTGGGCAGCGACCTGCTGGTGCGGCTGGCGGCGGAAGAGGGCTGCGACCTGCGGCCGCGCTATACCGACTGCGGGCTGATGCTGTACGACCGGAAGGGCCAAAAGGTGGATGCCGGGGCCTCCGGGTGCGGATGCAGTGCCGCGGTAATGTGCGCTCATTTTTTGCCGGCCATGCAGCGCGGAGAGTACAAAAATATTCTGTTTATGGCCACCGGGGCGCTGATGTCCCCCACGGCGTGCCAGCAGGGGGAATCCATCCCGGGGGTGGCGCACCTGCTGCACCTGACGGCGGCCGGAGAACCGTTATCTTAAAGTTCCGCCAAAGGAGGACAAGAACAATGCAAGCTATTTTGCCGTATTTATACGCATTTCTGGTGGGCGGGGCGTTCTGCCTTATCGGGCAGGTGCTCATTGACCGCACCAAGCTGACCCCGGCTCGGATCCTTTCCGGCTATGTGGTGGCCGGGGTGCTGCTGGGGGCGCTGGGTTGGTACCAGCCCCTAATCGATTTTGCCGGGGCAGGGGCAACGGTGCCGCTGACCGGCTTTGGCAGTCTGCTGGCCCGCGGGGTGAAGGAAGCGGTGGCCGAGCAGGGCCTGCTGGGAGCGCTGGTGGGCGGACTGCAAAAGGGGGCGGCCGGTATTGCGGCGGCCATCCTCTTCTCGGTGCTGGCGGCGCTGATTTTCCGCTCCAAGGACCAGTGCTGAGGGGAGAGCTGGCGGGGGCGGCGGAGCCGCCCGCCTGGGGCGGGTGCCGCAAGCGCAGCTTGCGGGTTTCGGCGCAGCCGAAACGCTCCGCCGCTGGGCCCTAAAAGCTGCTGAGGGGAGCTGAGAGAGCGGGCAGGGAGCCGGGCGGAAGCCGGGGATGAGCGGCCGGAGGAAAGCTGGCGGAGGGCGGGCCCGCAGGGCCGGCGGCTCCGCCGCCGTAGGCGGGGCGGAGCCCCGCCAAAGCCGTCCGCAGGACGGCTTGCCCTGCGGGCCGCTGGCCCTCTGTAGAAGCCCGATAATTTGTTAGCTTTCCACAAGAAAACGATACGGGATTTGACAAAGTGGCGAAAACCATGTATAATGCAACCCGAACTTGATCCAAAGGAGAAATTTGATGAGTAAATTTAAGCTCGGCGCATGGTTCCATCGCGCCGGGAAACTGCTGCGGGGTCGGACATTTACCGCAGCGGGGCTGGCAGTGGCGGTTGGTTTGTCGCTGTGGGCTGTGGCCGAAAATGTCAAGATTCTTTACATTGCCGACGGGGCGGAGACCGGTGTGACCCTGGCGCTGCGCAGCGATCCCACCGAGCAGGCGCTTTCCCGTGCCGGAATCACACTGAAGGAAAATGATACCGTTACCACCCGGGAGACCGCCCTGGTTTACAGCCGGGTCAGCATCAGCCGCGGGGTTTCGGTTACACTGGTGGCCGATGGCCGCGAGACCCCCTGCACCGTGACCGGCGGCACCGTAGCGGAGCTGCTGGAGCAGAACAGCATCACGCTGGGGGAAAACGACTATTGCGATAAGGAACTTTCCGCCCTGCTGGAGGATGGTGATGTCATTACCGTGCGGCGGGTGGAAAAGAAGGTAGTAAAGGAGCAGGTGGCGATCCCCTGCGACACCGTCTATAAATCCAGCAGCCTGCTGCGCAATGGCCGCAGTATGTTGATTACCGAAGGGACCAACGGACTGGCCGAAAACACCTACGAGGAGCTGTGGAGCGGGGACACCCTGATTTCTCGGGAATTGGTGAGCACCAAGGAGGTGACGGCCCCCCGCAGCGCCCTGGTGATAGAAGGCCAGCGAGGCGCGGCGATCTCCCGGCTGGACTGGAGCGACCAATACCCGCTGGACGCCAATGGCATCCCGGTGAGCTATGAGAAGGTAAAAACCGGCCAAAAGGCGACCGGCTATTCCGCCGGGGAGAACAGCTACGGCAGCAGCGGCGGATACTGCTATTACGGCACCATTGCCGTTGATCCCAATGAGTATCCCTACGGCACCAAGCTGTATATCCGCAGCAGCGATGGCAGCTTTGTTTACGGCTATGCTCTTGCCAGCGATACCGGCGGCTTTATTTCCGGCGAGGTGGGGGTGGATGTAGACCTGTTCTATGAGACCTACCGGGAAAGCGCTCTGAACAGCCTGCGCACGGTGGATATTTATGTGCTGGAGTGGGGCAACGGGACGCTGTACTACTAAAGGGATATCCTAAAACAATAAAACAAGCATCAAGTTTACCGCCCGGGGCCACAAAAGCTTCGGGCGGGGTTTTTATGGTTGGATATAGTGGGTGCGGGTTTTCGCAAAGGCATAATCTGTACGGCTACCGCCGGGGTGGCACTTTTGGATCGCCTCGTCGGGCGCAACCTCCGCTTAAGTCGAGCTGACCCTACGCCTTGGTTCGGGCAGCCCTCCCCGCTGCGGTGCGCCCTCCTCTCCCCACAAGGTCTTACGACCTTGCGGGGGCCCCAATTCAAAAGCGACTTGGGGTAAACCCCAAGACCCCGACGCACCGGAACGCCCGCCCGGAACGGCTGCGCCGTCCCGGAGCGTGGGCTAAACGGTGCTTATAAGGTGCCGCAGGCGCATTTGCCCCCTCCCAACCTCCCCCGCTTCGGGGGAGGGGAACGCCCTCCTATTCTGTGCAGACCGATAGCCCCGCTAACCATAACCATGGGTCAGCGGCTTGGCTCTCTGTAAGCCCTATTTCATTCCGAGCGATAGACTGCTGTTCTAATCTTTCCCGCCCATCCGGGCCCCTTTCCCGCATCGGGAAAGGGGGTGGGGGATAGGGCAGATGCGCCCGCGGCTACCTTTGGAGCGCATCTGTGCGCAGTACAGATTTGGATTTTTCGCCCCAAAAAAATCTAAATCCGTATCCAGCACAGCTAAGCTTCAAAGGGGTTTGTCAAGGGGGAAGCCCGGTCCCCCTTGACCGTATTTTGATTCCTTTTGTACGCACAAAAGGAACGCCCCGGCGGCGGGCCGTACAGGCTTTGCACCCTGCAAAATCTTCGCGACGCCTTTAGGCGCCCCCCAATCTTGCCCTGAAATAAATATCTTTTTCCCGCCTTTCTCACACGCCTCCGCTTACAGCTCCACCGCCACCGGTTTCCTCGCGCGGAAATAGAAGAACCGGGTAAAGCCCAGCTCCCGCAGCATCCGCTGCGCCTCGCGGTGTCCCGCGCCAATGTCCTCCGGTCGGTGGGCGTCGCTGCCGATGGTCACCAGCTCACCGCCCATCGCCCGGTACCGCCGCCAGATCTCAATCCCAGGGATCCACTCCGGCAGCCCATAGCGGAAGCCAGAGGTATTTACCTCCAGCGCCTTGCCGGTCGCGATCAGCGTGCGCAGAATTTCATCGATCAGGTCATCATAGGGGGTATAGTCCAGCGTCACCCCATCCCGGATCGCATACCGCTTGAGGTATCCCAGATGGGCCAGAGCGTCCACCTGGTCCCAGCGGGCCACCGCCAGGCAGTTCTCAAAGTATTCCCGTATCAGCACCGGCAGCGGGTGGGGCGGGTCCCGGTAGTCCATCCAGTAGTAGTCCTCCCGCCAGCGCCCGGCGTGCACGCTCCCCAGCACATAATCATAGTCGGTCAGTGCCAGCGCCTCCCGTGCCTCGTTGGGGCACATCACCCCCTGCGCCAGCTCCACGCCCCGCAGCACCTCCAGCCGGCCGGCATATTCCTGCCGCAGCGGTTCCAGCGCTGCCTTGGCACCCCGCAGGTTTTCCAGCGTGCAAAAGGCTGGGATCTCATCGCAGTCGTAATGGTCGGTCACGCACAGGCCCGCCAGTCCCTTCTTCAGCGCCGCTTCCATCATGTCCCTCGGCTCCGCCTTGCTATCCGCCGAAAAGCGGCTGTGCGTATGGCTATCAAAAATCACGCCGGTCCCTCCCTCTTTGCGTTTCGTCCTATATCATAGCACCCCGCCGCCGCAATTACCAGCCCCCGCTGCATAATCCGCCCCACGGCCGGGCAAACTACTGCCAAATGCTCCATCCGGAGCCAAAGAAAGGAGTTTTATTCCCCATGATCATGGATAAGATCTCTCTGGCGCTGGTCATCATCGGCGCCCTCAATTGGGGCGGCATCGGCCTCTTCCGCTTTGATACCGTCGCCTGGATCTGCGGCGGGCAGGGCAGCATTGTGGCCCGCATCATCTACACTTTGGTGGCGCTGGCCGGCATCTGGTGCATCTCTCTCCTCTTCCGGGAGGAAGATCCCGCCCCCGAGCGCGGCCACTGAACCGCAGCAGGAACCGGGCCGCGCCCGCAGGGCCGGCGGCACCGCCGCCGTGGCGGCCTTCGGCCGCCCATAGCCGTCCTCCACAGAGGACGGCTTGCCCTGCGGGCGCCGTCACTGCCCCTTTGCTAGCCCCTACGCGGCCCACACCCCCATCCCCCAAAGCCATCCGGCTTTGGGGGACTTTTGCCGGCCCCTGCATAAACTCCGGCGCCGCCG
>URGQ01000068.1 GCA_900547385.1 uncultured Oscillospiraceae bacterium | reverse complement strand
CCCCGGACCCTGCCCCTTGCAGGGGCTATCCCAGACCGGGGCCTGGATTTTTAACCAGTTATGAGACAGCGCTGGAGCTATATGAAAGCCCTCAGCTGGAACCATCCTAGATGGGTGCTCGGATTTTTAACCCACCAAAAAGCAGGAGCAGAGTTATCCCCCTGTATGAAGTATGAGTGGGACGCAAAAAAGGAGATAATGACTATGGTAGAGTACAGTAAGCTGCAAAACGGAAGTGATATCCGGGGGGTGGCGCTGCCGCTGGTAGCGGCGGAGCCGGTAAACCTGACCGAGGAAGCCGCCGGACAGATCGGCCGGGCCTTTGCCGCATGGCTGGTGGAGCGCTGTGGTAAACCGGCGGAGGAGCTGCGGATCGCCGTGGGACGAGATAGCCGTCTTTCCGGGCCCAGCCTGCAGCGGGCCGTACTGACCGGACTGGTGGCCATGGGGGCCGTGGCGGCCGATTGCGGCATGGCCAGCACCCCGGCTATGTTTATGGCGACGGTGCTGCCGGGCTGCGATTTTGACGGGGCGGTGATGATCACCGCGAGCCACCTGCCGCAGAACCGCAACGGACTGAAGTTCTTTACCAGGGAGGGCGGGCTGGAATCCGCCGATATTAAGGAGCTGCTGCGCCGGGCGGAGGCGGGCCCAGAAGCGGCCCGGCTGCATGGGCGGCTCACCTCTTTTGATATCTTGACCCCCTATACCGCCATGCTGCGGCAACGCATCATCACCGGGGTGAATAGCGGCGAGCGGCCGCTGGCTGGACTGAAAATAGCGGTGGATGCCGGCAACGGCGCGGGCGGCTTCTATGCCACGCGGGTGCTGGCGCCGCTGGGCGCGGATATTTCCGCGAGCGTGTACCTGGAGCCGGACGGCAGCTTCCCCAACCATGTGCCGAACCCCGAAAACAAGGAAGCGATGGAGAGCCTCCGCCGGGCGGTACTGGCGGGCGGCTGTGACCTGGGGCTTATCTTTGATACCGATGTAGACCGGGCGGGCGCGGTGGAAGCCGATGGCACCGAGCTGGGCCGCAACCGGCTGATCGCGCTGGCGGCGGCCATCGCGGCGGAGCAGGCCCCGGGCAGTACCATTGTCACCGATTCCGTCACCAGCGACCAGCTGGCGGATTTCATTGAGAAAAAGCTGGGCTGCCGCCATCACCGCTTTAAGCGGGGCTACAAAAATGTCATCAATGAGGCGATCCGCCTGAATGAGGCCGAAGAGACCTGTCTTTTGGCGATGGAAACCAGCGGCCACGGCGCCCTGAAGGAAAATTATTTTCTGGATGACGGGGCCTACCTTGCCACCAAGATCGTCATTCGCTATGCCCAGCTGCGGCGGCAGGGCCGTACCCTGGCTGACCTGCTGGAGGGAATGCGGGAGCCGCTGGAGGCGCGCGAGCTGCGCTTCCGCCTGCTGCCGGAGGACTTTAAGGCGGCGGGGGCGGCGGTACTGGCCGCGCTGGAGCGGTATGCCACCAGCCAGCCGGGCTGGGTGCCCGCGCCCCACAACTACGAGGGCCTGCGGTATTCCGTCCCGGCGGTAAAGGGCTGGTTCCTGCTGCGGATGAGCCTGCACGACCCCCTAATGCCGCTCAATATCGAGAGCGACTGTCCCGGCGGCAGCAACGCCATCCTGCGGGAGCTGACCCCGTTTTTGACGGCGCAGCCGGCGCTGGACACTGCCGCCTTGGGGCATAACGGGTAACGGCGGGAAAGGAAGCAGAGCATGAGCAGATTATCCGACCAATTCGGACAGGAGGCCGCCCGCCGGGCAAGCAGGGCGGCGACAGACGCCCTTTGGGCGCAGGACAGCGGCGTTTGCGCATACCGCTTGGCCGGGAAGATTTTCATCGGCTGCGGCGTGGCGTGGGGGCTGCTCTCATTGATCCCGATTTTGTGCAAAACCCCGCTCAACGAATGCCTGTGGATGTGGATTTTGGCCGCGATCCAAATCATCCCGGGAACGGCATTTTTGGTTTTAACCAAAAAATCCGAGAAATTCCGGGCGTGGGCAAACAGGGATTTTCAAAAAGGGCTGAAAAAGAAAGAACATTACGGGGAGAAGGTCAGGATAGGGAAATCAACCCTGCCCATGACCTACGGCGACCTGCTGGCGCTGAAGATCCTGGGCGTTATGGCGGCCATTCTGCTGCTCGTCCTGCTGGTGCTCGGGCGCCTGTAAGGGCAGCCTGACCGGCGGAACTGCCGAAGCGCAAAAAGTAAATATCCCTCCGCAAAAAGACCCCCTGCAGAATTCTGCAGGGGGTTTGGCTTGTGCAGGGTAAGGGTGAGAGATGGGGCCCTGTACAGAGTCCCTCGGCTGTGCTATACTAAAGCCAAACCGACCCAGAGGAGGAAACCCCATGCCAAGCAGTAAGGAATATCTGAGCTACATTATGGAGCAGCTGGCCCCGCTGGAGGGGATCACCACCCGGCAGATGATGGGCGAGTATATCATCTACTACCAGGGGAAGATCGCCGCCGAGCTGTGCGATGACCGTCTGCTGGTCAAGCCGGTCCCGGCCGCGCTGGCACTGCTGCCCGATGCCCCGCAGGAGCCGCCCTACCCCGACGCCAAACCGATGCTGCTGGTGGAGGAAGTGGATGATGGGGCTTTCCTGCGAGAACTGCTGGTGGCCATGGAGCCGGAGCTGCCCGCCCCAAAACCAAAAAAACCGATGGCGAAAAAGGAGTGACCGGGTATGGCACGATGGATCATTCTGCTGCGGGGTGTAAATGTAAGCGGGAAAAATAAAGTGCCCATGGCCGAGTGGAAGGCGGGCCTAGCAGCGCTGTAATGGCGTTTCCCCATAAAAATGACCCCTGCAGGAAAACCTGCGGGGCCTTTTTATTAAAATAAAGGCGAATCAGTAATAGCCGATGATGCGGTAATCGCTGCCGGGGGCGAGCTGCGCCAATACGGGGCCATGGAGCTGCTGGGCAGCACCATCCTGCCGGATAAAGAGAAAATGGCTGCAGTAAAGCCACTGATCCAGCCGGAACATATTCATGGGATCGTAGCCGCAGATCGCGGCTTCGCAGGGGTGGAATGGGCGAGCCTGCCGGTGGGCTGCCAGGGTGGTCTGCTGTTCTTTGAGGTGCTCGGCAAAAAGGGCCGCCAGCGCCGGGACCTCCGGAGCTTCAAAACAGAGGGCATCGGTCGGGCGGTTCTGTTCGTACAGGGTGGTGCCGGTAAAGTCATTGTAAAACGGCAGCCCCAGCCGCTCCAGCGTAAGGCACAGCACCGTGCCGGTGTAGTAGCACAGCCGCCGCGCGTCAAAGAGAAGCGGCAGCTCGTTTTCCAGCTTTGCAAGGTAACACGCCAGTGCTTCGGCATACTGTGCGGGATCCAGCACCCGCAGGGCGCGCAGGCACACCGTTTCCGCCATGCCCTCTATCGTCTCGGCTTTCCACTCCTCTGCGGCAATTTGGGGGAAATGCGCGGCACGCTCATTCCGCAGGGCGGCAAAGCGCCGGAATTCGGCGGCATCACCGGTGCGGCAAGCGATGGCAAGGGCGCAGTTTTCCGCCAGCTTCAGCTGGTAAAAATCCTGCTCCGTCGGCGCATTCAAAAGGCGCAGATCATCAGGGAAGCGGTGCTCCCCCTGTTCGAACTGGAAGCAGTGGAACATCTCGTGCGCCATGCTGGCGGCAAGGCTGACGGGCGGCAGGGGGTCAAGCGCGACGCTCCAGATGGCGATGCGCTGTCCCTCGTATTCGATGGAGGTATTGCCGAGGAAGCGGTCGTCCCACGGGAAAAGCTGCCCCTCCAGGCAGACCCGTTCTTCATTGTACAGGGCGAATGGGAAGCGGTGGTATCCAGGGTACAGGGCGGAAAAATCCAGTCGGTCAAGTTGCTGTGCGACGGCTTGGGATAGGGACAAAAGCTCCATGGCGAATCTCCGTTCTTGAGGGGAATGGGGTCATTATAGCAGATTTGGTGGAAAAAGAAAAGGGCGCCGCCCTATGGGCGGCACCGGAGGGGGAAATCTGGCGAAAGGGAGGGGCGCCCGCAGGGCGTTCCGGCGTAGCCGGAACTGGCGGCGACGCAGTCGCTGCCGAGCCCGCCGCAGGCGGGCTACCCTGCGGGCGCCCCAAGCGAGGTCAAAGAAAAATTTGCGGAGAAGAAGCAGATAAACCGTTTTCCTTTACAGCAATCCCTGCCGCTTCAGGGCGGGACGCAGGCGGCTGGCCAGCAGCGCTGCCAGCAGAATCTTTACCACATCGCAGGGCAGGAACGGCACCACACAGGCAGAAAAGCTGGCGAAAAACGGCGTACCGGAAAGGATGGAATACCACAGGGTACCGAAGAAATAGCACACCGCGCAGCCCAGCACCATCGCTACGCACATCTGCCAAAAACGCGCGCCCCATTTTTCCACCAGCAGGCCGGTGAAGAAAGCGGCGAAGATATAGCCGACGACATAACCGCCGGTATTGCCAACGAGGTTGCCCAGGCCCCCGCGGAATCCCGCCATGACCGGAACCCCCACCGCAGCCAGCAGCAGGTAGACCAGCAGGCTGAGCGCACCGCGCCACGGGCCCAGCAACGCACCGGCCAGGTAGACGGCGAAAAGCGCCAGGTTAATGGGGATAAGCGGCAGCGGAATAGTGATCTGGCTGCAAACGGCAACCAGCGCGGTAAAAATGGCGCACATGGTCAGCGTTTTGGCGGAAAAGCGGGAAGCGGTGCGGGACTGGGTTTTGGTAGACATCGGCGACCTCCGGGGGGGGGGAATGATTTTTATAACAAGGTAAGGATAGCACGGCGAGAGCTAATTGTCAACTAAAATATTTATTTGGTTGACAATTAGCGCGATAGTTTCTCCCTCCCCCGCGCAGGGGGAGGGGGTTGATTTAGTTTTGGCGGGATTTTCCGGTTTGCGCTGGAGGCAGGATCGGGCCGCAGGCGCCCGCCCAAAGGGCGGGCAAGCGGGCTTTGCCCGCTTCGGCGGCTCCGCCGCCGGGCCTGCGGCCCGCGCTCTCCGTCTCTACCAGGTCATCCCCTCAGCAGCAGGGCCCCCAGCGCCCACAGCAGGTACACATGCGCCGGGTAGAACCAGTAGAACAGCCACCGGGGTGCGTTCCCCCGCTCTCCATTATATATGGCCAACGGGATAGCTGCAAAAGCCATCATCCACTGGTAATAGGTGAACAGCAGCATTACCGGCGAACCGTTCAGCAGCAGGATGGGGGTAAGGTACAGCACCAGGCTGGACACCACATAGGCGGTCAGCTGCATGCTTCTTTCCCGCCGGAAGAAATACAGCAGTACCCCGATCATCAAAAATTCGATGCCGCCCTCGCAGGTATAGGGGCTGGGCAGCAATGTAGTGGTCAGCAGGCTGGCTGCTGCGGTGGGGAGCACCGCTTCCAGCAGCAGCGGCAGCACAAACGGCCCTGCCACCAGCAGGATCCCATCCCAGCGGCGCTGTTCCATCCGCTTTAGCCCCTGCAGGATCACCAGCAGCAAAAAGAAGGTAGCACAGATGCCATTGGTAGGGGTGATGCCATCCGGCCGCAGACCCCCGGCATATTGCCGCAGCAGGGCATTGGTGATCCCCATGCCCGCCGCCACCGCATAGACCCGCAGCAGGTATTTTTTATAATTTCTCGTCCGGCCAAAGCCCTCCACCACAAAAAAGAGGAAGATGGGTGCGGCCAGTCTCCCCACCCAGCGCAGCGGCTCCGGCAGGTACAGGTAGTAGGCCATATGGTCCAGCAGCATGGTGAACAGCGCCAGATACTTGAGGGCGGACGCAGAAAGGGATGGCTTCATGGTTCCTCCTTGGCGGGATGGGATGGGGCCCGGTCGGGGCGGGACCCGGGTGGCCCGCTGTTCTATTCAGGCTTGCACAGGGGGCAGGATCCGGGCCGCATGCCGTTTCGGCTCCGCC
>URGQ01000067.1 GCA_900547385.1 uncultured Oscillospiraceae bacterium | reverse complement strand
CGTGTTTTGCCTACTTTTGCACGAACAAAAGTAGGCCCCCGCCGGGTAGGCGTACCGGCCTTGCACCCTGCAAAATCTCCACCCCGCCGTTAGGCGCCTACAAATTCGGCCCCAAAATTCTTTTACTACTTTTCTTCATAGAAAAGTACCCCCCGCCGACAGGCGAGATGAAACTAAGACATGGTTTCTGCCGGCAATCCCTCCGGCTCATTTCATTCGCCACCTCCCTTTACACAAGGGAGGCTATGAGTTGGTGCGGTGCCACACCCCTTACACAGGGGAGCCTGTTAAAAAGATTTTCTTCCTTTTTCCAAAAGGGAAAAACGCAGGGGAGCAAAAATAAGGCGGCACCGTGCGGCACCGCCTTATACTTTTGCAGATTATTTGCCCAGATTGAAGCGCTTGTTGAAACGATCAACGCGGCCGCCGGTATCTACCAGCTTCTGCTTGCCGGTAAAGAAGGGATGGCACTTGGAGCAGATTTCTACGCGGATCTCGGGGACGGTGGAGATGGTCTCCAGCGTATTACCGCAGGCGCAGCGAATCACAGCAGGGCCATACTTGGGATGGATGCCTTTTTTCATGCGATTTCACCTCTTTCGAATTCCTGGCGCCAATGTTAGCTTGCATTGGCTGAACCGTACTGAAACAGTTTACCACAACGCCCGGCAAATTGCAAGAAAAAAGTGCAAAAAGTTTTGGGCGGTAAATTGGTGATCATTCCCGGTCGTGGATATCGCTGACGATGCGGTAATACACATTGCCGGTAATGCGGTAGATAAGGGCATACAGCACCCCGAACGCCGCAAAGCTGATGACAGTGGCGAGAGCGAAAAGCCCCACATTGTTCAGGTTAAAGAGGAGCAGCAGGCGGCGGATCATGGGGAAGGCAAAGGCCAGGTGCAGTCCGGCCATCACCAGCGGCAGATAAAAGACCGTAAGCAGCTGGCTGTTGATGCTCCGCCGGATCTCGGTCTTGGTCATCCCCACCTTCTGCATAATGCCAAAGCGGGATTGATCCTCGTACCCCTCCGAGATCTGCTTATAGTAGATAATAAGTACAGCGGCAAAGAGGAACTCCACGCTGAGGATAATACCCAGGCAGAACAGCCCGCCGTAGGTGCCCAGGAAATCCGCTTCATTCATGGTGCGGCACTCAATGGTACGGGTGCGGATGCCATGGGCTTCGGTATAGTCATCATGCATCCTGATGTTGGCATCGTACAGGCTGTTGCTGATCTCCGCCTGCTTTTCGGCGGGCAGCCCCGTATCAAAGCCGTAGTTCCACCGGCACGCGGGATACTGCCCCAGCGCCGCCAGGCCATGCTCGGCTTCGGTCAGGTCCGGAACGACCAGCACCAGTGTGGGGGCAATATCCATGGCGATGCTGCCGCATTTCCATGGGAGCGCCTGCCCCACGATGTCATAATGCAGCCCGTAGCCGAGATCCAGCTCGCTGTGGGAATAGCCGGTGCCCCGGGAATCATAGACCAGCGCCTCGCCCGGCTGCAGCGCCACGGTTTCGCCGGTCCGGGCATTGTAGTCCTCCTGCGAGATAAAGTAGAAATTGCAGATTTCGCCCTTGGGCGTATAGAAACCGCCGCTTTCGTCCGCACGGGCAAAATCACCGCGGCTGCCCTTCAGATAGCCGCTGATGGCCAGCGCGCGCCATTCCGAAACATTCTGCGGCGTGCAGCTTTGCTCCTCCAGAATGGTATCGATCTCACCGCGAAGCTCGCTGACATTCTGCGGGGCAAGGTCCTCCACGCTCTCAAAGCGGTATTCCACCATCAGCTCCCAGGGGTAGCGGGCCATCAAGGAACCTTCCGTCCCGAAATACAGGCTGGTGGTGGAGGAGATCATCACCAGCACCATGGTAGCCAGGATACACACCGAGGCCAGCCCTGCGCCGTTGCGCTTCATGCGGTAGGCCATGGAGGATACCGATACAAAATGATGGGGATCGTAGTAGTAATTGGTATTCTTCTGCAGGCGGCGGCACAGCAGCACGCTGCCGGAGATCATAATGAGGTAGGTGGCCAGGATCACCAGAATGACCGCCACAAAGAACAGCGAAAGCGCCATCAGCGGCTCCCGGATGGTGACCGCCATGTAGTAGGCGGCGCCCAGCATTACAAAGCCCAGCAGCCCCAGGAACCAGTTGGCGCGCGGCGGCTTTTCGCCGGCGGCTTCACTTTGCAGCAGGCTGATGGCCGAGGTGCGCCCTACCGCCACGGCGGCCCGCAGCAAAAGCAGCAGGTGAATAACGCCAAAAATGACCAGTGACATCGCGATGGCGCTGGCGCTTACCGAAAAGGTGTAGGTAATGCTTCCGCGCATCAGGTTCACCAGGCCCAGTTCCGCCAGCTTGGAAAAGGCAATGCCGCACAGGATCCCTGCCGCCGTGGTACCGATGGCCACAAAAAGCGTTTCCCATATTTCGATACGCACCAGATGACGGCGGCCCATGCCCAGGATGTTATACAGGCCAAACTCCTTTTTGCGGCGGCGCAGCAAAAAAGAATGGGTGTAAAACAGAAAAACACAGGCGAAGATCGCCACCACCCAGCTGCCCAGCCCCAGAATTACCGCGGCAGTTGTACCGCCGCTCATGCCCCGCAGCATATTGTTGCCCTGCAGAAAGACGATGATATAGTACATCATCACCATGCCGGTGCAGGTAAGCAGGTACGGCACATAAAGCCGCTTATTTTTGCGGATACCGGCCAGCGCCAGCCGGGGATACAGCCCGAATTTCATTGCTCCATCCCTCCCGTCGCCAGCAGGGTCAGGGTACCGCTTATCTCCTGGTAGAACTGTTCTTCGGTACGGCCGCCGCGGTACAGCTGGTGGAATACCTCGCCATCCTTGATGAACAGCACCCGCCCGGCGGTACTGGCCGCCCGCACCGAGTGGGTGACCATCACGATGGTCTGCCCGCCGCGGTTCAGCTCCCCGAAGAGCCGCAGCAGCTCATCGCTGGAGCGGGAATCCAGGGCGCCGGTCGGCTCATCCGCTAAAAGCAGGCTGGGCCGGGTGATGATGGCGCGGGCCACCGCCGCCCGCTGCTTCTGCCCGCCGGAGACCTCATAGGGATACTTTTTCAGCAGCTCGGCGATCCCCAGCCGCCGGGCAACGGGCATCAGCCTTTCGTTGATCTCCCGGTAGCCCTTGCCCGCCAGCACCAGCGGCAGCGCTATGTTGTCCTCCAGTGAGAAGGTATCCAGCAGGTTAAACTCCTGGAACACAAATCCCAGATTATCCCGCCGGAAGGCGGCGGCATCGGCATCGCCCACCTTGGAAAGCTCCCGACCGTCCAGCACCACGCTGCCGGCGGTGGGCTTATCCAGTGCCGCCAGGATATTCAGCAGCGTGGTCTTGCCGCTGCCGCTTTCTCCCATCACGGCCACATATTCGCCCTGCTCCACACTAAAACTGACATTGCGCAGCGCCTCCACCCGGTTCCCGCCAAAGCGGGTGGTGTAGACCTTGCGCAGACCCTTTACTTCCAAGATACTCATAAACTAAGCAGCCTCCTTGCATTGGTGCCCGGTCCCATCGATGAATGGGACCGGGCCTTACTGCTGCTATTGTAACAGGGGCGGGGCCTGCCTTGCCATCGATATGGCTTACATTTCCCGCCCCAAATCTTACATTTTTGTAAGGCTTTCGGCACCCCACGCTTTCCTCGGCCAGCTCCCTGCAGAGGGCAGGCTTCGGCCCGCAGGGCAGCCCGCCCCTCCGGGGCGGATTTGGGCGGATTTGGGCGGCTTCGCCGCCCTACGGCCGCCTGCGGCGGCCGGCCCTGCGGGCCGCTCTCCCCTCCCCGGGGCTTGTCCCTTTCATTCCACCCGCAGGGGGTACTGCGTAAAATCCAGCAACAGGGTGGTCCCCGCACCGGAGGTGCTTTTCACCGTCAGCCCTATCCCCAGGTTGCGGCAGATGCGGCTGCACAGGTACAGCCCCAGCCCGCTGGCCCGCTTGTCCGCCCGGCCGTTCTGCCCGGTATACCCCTTTTCAAAAATTCGCGGCAGGTCCTCCGGCGCAATGCCGATGCCGGTATCCCGGATCGCCAGAACCCGCTCCCCGGCCAGTTCCACCGTGATACTCCCCTCCCGGGTGTATTTCAGGGCATTGGAAAGCAGCTGCTCCAGCACAAAGCACAGCCACTTTTCATCGGTAAGCACAGTAAGCCCCGTAGGGGTATAGTCCAGCCGCAGCCGCCGGTCTATAAATTCCGCCGAGAAACGGCGCAGCGCCTGCCGCAGCACCTCATCCAGCGCGACCTCCCGGAACACATAGTCCCCGGGAGCGTCCTCCAGCCGCAGGAAGGCCATCACCATCTCCACATACTGCTCGGTGCGGGAAAGATCACTCAATAGCCGCCGGAAAAGGGCGGTATCCTCCCCCTGCAGCGCCAACCGCATCGAAGCGATCGGGGTCTTGATCTGGTGCGCCCAGGTGGTGTAGTACTCGATGGCATCCCGGTAGCGGTTGTCGGCCGCGCTTTGCAGTTCAGTGCACAGCTGCCGCAGGCGCAGCAGCTGCGCCCGGTAATCCTCCTCTGCCAGGCTTTCCGGCGGGGGCAGCTCCCGCAGCAGCTCCGCGGTCAGATCCCCACAGCCGGTCAGTGCCCGGTGCCGCTTTAGGGTCCGGCGGTAATCCCACACGGCAAAGCCCAGTCCCACCAGCAGACACAGTCCCACCGGGTACAGCACCGCCCGCAGCGGCAGCCGGTACAGCGCAAAGCTTGCCGCAAATATCACGCAGCAGACCGCTGCCGCCAGCAGCATCCGCCGCCGGTACCGCAGGTAATCCCAAAATCGCATCAAATGACCCCCCTCCTCCCCGCACGGGGCAACAGTTTCTGCTGCCATTGTACGGGAGCGGCAGGGGATTTGTCAAGGGAGGGCTTGGTGCAGGACCAGGTTGGGACCGCAGGCCGCCCCGGCTTCACCGGGGCCAGCGGGCGGAGCCCGCTGAAACCGCCCTCCGGGCGGTTTGGCCTGCGGCCCCTCCCCCCGCGCCAACCTTCCCTATGCCAACAACCCCTGCCGCCCCACCCCCCGTCAGCCTACCGGTAAAGGAAGGTGGTATCGGCCGCCAGGGAGTGATGCTGCCGTTCCTCCAGCCCCACCACCGTGCAGGGGGTCTCGGCGCCGGTGCGCAGCACCTTCAGCGGCACCCGGTACTTCCGGGCCAGAAAAACGCTGCGCGGATGCAGCACCTTGGCGCCGCCCTCCGCCATTTCCAGCATCTCATCATAGGGGATGCGCTCATACCGGCGGCTTTGGGGGAATTCCCGCGGGTCGCGGTCGTACACACCATCCACATCGGTACAGATGCGGCACCCGCAGGCATCAAAGGCCGCGGCCAGCGCCACCGCGGTGGTATCGCTGCCGCCCCGCCCCAGTGTGGTGATGTCGCCCTCACGGTCCACCCCCTGGAACCCCGCCACAATCACGATCTTCCCGGCCTCCAGCTCCCGCAGGATGCGGCGTCGGTGCAGCGCCGTGATCTCCGCGGCAGCATGGTTGCCATCGGTATGGATGCCGGCCTGCCAGCCGGTGAGGGAAACAGCGGAAAGCCCCCTTTCCTGCAGGGTCATGGCCATCAGCGCAGCGGATGCCTGCTCCCCGGTGGCCAATAGTTGGTCAGCCTCCCGGCAGGCAGGGTGCGCGGTCAGCTCCGCCGTACTTTGCAGCAGGCGGTCGGTGGTCTTTCCCTGCGCAGAAACCACCGCGATAATATGGAAGCCGGCCGCCGCGGCCTCCGCCAGCTGCCCGGCGGCACAGCGCAGTCCAGCAGCATCAGCGACCGAAGAGCCGCCGAATTTATAGACAAGGAGATACATAGGGTCGCCCCTTTCCGGGTCATAGTGAATCCAAAGGCTGAGCCTCTGCTTTCCACCCTATGCGTGGGGGCTTTTCCCTGTCCCTGCCCCACCACCGCCGAATCCCTGCTCCTTCTCCCACCAGTGCTCGCCGCACCTTCCGGGCGCCCCGCTGGCCGCCGGAGGCGGCCGG
>URGQ01000066.1 GCA_900547385.1 uncultured Oscillospiraceae bacterium | reverse complement strand
TTGACCGTATTTTGGTTCCTTTTGTACGCACAAAAGGAACGCCCCGGCGGCGAGCGGTGCTCACCAAGCCTTGCACAAGGCTCCGCCCCGCCGAAGGCGAGATGAAACTTTGACTTAATTTGTGCCATCAATCCCTCCGGCTCATTTCATTCGCCACCTCCCTTTACACAAGGGAGGCTTTCGCCTCCAGGCGGCCACCATCCCGCCCTAAAATATCTTTTTGCACCATTTCTACTAAATTTCTTTCCAAAGAAGGTACCACCCATGATGAAACCCTACCCCGCCGGCTCCTACGATATCGCCGTCATCGGCGCGGGCCACGCCGGCATCGAAGCCGCCCTCGCCGCCGCCCGTCTGGGCTGCCGCACCATCATCTTCACCATCTCGCTGGATGCCATCGGCAATATGCCCTGCAATCCCAGCATCGGCGGCACCGCCAAGGGCCACCTTGTCCGGGAGCTGGATGCCCTGGGCGGCGAGATGGCCAAGGCGGCCGATGCCACCATGCTGCAAAGCCGGATGCTGAATCTCGGCAAGGGCCCCGCCGTGCACAGCCTGCGCCTACAGTGCGACCGCAAGCGCTACCATATGTATATGAAGGCCGCACTGGAAAACCAGCCCAACCTCTCGGTCCGTCAGGCGGAGATCGTCTCCATTGATACCGATGGGGCAGGGGAGATCACCTCGGTCACCACCGCCATGGGCGGGGTCTATTCGGTCCGGGCGGTCATTCTGGCCACCGGCACCTTCTTAAAGGGCAAAATTTTTGTCGGAGAGTATTCCGAAGAATCTGGCCCCGACGGCATGCACCCCGCCGCCCACCTCAGCGATAGCCTGCGGGCTTTGGGCATCACCCTCCGCCGGTTCAAAACCGGCACCCCCGCACGCGTCCACGGCAATAGTGTCGATTTCACCAGGCTGGAGGAGCAGCACGGCGATGAGCCGCCGGTCGCGGCCTCCTTCGCCACCGATCCCGCCACCCTGCAAAATAAGCTGCCCTGCTACATCGGCTACACCAATGAGGAGACCCACGAGGTCATCCGGCAGAATATCGGCCGCAGTCCCTTGTATGGCGGCGCCATCGAGGGCATCGGCCCCCGCTACTGTCCCAGCATCGAGGATAAGGTCATGCGCTTTGCCGAAAAGCCACGCCACCAGTTTTTCCTGGAGCCGATGGGGGAGAACACCCGGGAGATGTACCTCTCCGGCCTGTCCAGCTCCCTCCCGGAGGAGGTGCAGACCGCCTTTTACCGTACTATCCCCGGCCTGGAGCAGGTGGAGCTCATGCGCACCGCCTACGCCATCGAATACGATTGCATCGATCCCACCAATCTCAAAAATACTTTGGAGTTTAAGGCGGTGCCCCATCTTTATGGTGCCGGCCAGTTCAATGGCACCAGCGGCTACGAGGAGGCCGCCGTACAGGGCTTTGTCGCCGGCGTCAATGCCGCCCTTAAATTACAGGGTAAGCCGCCCTTTCTCACCGACCGTTCCACCTCCTATATCGGCACGCTGGTGGATGACCTTGTCACCAAGGGCTGCATGGACCCCTACCGCATGATGACCAGCCGCAGCGAATACCGCCTTTTGCTCCGGCAGGATAATGCCGATGCCCGCCTGCTGCCGCAGGGCTATGCCCTCGGGCTCATCCCGGAGGAACGCTGGCAGCAGTTCCGCACCCAGCAGGCGCAAAAGGAGCAGGAAAAGAAACGGCTGGAAAAATATTCTATCGCTCCCACCCCCGCCCTCAATGCCTATCTCGAATCGGTGGGCAGCACCCCCCTTACCCAGCCGGTCCGTGCCGCGGAGCTGCTCCGTCGCCCGCAGGTCAGCTATGCCGCCCTCGCCCCGTTCGATCCCGACCGCCCTGCGATCCATCCCCATGCCGCCGAGCAGGCCGAGATTGAGCTCAAGTACGAAGGCTACCTCAAAAAGCAGGAAGCCCAGGTGCGGGAAATGCGCCGGCTGGAAGAAATGCCCATCCCTGAGGATTTCGACTATGCTGCCCAGCGTGGCCTGCGGCTGGAAGCCATCGAAAAGCTCCAGCGCATCCGCCCGGCCAGCATCGGCCAGGCCAGCCGCATCAGCGGCGTCTCCCCGGCAGATATCAGCGTGCTTGTTATTCTCCTGCGGCAGCAGTAGCTCCTGCCATGCAGTTTCCGCCTTCGGCGGGACAAATCGCAGTCCCGCACCCGCGCGCCGCGACCCGCCCCCACCCCCAACCCCCTCCCCCAGGGGGAGGGGGCGTCAAACCGAAGCATCCAAAATTTGTAATTGTTTCATGTGAAACATTTTTGTTACGCTCAAAAAAAGGAGTCCTCTATGATTTCAAATGCCGCCTTTGCCCAGCTCATGCAGCAGATCAATCTGCCCTCCGCCGCCGCGGAATATGACCGCTTTGCCCTGTACTGCACCCAGCTGCAGGAATGGAACCAGCGCATGAACCTCACCGCCATCACCGATGACGAGGGCGTGGCGGAAAAGCACTTCGCCGATAGCCTGCTGCCCCTCACCATGGTGCAGCTGCCCGTTGGGGCCTCCCTGGTGGATGTCGGCAGCGGCGCAGGCTTCCCCGGGCTGCCCATGGCGCTGGCCCGTCCCGATCTCCGGGTCACCTTTCTGGATAGCCTGCAAAAGCGGCTCACCTTTTTGGCGCAGCTTACGCAGATGCTTGAGGTCCCAGCCGCGACCCTCCACGCCAGAGCCGAGGATGTCGGGCAGGATAAGGCCTACCGGGAGCAGTTCGATGTGGCCACGGCCCGGGCCGTCGCCAATTTGAACGCTTTGGCGGAATACTGCCTGCCCCTGGTCAAGGTCGGCGGCCTGTTCCTGGCGCTGAAGGGCGCTGCCGGGGAAGAGGAGCTTGCCGCGGCCCAAGGCGCCATCACCAAGCTGGGCGGCAGGGTAGAGGCCATCCATCGCTATGCCCTCCCCAGCGGGGATGCCCGGGTGCTTATCGTCATCCGTAAGGAGCGCCCCACCCCGCCCCAGTATCCCCGCACCGCCGCCCTCATGAAAAAGAAACCCCTCACCTAAAAGCCCCCACCGGGGGCTTTTCCTTTTGCAAAAATGTTTCACGTGAAACATTTTTGCAATCCACTCACACTTGGTACGGAGAGAAAGCAGCTGTTCTGCTTAGGGGTGGGATAAAAAGCGGAACCCTGTTCGGGGGTAGTTTCTGCAAAGGGCAATTCTTATGCGGGGGCCAGTTTGTAGTCGCCTGCCGGCGGCGAAAGCCTTTTGCAAAGGCTCCGCGCCGCCGAAGGCGAGATGAAACTAAGGCATGGTTTCTGCCGGCAATCCCTCCGGCTCATTTCATTCGCCACCTCCCTTTGCACAAGGGAGGCTTTCGCCGTTAGGCGACTACAAACTTTCCCCCGCCGGGCAGGCGTACTAGCTAAGCCTTGCAAAAGGCTCCGCCCCGCCGCCAGGCGACCACCAACTCGACCTAAAATCCCTTTGCCTGCTTTTATTTCTTTCGCACCAGGTATGCATGGACCGCGAAAAAACCGTCCGACTGTTTTCCCCTGGCTTCGGGGCGGGGCGCCGGAATTCGCCGGGATCCGAGCGGAGCATTTGTCAGACAATGGAAAAAGCGGCAAAAGCCCGGCCGTTTCCGGCGAACGCTTTTGCTGGACAGGCCCGGTCCGGCCGCTATAATGGGGAATAGAGGAGGCGAGAAATATGGCCCTTTTGAACCGGGAAAAACAGGCGGCGGTGCAGCAGCTGCCCATTGGGGAGATCACCCCCAGCCCCCACCAGACCCGCCGGGATTTCCACGAGGAGGAGCTGGCGGCCCTGGCCCAGAGCATCGACCGCAGCGGCTTGCTGAATCCCATCTCGGTGCGGGCACTGCCGCAGGGGGGCTACTGCCTCATTGCCGGGGAGCGCCGGTGGCGTGCCTGCCAGATGCTCGGCTGGAGCCGCATCCCGGCGCTGGTGTGGCAGAAGGATGACGCCGATGCCGCCGCCCTGACCCTGGCGGAAAACCTGCACCGCAGCGACCTGCACTACATAGAGGAAGCCGAGGGCATCCTGCGGCTGATTGCCCAGTGCGGCATGAGCCAAAATGAGGCTGCCGCCCTGCTGGCGATGAGCCCCTCCGCCCTGTGCAATAAGCTGCGGCTGCTGCGGCTTTCCCCGGCGGTGCAGCAGGCCATCATCGAAAATAACATCCCCGAACGGCTGGCCAGGGCGCTGCTCCAGCTGCCGGATGAGGACCTGCAGCAGCGGGCCATCCGGCATATGGCTGCCGAGGAGCTGAATGTCCGCCAGGGGGAGGAGTACCTGCGGCAGCTCCTGCACCGGCAGCAGCACCCGCCCTACCGGGGCCTTTTGCGGGATTACCGTATCCTCTTTACCACCGTGGACCGCGCGGTGGAGGAGATCCGGCGCTTTGGCGTGGCGGTGACCACCCGCCGCCGGGAGGAGGATGATTGCATCAGCTACACCATCCGCATCCCCAAATCCGCCAAAAAGGAGCGGGAGCCAAAGGACCAGCTTTCGCTTTACGCGTAAATTTACCTGTTCCTCTCACTGAGAGTAACATAAAACCCCTTCCCAACTGATCGGGAAAAGACGCTTCCGGTACCACGCCGGGGGCGCCTTTTCTCTTTTTGCGTCCCCCGCAAACAGGGGCGGCACTGCTTTTCTGTGAAAAAAGTAGTAAAAGAATTTTGGGGCCGGGTTGGTAGTCGCCTGGCGGCGAAAGCCTCCCTTGTGCAAAGGGAGGTGGCGAATGAAATGAGCCGGAGGGATTGCCGGCAGAAACTATGGCATTAATTTCTTCTCGCCTTCGGCGGGGCGGGGCCTTTGCAAAAGGCTTTCGCCGCCAGGCACCCACAAACTATCCCCCACATAAGAAAAGTTTTTTGCAAAATTCCTCCCAGAACGGGGCCCGGATTTTTAGCCCACCTCTAAGCAGGGCAGCTGTTTTCTCTCCGCACAAAGTATGAGTGGATTGTGAAAATGTTTCACGTGAAACATTTTTGCAGGGGAAAGGGTTCCCAAGGGGAATTATTGTGTGCTATAATGAGGACAATCGACCCGAAGGAGGCACATCAATGGGAAAAATCATCGCGATCATCAACCAAAAGGGCGGCGTGGGAAAAACCACTACGGCGGTCAATCTTTCGGCGGCGCTGGGGCAGCTGGGCTGCCGTGTGCTGCTGGCGGACCTGGACCCGCAGGGGAACGCCACCAGCGGCGTTGGGATCAATAAGCGGGAAGTGAAGGTTTCCAGCTACCATGTGCTGATGGAGGAGAGCGGCGCGGCCGAGGCCATCCTGCCCACACGGTTCAAGGGGCTTTCCATCCTGCCCAGCAATATAGACCTGGCCGGCGCCGAGATAGAGCTGGTGGAAAAGGAAAACCGGGCCAAATCTCTGCGGGCGGCGCTGCTGCGGGTAAAGGAGGACTATGACTTTATCTTTATTGACTGTCCGCCTTCTTTGGGGCTTATCACCGTAAATGCCCTGACCGCCAGCGATTCTATCCTCATTCCCATCCAGTGTGAATACTACGCCCTGGAGGGTCTGACCCAGCTGATGCAGACGGTGCGCACCGTCAAGCGGCTGTATAATAGCTCCATTGCCGTGGAGGGCGTGCTGCTGACGATGTATGACAGCCGCTTGAACCTGACCAATCAGGTGGTGGGGGAGATCAAGAAGTACTTTGCGGATAAGGTGTTCCGCTCCACGGTGCCGAGAAGCGTGCGTATCTCCGAAGCCCCCAGCTATGGCGAGCCGATCTGCTACTACGATAAGGCAAACCGCGGTACGCTGGCCTACCAGCGGGTAGCGGAGGAGCTGCTGGAGCGCAACCGGAAGTAAAAATGTTTCACGTGAAACAATTTTGCTTCCCATTCAAACCTTGGTGCAGGGGGAGAGTTGTCAACTGCTTTTGGGTGGGATGAAAAAGTTTGCGGGCGCCTGACGGCGGGGAAAGTATTTTAGGAAGCTTGGTTTGCACGGCTACCGCCGGGGTGGCACTTTTGACTCGCCAAAAGTGCCCAAAAGCGATTCAGGGCTGCGCCCTAAAAACCCGACGCACCGGAACGCCCGCCCGGAACGGCTGCGACGGGGGCCCCCGCAAGGTCGCAAGACCTTGTGGGGAAAGGAGGGCGCACCGCAGCGGGGAGGGCTGCCCGTAGTGTAACGAAGGGTCAGCACGACTTAAGCGGAGGTTGCGCCCGACGCAGCGTGGGCTAAACGGTGCTTATAAGGTGCCGCAGGCGCATCTGCCCCCTCCCGGCCTCCCCCGCTTCGGGGGAGGGGAACGCCCTCCCTTTTCCTGCAAACCGCCAGCCCCGCTAACCATAACCATGGG
>URGQ01000065.1 GCA_900547385.1 uncultured Oscillospiraceae bacterium | reverse complement strand
GCTACCGATATTCCGTCGACTCCTACCGAATAGGATATGTGGAGGGCAACCCCCTCCCCAGGGAGGGGGCGCAGATTTATCTCCACACGAAAGGACAACACCCATGTTTAACAGCCTGCTGGCGGAACATAAAACGCCCTTCGGCGCGGTGGCGGCGGGGGAGGAAATGACCCTGCGCTTTACCCTGCCCCAGGGCGATCCCCGCACGCCCTCCCTGCTGCTGTACCGGGCCGGGCAGCCGCAGCCCCTGCTGCATACCCCTCTGTGCCGGCAGGGCGATGCCTTTACCCTGCGGTACACCCCGCAGGAGCCGGGGCTTTATTATTATGGCTTCCGCCTTTCGGATGGCACCCTGCTGCACCGCGCGCCCGATGGCAGCGCCGATTACGGCGAGGGGCAGCTGTGGCAGCTTACCGTCTACGATAAGGCCTACGATATTCCGCAAAAATTCGCCGGGCAGGTAATGTATCAGATCTTCCCGGACCGCTACTATAACAGCGGCAGAGAGAAGACCGGCGTCCCCGCCGACCGGCGGCTGCACCGCGACTGGCAGGAGGAGCCGCAAAGCGTCCCCGATGCCGACGGCGTGTTCCGCTGCAATGATTATTTTGGCGGTGATTTGGCCGGCATCACCGAAAAGCTGCCGGAGCTGGCCGCCTTGGGGGTCGGGGTCCTGTACCTCAATCCCATCTTTGAGGCGCACAGCAACCACCGCTACAATACCGCCGACTACCTGCGCATCGACCCGCTGCTGGGCACCGAGCAGGATTTCATCACCCTGTGCCAAAGGGCCCATGAGCATGGCATCAAAATCATCCTGGACGGCGTGTTCAATCACACCGGCAGCGACAGCCTGTACTTCAATAAGGAGGGTCGCTACGGCCTCGGCGGCGCCTACCGCGATCCGCGCAGCCCCTACCGCAGCTGGTACTGCTGGAAGGATGCCGCCGCCAATATGTACGAGAGCTGGTGGGGCTTCCAGAGTCTCCCCAAGCTCAACAGCCGGGACGAGAGCTGGCGGGAATTCCTCTGCGGAGAAAACGGCATCGTGCGGCACTGGCTGCGGCTGGGCGCCGATGGCTGGCGGCTGGATGTGGTGGATGAATACCCCGATGAGCTGGTACGCATGATCCGCCAGGCGGCCCGCGCCGAAAAGCCCGATGCCCTCATCATCGGGGAGGTGTGGGAGGACGCCAGCTGCAAGGAAGCCTACGGTGAGCACCGCCAATACCTGATGGGCCATGAGCTGGACAGCGTGATGAACTACCCGCTGCGGCAGGCAATACTGGATTTCCTGCTGCGGGGGGATGGCGCCGCCTTCCGGCTGCGGCTGTGGGAGCTGCTGGAGCACTACCCCCGCCCCTGCTGGGATGTGATGATGAACCTCCTCTCCAGCCACGATGTCCCCCGCGCCATCACCGCGCTGGGCGGCACCCCCATGCAGCACCGGGATCGCGATTGGCAGCGCGCCCACAATACCCTTACCGTGGCGCAGTACTACCGGGGGCGGCAGCTTTTCATGCTGGGCACCCTTATGACCATGACCCTGCCCGGTATGCCCTGCCTCTACTACGGCGATGAAGCCGGGCTGGTGGGCTACGCCGATCCCTTTAACCGGGGCACCTACCCCTGGGGCCGGGAGGACACCGGCCTGCGGGAGTGCATCCGGCAGATGGCCGCCCTCCGGAACGGGAACAGTGCCCTTTCCGCCGGCGAACTGGAGCCGCTGGTGTGCGCGGCTGGTATGGCCGCCTGGCGCCGCCGGGATGAAACCGGTGAATTTATCATCTGCGTCAATCCCGGGGAGGGGCCGCTGCCCCTGCCCGATGCCGCCAAGTACGGCGAAACGGTATTCACCGTAGGCCGCGCGGGGGAGCGCCGGCTGGAGGGCCAGTCGGCAGTCATCCGCCGGATACGATAAAAGGAGCAAAATATGCAGCAAAGCGAAAAAAGAACCAAGATCATCCTATGGGCAGTGGTTGCCGCGGCCGTAATAGGCTGCGCCCTGTGGCTGCTGCTGCCCCATGGCGGCACCACCGATTGCACCGCCGAGATATGGGTAGACGGCAAAATGGTGCGCGGCATCTATCTGCCGCAGGCGGCGGATGAGGTGATCTCGCTGGCGGAGTACGGCAAGGAGGTGCAGCTGGAGGTAAAAAACCACCGCATCGCCTTTATCAGCAGCGATTGCCCCGATAAGGTCTGCATCCACAATGGCTGGCTGGCCAGGGAGGGGGAGCAGGCCATCTGCCTGCCCAACCGTGTCAGCGTCACCCTCACCGATGGCAGCACCGTCCCGGTGGAGCTGAATTGATCCCGCATTACAGAAAGAAGGCAATATCACATGATGAATATGGAATGGAGCATCCTGCCCGGCTATGCCCGGGAGGAGGAGGTCCGTGAACTCTTTACCGAATACACCAATATGGTGCTGGCGGGGGATCCCGCCTTTGCGGGGTACCTGGCCCGGCAGCACTACGAGGATGAGCTGGCCCACCCCGCCCGCAAATACGCCCCGCCCCACGGCCGGCTGTACCTGGTGTGTACGGGCAGCACGCCGGTGGGCTGCGCCGCGCTCAAGGCGCTGGATGACACCCGCTGCGAGATGAAGCGGCTGTATGTCCGCCCGGAATACCGCGGCCAGGGCATTGCCCGGGCGCTGGTGCACCAGCTGATGCAGGAGGCCCGGGTGGCCGGCTACCGCCAGATGGTACTGGATACTTTCCCCTTCCTGCCGGAGGCCATCACTCTTTATAAGCGGGAGGGCTTCTACGAGATCGAGCGGTACAATGATAACCCCATGCCCGGCTCGGTGTACCTATGCTGTGAGCTGTAAAGGCCGCTTTGACAGAAAAATCAGATTAAAAATCAAAGCCATAACATAAAAAGCCGCCCCCGGTTGCCCAGGGGCGGCTTCTTGGTATTTTGGTTTGGCTTTTTTAGTTTTGCGGGGAATTGCAGTTTAAGCTAAAATTACTTCAGCTCAACCTTAGCGCCAGCCTCTTCCAGCTTGGCCTTCATCTCCTCAGCCTCAGCCTTGGAGAGACCTTCCTTAACGGTCTTGGGGGCGTTGTCTACCAGCTCCTTGGCTTCCTTCAGGCCCAGGCCGGTGATCTCCTTGACCAGCTTGATGACGCCCATCTTGGAAGCGCCAGCCTCAGCCAGAACAACATCAAACTCGGACTTCTCCTCGGCAGCGGCAGCACCGGCAGCGGGGCCGGCAACCATAACGGGAGCGGCAGCGGAAACGCCGAACTCCTCTTCGATCGCCTTAACGAGGTCGGCCAGCTCCATAACGGTCAGGCCTTTGATTTCTTCAACAAATTTTGCGATATCAGCCATGATATGAATCCTCCTATTAAATAGATATTTTGTAAGGATGTGCGGGAAACGGTGCGCGGGCGGCAATTAAGCAGCCTCGCCCTCCTTTTTCTCGCGGATGGCATCCAGAGCCACGGCCAGGCCGCGGATGTTGCCATTGAGCGCCATGCACAGCATGGTGAGCAGCTCCTGCTTGCCGGGCAGCTTGGCCACAGCAATAACGCCTGCCTCGTCCAGCACCTTACCGTCCATATAGCCGGCGCGGATATCGAACTTGTCCTTGTGGGACTCGGCAAACTTGTTCAGGATCTTAGCGGCAGCGATGGGATCCTCGGGGGAATAAGCGAAGGCGCTGGTACCGTACATATGCGCGGTCAGCTCGCCCAGGCCAGCCTCTTCGGCAGCGCGGCGCAGGATGTTATTCTTGATAACAGCGTACTCAACGCCCGCTTCACGCAGCTCGCGGCGCAGCTTGGTGTCATCGGCCACGGTGATGCCGCGGTAATCGACCAGGACGCCGGCAGCGGAATTTTTCATCTTTTCTGCCAGAGCAGCAACCTGCTCCTGTTTCTGTTTCAGAACATTAGCGTTAGGCAAAATGTTTCACCTCCCAAAGTAATATAAGGAAAACTAAAAAAGCTCTTTCCAACATACCTTGGAAAGAGCGATCTTTGTTTCCTTAGCGGGTGAAACCGTTAAAGTCGTAGTGGATCAAAGCTCATTTCCTCGGCAGGCCGGTTCAGCAAACCATTTACACGCCAATGCGTGCCTGCTGTCTATGGAACAGCTCTATTATTATAGCGGCCGGATACATGGTTGTCAAGGGGCTGCGGGCTTTTTTGCAAAAAAAGCTCCCTCCCCGGCTGTGGAGAGGGAGCGGCCGGTTATCCCCGGCAGGATCATTTGATGGTCAGCAGCTCCGCCACTTCCTTGCGCTTGGGCGGGGCCGGCTCCTCCGCCGGATAGCCCAGCGGCATTAGGCAGGCTACGCCCATGCCCTCCGGCGGCTCCAGCAGCTCGCGCAGCTTCTCTTCCTCAAAGATGCCCAGCACCACGCTGCCCAGCCCCAGCTCATGGGCTGCCAGCTCAAAGGTCGCTGCCGCAATACCGCAGTCAAAGTTCTGCCAGCGGTCGCCCTTGCTGGTGCTAAAGCTGCCGTCCCGCTCGTAGCCGCAGCGCTTTTCCACATAGGTCATCACCATCAGCACCGGCGCGCCTTTAATGATTCCCTCGTTCCAGGGAATGGTGGCTTCTTCGGCAATGCGGTTCTTCAGCGCTTCATCCTCCACCGCAACATACCGGGCGATCTGGGTGTTCTTCCAGCTGGGGGCCCACCGGGCCAGCTCCACCAGCTGCTCCAGTACCTCATGGGGTACCTTTTCCTCGGTGAATTTCCGCACACTGCGGCGGGATTTAATGCAATCGATCGTGTTCATGGTGACAACTCCTTTCGTTTATCTATCCCCGCCCCGGCGGGGGCTCATGGCGTCCGGCGGTGAAAACCGGCGCTGGCTGCGTTGCCGGCCCTTGAAAGGCATCAGCCCGCCTTCCGTCGGGCAAGAGCCTTCCCGCGGCCCGCCGCCTTGCCATCCTCCGATTTTCCCTCACCGTCCGGCGCCCCGCCGGCGGCAGGTTTAATTTTCTTCTTTTTCTTTGGCCTTCGCGGATGTATTCTGCTCCCACTCCCGCTTTACCTTCTCCATGTTCTCCCAGTAGGGGTGCAGCTCGCTGTAATCGGGCTGCTCCTTGGCGTCGCCGTCATCGCCTATGGCGGTGCTGGCGTTGCAGCAGATGAGATACAGGGCGCTGAGCACCACCCCGGCAATGGCCTGCCAGCACAGCCCTATCTTCCACAGGGCAATGAGGGAGGCCGCCAACGCCAGGAAATCCAATAGCGGTACCAGGGCACGGGGCTTCCCCAGCAGGCCAAACAGCCCGCCCAGGAGGAACAGCACCCCGCCGGCAATGGCAGTGATGCGCCCCAGCAGATTTTCGGTCAGGCTCATCTGCCACCACAGCCACAGCCCGCCGCACACCATGCACAGCACACACACCGGCCGGAAGAATTGGGGCCAGTTGATGCGGTTTTCTCGCATATCAGTCGCCCCTTTCTCTTATCATCATCCGGATCGGCGTGCCGGTCAGATCGTAGGTCTCCCGGATCTGGTTTTCCAGGTACCGCTGGTAGCTGAAGTGGAACAGCTCGGCACTGTTGCAGAAGCAGACAAAGGTGGGCGGCTGGGTGCTGGCCTGCGTCATGTAGTAGATCTTCAGCCGCTTGCCCTTATCGCTGGGCGGCTGCACCCGGGCGGTGGCATAGCTGAGGAGATCGTTCAGGCGCCCGGTGGGGATGCGCAGCCTGGCATTGGCCGCCACCGTGTTGATGAGCGGGAACATCTTGTCCACCCGCTGCCCCGTCTTGGCACTGATGAAAAGGAACGGCACATAGCTCATAAAGCTGAAATCCACCTTCAGCTTGTCGGTGTATTCCTTCATGGTGCGGTCGTCCTTTTCCACGGCGTCCCACTTGTTCACGCACACGATGCAGGCCTTGCCCTGCTCATGGGCGTAGCCCGCTATCTTGCTGTCCTGCTCGGAAAAGCCCTCCACCGCATCGATGAGGATAATGGCCACATCGCAGCGGTCCACCGCCATATAGCTGCGCAGCACGCTGTACCGCTCTATGGCGTCCTCTACCTTGGCCTTGCGGCGGATGCCGGCGGTATCAATGAAGATATACTTGCCGTACTCGTTTTCAATGACGGTATCGGTGGCGTCACGGGTGGTGCCGGCAATATCGCTGACGATCACCCGCTCCTCTCCGGCCAGGTAGTTGATGAGCGAGCTTTTGCCCACATTGGGCTTGCCAATGACAGCTACCTTGGTGTATTCCTCTGGGTAGTCGGTGCGGTTCTCCCAGTCTATCTTTTCAATGCAGGCATCCAGCAGGTCGCCGGTGCCGTGCCCGTGGACAGAGGAAACAGGGTACGGGTCGCCCAAGCCAAGATTATAGAACTCGTAAAAATCGGGGGGGACATCACCCAGGCTGTCGCACTTGTTGACGCACAAAACCACCGGCTTGCCGCATTTTTGCAGCATATGGGCAATATCGGCGTCATTGGCGGTCACACCGCTTTTCAGGTCCACCACAAAGATGATCACATCGGCGGCGTCAATGGCGATCTGTGCCTGCATCCTCATTTTGGAAAGCATCACATCATCGGCCTTCGGCTCAATGCCGCCGGTATCCACCAGCATAAATTCCCGTCCGCACCATTCGCCGGGGGCGTAGATGCGGTCACGGGTCACACCGGGGGTGTCCTCCACAATGGAGAGCCGCTGCCCGGTGAGCTTATTGAACAGGGTGGATTTACCGACATTCGGACGCCCCACTATGGCAATCAGCGGTTTAGACATATCAGGTCACTTCCTTTCGGTAGGAATTTCCAAAAATCACATTCTACCTGCGGCGGGTCAAGCCTTTTACAAAGCCAAGTAAGTACGCCTGCCGGCGGGGCGTTACTTTTCTGTGAAGAAAAGTAACCAAAAGTCAT
>URGQ01000064.1 GCA_900547385.1 uncultured Oscillospiraceae bacterium | reverse complement strand
GCGGGCTTCGCCCGCTGAAGCCGCCCTCCGGGCGGCTTGGCCTGCGGCCCGAAGCCGGCGGCATCCAGAAAGCATAATAGAAGATGCAAAAAAGTGTGTATGCGTGCGAAAAAGTGAGATATCAGAAGATAACATGGATGTAAACGAGAAAAATCGCGGATTAATTCGGTTTAGCATAGTAGCGTAGTAGCACGCTAAAGCGTATAATACGAACATAACATTTCATTAACCCCGAAGCGAAGGAGAAAAACACCATGAAAAAATTGATCGCGCTGGCCGCAGCTGCCATGATGCTGCTGCTGAGTCTCTTTACCGCCTGCGGCAAGGAGCCTGCTGCTAACAATGATAATGACACCGAAAAAACCGCCACCTTTACGGTAGGCTTTGACGCGGAGTTCCCGCCCTATGGCTACCAGGATGAAAACGGTGAGTATGTCGGCTTTGATCTGGACCTGGCCGCTGAGGTTTGCACCCGCAATGGCTGGGAACTGGTGAAGAAACCCATTAACTGGGACAGCAAGGACATGGAGCTGAATACCGAGGTCATCAGCTGCATCTGGAACGGTTTTACCATGCAGGGCCGTGAGGATAAGTACACCTGGAGCGAGGCCTATGTGGATAACAGTCAGGTGATCGTGGTGAAGAAGGACAGCGGCATTGCCACCTATGCAGATCTTGCTGGGAAGATAGTAGCGGTGCAGGCAGATTCTTCCGCGCTGGCGGCGCTGACCGAGAACGAGGACGGCAGTAATGCGGAGAATATCGCGCTGGCCGAGAGCTTTAAGCAGATGGTGGAGGTGCCGGATTACAACACCGCGTTCCTGAACCTGGAGGCGGGTGCTGTGGATGCCATTGCTATGGATATTGGTGTGGCGCAGTACCAGATCTCCCAGCGCGGCGATGAGTTTGTGATCTTGGACGGCACCATTGCCAGTGAGACCTACGGTATCGGCTTTAAGCTGGGCAACACCGAACTGCGCGACGCCGTGCAGAAGACCCTGGATGAGATGGCGGCCGATGGCACCTTCGCCAAGATCGCTGAAAAGTGGGGCCTTTCCGAGGCGGTTTGTCTGGGCAAGTAACGCCCCAAAAAGAAAACAGAAAAGCAGCCCTTCGACACGATGTGCTGAGGGGCTGCATTTTTCCCTGCAAGTAAGAGATAAAAGGAGAGCACCGCATGAACCTGTTAGAGATATTTGCCCAGGTGTGGGAGGGGATGGGAAATTCCATCCTCATCTTTGTGCTGACGCTGGTATTTTCGCTGCCGCTGGGCCTTTTGGTAGCCTTTGGCCGCATGAACCGCTGGGCGCCGCTGGCGGCGCTGAAGAAGAGCCGGTCCCATTTTTGGCAGAAGGCGGCGGAATTCCGGCCGGTGCAGCTCCTGCTCAAGCTGTTTATCTCCATTTTGCGGGGCACCCCGCTGATGCTGCAGCTGATGGTGGTCTATTATGGGCCATATTATATCTTTAAGGTGCCGATTACGCTGGAGTACCAGTTCTATGCAGTGATTATTGCCTTTGCGGTGAATTACGCCGCCTACTTTGCGGAGATTTACCGCTCCGGGATTGAATCGATGCCAGTGGGGCAGTACGAGGCGGCCAAGGTGCTGGGCTACAATAAGGGCCAGACCTTTTTCCGCATTATTCTGCCGCAGGTGGTCAAGCGCATTCTGCCCTCCATCACCAATGAGGTCATTACGCTGGTAAAGGATACCTCGCTGGCTTTTGTAATCGGCTACGCCGAGCTGTTTACATTGGTGAAGCGTATTGCCAGCCGGGAGGCCAATGTGCTGCCCTATGTGGGCGCCGCTATCTTCTACTATATCTTTAACCTGGTGGTGGCGGTGGCCATGGAAAAGCTGGAAAAGAAAATGAACTACTATAACTAAAGGGGGTGTCCCGGATGAGTGTACTGCGGCTGGAAAATGTGAAAAAGACCTTTGAAGGCGGGCCGGAGGTCCTGCGGGGCATCAGCCTGGCGGTGGAGGAGGGCGAAGTGGTTGCCATTATCGGGCCCTCCGGCGGGGGGAAATCCACCCTGCTGCGCTGCATGATTGACCTAGAGGAAGTGACCGGTGGGAGCATCTATGTGGGCGAGGACGCCATGGTGAAGGACGGGAAATACTGTTCCAAGGCAGAGCGTGCCCGGCTTATCAGCGAAATGGGCATGGTGTTCCAGGGCTTTAATCTGTTCCCCCACATGACGGTGCGGGAAAATCTCATCAAGCCGTACCTGCTGACAAAGCCCGGCGCGGCCGATGCCGAAGAAAAATGCATGGCCCTGCTGGAAAAAGTGGGCCTGGCGGAGAAAAAGGATGAATATCCCTGCCGGCTTTCCGGCGGACAGCAGCAGCGGGTAGCCATAGCACGCGCCCTGATGCGCGACCCCAAGGTGATGCTCTTTGATGAGCCGACCAGTGCACTGGACCCCCAACTGACGGGCGAGGTGCTGGCGATTATGCAGCAGCTGGCGGCGGAGCACCGCACCATGGTGGTGGTGACCCACGAGATGAGCTTTGCCCGCGGGGCGGCGAACCGCATCCTGTATGTAAACGGTGGGCTGATTGCAGAGGAGGGCACCCCGGAGGAGATCTTCGGCGCGCCTAAAACCGCCGAGCTGCGGGCCTTTTTGGGCAGCGGGTTCGAGGACTGAGAGAATAAATGTCCGGTGAAATCCCCTTTGCCGAAGAAGGTTGCAAATTGCCCTGCGGCGTGCTATAATAGCGAAATCAAGCGGAGCTCCTGCCGAAAAGCGGTGGGAGCCGCCGTATTTTAGAACCCAAGCAAAAGGAATGAACCCCATGAATAAGAAAATCAGACAAAACCTGTTCCCGGTGTTGGCGGCGCTCATCTGGGGCACCGCATTTGTGGCGCAGAGCGTGGGCAGTGAATATGTACCGCCCCTTACCTTTGGCGCCATACGGTGCAGTATGGCCTTTGCGGCACTGGCCCTGGGGCTCTGGATTGTACGCGTGGTGCAGAAAAAGAAGGCGCCCGAGAAGGTGGAGCCGCCGGCGAGCTCCCCGAAGGACCTGGTGCTGGGCGGAATTTGCTGCGGTGTGGCCCTGGCTATGGCTTCCTTCCTGCAGCAGTCAGGCATTTCCGGCGGGACCAGCGCCGGTAAGGCGGGCTTTATTACCGCGCTGTATATTGTGCTGGTTCCCATTTTGGGACTGTTCCTGCGTAAAAAGGTCACAGCCGCCGTGTGGATCTCGGTGGTGCTGGCCGCTGTAGGGCTTTACTTCCTGTGCATGAACGAAGCGCTGACGATCGAAAAGAATGATTTGATGGTAATGCTTTGTTCCGTGGCTTTTGCGGTGCACATTTTGGTCATCGATCATTTTACCCAAAGGGTGAATGGTGTAGCGCTTTCCACGGTGCAGTTCGCGGTGGCGGCGATCGTTTCCGGGATAGGAGCCGCCCTGACGGAAACGCCCACCCTCGCGGGGATTACGGAGTGTATTTGGCCGCTGCTGTATGTAGGTATAATGAGCGGCGGTGTGGGCTATACCCTGCAGATACTGGCGCAGAAGGACGCGAACCCCACGGTGGTTTCGCTGCTGCTTAGCCTGGAATCGGTTTTCTCGGTGCTGGCGGGGGCGCTTATCCTGCATGACCGGCTGACCGGCCGGGAGTTGCTGGGCTGCGCGCTGATGCTGCTGGCGGTAGTGCTGGCTCAGCTGCCGGCGCGGGGCAAGGTTGCGGAAGCGGCAAAGAACTGATATAATAGAAGAAGAGCGTAAAGGTGGCTCTGCCCCTTTTATTATTTTCAAGGAGGTCTTTACCGTGACCAAAATCTTTGTGGGTTTTTTGTTTGTGTTCCTTAATTTTAACTTTACCCTGAACGATACCTATGTCATTAACCTGCTCCCGGATTTTGTCGGGTTTATTCTGCTGTATATGGGCACCCGAGAGCTGCTGGAGGAAAGCCCCCGCTACACCACAGCCGGTCCCTGGCTGCTGGGACTTACCGCCTATGGCATTGCCAGCTGGGTGATCAATCTGCTGGGACTCAATGGCGGCTGGGTCATTTCACTGCTTACATTGGTGGCAGCGGCCGTGACTTATTATGCCACCTGGTTGGTCATTAAGGGATTTGAGGACATCGAGAAAAACAACTCGGCAGGGATCGCCGCAGCGGAAAGTATGCGCAGCTGGAAGATCTGTGCCATTCTGAACATTGTGGCGGTGGCGCTTTCCTGGGTGCCGGTGCTGAGTGTGCTGCTGCTTTTGGGCATGGTGGTGGTGACCATTATGCTGCTGGTGAGCCTGAACAAGACCCGCAAGCTGTATAATGCCTACCGGATGCTGCGCCCGCAGAGCAACAACGGCGGACCGGAATTCTGACGGCGGGGAGAAACAAAAAATGAAGGAATATCGGAATTTGATTGGAAAAAACCATCATTACGGCGGTGATCCTTGCCAATGCGATTGAAAGCGCCGGGACCAGTGCCGGCAGCCAGATTGCCGGGGCGCCGCGCGCCATGGCGTGATGGGTGGGCGGAAAGGAAAACTTGCGTGAATATATTTCTTATCGTGATGGGATAAAAGGAAACGGCGTGGCGGGGGCCATGCCGTTTTTGCATTAGGCCAGCGGTTTACCGCTGAATACGGGGAAGGTATCAAATTCGCCGTGATTCGTGATGCGGTCCATCTGCTGGAGGGCCTTCATATCCGCTTCGGAGATCACAAAATCGAGAGCGGCATTGCTGGCCATGTGGGTCAGGATTGGCGGTTTTAGGCAACGCAACGGTTCCCAAGCTGGACGACATAACGGATGCAGAGCGGCGCGGCGGATACGCCGTATTTCTTTGCCATTTCCACAATGGCAGGGTTTTTGAGCGTTTCACCGTGGGTAATAGGGGAGTAGGCTTCCACTAAGATGCCCGGATCCCGGCTGTAATTGATCAGTGCCATATCGATATTGCTGATGCACAGCAGAATCTGATTGACCGTGGGCTTTACTCGGCAATCCGACAACAGGTTTTCAAGGTCATCCCGCAGAAAATTGGAAACACCGATGACCCGTACCCTCCCAGCGGCCAGGGCATCCTCCAGTGCGCGTCAAACAGCATTATTTTCCTCCAGGCCGCTTTTGGGGTCAGTCAGCGGATTCAAAAAGGAATTGCCGATAAAATACTGCGCGTACGCGGTATTGGCTGTGCCGGTTCCAAAGATATTTGCCTTTTCAAAGGCTTCCTTGCTTTCGTACTTCATTGCAAAAAACCTCTTGATGTGGATTGATAATTCTGCCGTACCAATAGACGGTGCGATGGGTTTTTGCTCCGTACTCGCTTTACTACCTAAAGCTCACCTTAGGTCAAGAGCTTTTTGAAATGAAGTTGGGGGAATTTTGGCGGATCAATTAGCAGGCAAAAAGCATCCCCACCGGGGAGAAAGCTCCATAGGTGGGGATAGGAATGACATCATGTTTTATTTTTTGACCCTGGGCAGGATGAGCGGCAGGGCCAGCGGTACGATGGCGGCATCCACATGAGTGCTTTCGCTCATTTCACCATCGGCGTTCAGGTTGGTGGGCTTATCAAAATCGATGGTAAGGCTGCGGCAGCGGGTGTAAATGATACAATCCTGCAGGGAGGGGTCATCCACATGAAGGCCCTTTTGGTATTTGCCGATTACCTTGAGGATGCGTAGGCGGTTAATCTTACGCACAATGCAGAGATCCATCAGGCCATCCTCCACATTGAACTTGGGCGCGCCGTTCCAGCCGCCGCCGTAAAAGCCGCCATTGGACATCACCAGGATGAGAATATTCTCATCCAATACCCGGCCGTCATCCAGTACAATATGTGCCTGCTTGCCCATGGGGCTGAAGAAAGTGGAGATGAGAGCGAGAATGTACGCGCCGCTGCCGGTAACAAGCGGAAGGCGCTTGTAGCGGGCCATTTTTTTGCATACATCGGAATCGAGGCCCGCACTGCAGATATTGGCCGACCACTGATTATTGAAGTGGATGAGGTCGATGGGGCGTTCTTCTGCGGTGATCTGCGCTTCCAGGTTGGAAAAATCGCAATCCGGGAAGCTGCGGACGAAGTCATTGCCGCTGCCGCAGGGAACGACGCCCATAGCTGCGTTGGCGCAGCCGGCCAGGCCCTGAAGCACCTCGTTCATGGTGCCGTCGCCGCCGCAGCTGTAAAAGCGCAGGTGCTCCCCGCAGGAGGCGGCACAGCGCTCCTTCACAAAACGGGTGGCATCCCCCACGCCGGTGGTCAAGTAGGTTTCCAACTCCTCCTCCCGCCCGACAAAAAGGGCATGCAGACGGGGCAGCAGGGCTTCGGTCACATTGGTTTTTCCGGCGGCGGGATTGATAACGAAGATGTGTTTCATGGCGATAAACTCCTTCGATGTTAGGTGTTGGGCAGCTCCCATACCATGGCAGTGTAGGGTAGTGCCTGAAAGCCCAGCGACTGATACAGCCGCATAGCAACCTGGTTTTCGGGGGTGCATTCCAGCTTCAGCGCGCCGACTTTATTATGATAGTGGGAGGAAAGAGATTCCAGAATAGCCCGGCCGATGTGCTGACCTCTCGCCTCCGGGATGAGGTACAGCTCTTCGATCATAATGATGGGGGTGCCCAGTTCGCTGGAGAAGCTGTGTGCCAGCAGCAGATAGCCCAGGGTACAGCTGTTTTCCACGATCATGCGGCCTTCGACATTCTGATTGCCGGCCAGGCACGCCCGGAAGGTGGAAATGAAGATATCCCGGCTGACCGGGTGTGCCACCGCGGGGGAATCGTACATATCGTGGCTCATTTCCAGGAATGAGGCGAGATCTTTGGTGGTAAAGGGGATAAGTTCCATGGGAAGATTGATGCTCCTTTTTTAGATTCTTGGTAGGTTTGTGCAGAGGGATGGGCGGGGGCCGCAGGCCC
>URGQ01000063.1 GCA_900547385.1 uncultured Oscillospiraceae bacterium | reverse complement strand
AGACTGCGGGGCGCGGTGGGGACCGGCGGGCTGCAGGAAGCCTGCGGGAGAGAGCCCCCCACAAAGCCGGGAGATCAACGAAGTGAGAGAAGGAAGTGAGAGCCATGATCCAACTGGACCCGACCAGCCGGATACCGGTATATCAGCAGATCAAGGAGCAGATGACCGGGCTGATCGTCATGGGGGTATTCCCCCCGGAGAGCCGGCTGCCCAGTGTGCGTGCCCTGGCCGCCGAAACGGGCCTGAACCCCAATACCATCCAGAAGGCCTACCAGGAGCTGGAGAGCGAGGGGGTCATTTACACGGTGGGGGGCAAGGGCTGCTTTGTGGGCGGGGAAGAAAACGCCGCCGAAGCGACCTGCCGAAGAGCCGAAGCCGAGCTGCGGGAAGCGCTGCGGCAGGCCCGGCTGGCCGGTGTGGAGAAAACCACGGCCGAAGCGCTGGTGGAGCGATGCTACGGAGGGAACGAGTGATGTTAAGAGCAGAAAACCTGGTAAAAAGGTTTGAGGATAAAACCGCGCTGGATGGGCTGAATACCGAGATCCGGCGGGGATGCATATATGGACTGGTGGGGCCCAACGGCAGCGGAAAATCCACGCTGATGCGGCTGATGTGCGGGGTGTACCGCCCCGATGGCGGCCGGGTGACGCTGGAGGGCGAGGATATCTTTGAGAACATCGCGGCGAAGGATCGCATTTTGTATCTCAGCGATGACCTGTATTTCCCGCCCAAGAGCACCGTGGAGGACCTGGCGAGCTTCTACCGGGGGCTGTATTCCGGCTTTTCCATGGAAACCTACCACACCCTTTGCGGGTGCTTTCCGCTGCAAACCGATCAGCCCCTTTCCACCTTCAGCAAGGGGATGCGGCGGCAGGCGGCGCTTTTGGCGGCGCTGTGCTGCCATGCCGATTACCTGCTGCTGGATGAGGCCTTTGACGGGCTGGACCCGGTGATACGGCTGATGGTGAAAAAGCTGCTGGCCGAGGAGATAGCGGAGCGGGGCGCCACCGTGATGATAAGCAGTCACAACCTGCGGGAGCTGGAGGACCTGTGCGACCAGGTGGGACTGCTTTCCGCCGGGCGGCTGCTGTTTGAGAAGGATCTGGATGCGCTGAAGCTGGGCTTCTGCCGGGTGCAGGCGGCCTATGACCACCCGGTGGACTGGGCGGCGACGGGGCTTGCCATCCTGGATAAAAAGGAACGCGGCAAGCTGGTGAGCCTGCTGGTGCGGGGCACCGCGGAGGACACCCTGGCCGTATTGGAGGCGCGGCGGCCGCTCTTTGCGGAGGCGCTGCCCATGACGCTGGAGGAAGTATTCATCGGAGAAATGGAGGCGGCGGGTTATGATTACAGCAACATCCTCTCCTGACCGCTTTGGCAGTCTGCTGCGCGGGCTTTTGAAGAAAAATATCCCCAATATGGTGTACCTGGCGCTCATCGGGTTCATCGGCATTCCGCTGCCGTACCTGCTGGCGATGTTCCGCCGGTGGGAAGAAAAGGGACAGTGGGTGTATGAGAATATCAGCACGGCCGACCGGGGCGGCCTGTATGTGGGCATAGCGGTGGGGACGGTATGCCTGCTGTGGCTGGCGGGCAGCTTTATCCTGGCCCTTTCCGGGGTGGGCTATATGCACAACCGCCGGGCGGTGGATCTTTACCACAGCCTGCCGGTCACCCGGGGGCAACTGCTGCTGGGCCATGTGCTGGCGAATTTTTTGACTGTGGCGCTGCCTATGACCGCCAATACCCTGCTGACCGCTGCTTTGGCCGGCATCCGGCACGGCATGACGCCCGACCGAGCAGCCTTCCACCTGGGGGCCATCGCGCTGGACCTGCTGGGCTGGTATGTCACGGCCTTTGCCATTATTGTTATGGTGTACCTGGCGGCTACGCAGGTTGGTTCCACTTTCGATACCTTTCTGTTCTCCGGCATCTTTTTATCAGCGCTGCCGGTGCTGTTCCTGACCCATATGGTGATGTGCCAAAGCTACCTCGCCGGCTGGGGCTACGAGATGAAGTGGAAAATCTTCTGCACCCTGACGCCGGTCCTTACGATGATCGGGAGTTATTCGGCCTTTGGTCAATGGCTGTACGCGGCGCTGGCCATCTGGCTGGCTGGCGGGGTACTGCTGCTGTGGGCCGCGGTACGGCTGTATCAGCGCCGCCCCAGCGAGCGCGCGGAAAGCCGCTGCCGGGAGGGCATTGCCGCCGGGGTGTTCCGCTTTGTGGCCACCTTTGTGGGCGGTTTGGGGTTTGGTGTGCTGTTTGGTGCCATAACGGGGGCGGATAGCAAACCGACCGAGCTTTTGTGGATGGCGATTTTTGCGCTGGCGGTGTATTTCTTTGTGGAGCTGATCCTAGGACGGGGCTTTAAGGGCATGAAGCGCCGGAGCATTATTATGGGGGTGGCCATGGCAGCCGTTACGGTGGTGTATGCCGGGATCATCTTTACCGGTGGTCTGGGCTTCGAAAAGAGAGTCCCCGCCCCCGAGCGGCTGGCCAGCGTGACACTGAATTACCGCGGACGGTATGACAGTGTTTCCCTGAACGATGCCCAAAAGCTGTACGGCTACGAAGGAGATAATCGCATCACCCATTACAGCTACGACAGCATCGGTGATGTGACGCTGCGGGGCCCCGAGGCGCTGAAAGCTGCCACGGCGCTGCACCGCCTGCTGACCGAAAGCGGCCAGAACGGGGTGAGCGGTGAAAACTATATGGGCAGAATAGAGCTGGAATACACCTTTAACGACGGCCGGGTGATGAAGCGGGTGTACCATGCCTACGGCGGTGATGCCCTGCTGGCGGCCTATGCCGCGTTGGAGGATACGCCAGAATTCCAGAGCAGAACCAACCCGCTGTACTACTGGGTGGCGGAGGAAAGCCCCTACCGGGAGATAGACCTGTGCGATGCGACCGGCTTTCATAAAACCGCGCTGACCGAAACGGATTATGACACGGCGGCGCTGGTGGCGGCCCTGCGGCTGGATATGCTGGCGGAAAAGGCGATGGATTACTACGACCAGGAGAGAAGGACGGTGTGCTACCTCTACCTGAAAAGTGAGCTGGACGAAAAGTACAGCCACCAGCCGGCGGAAAAGGACTTTTACAGCAGCTTTACGGTGCCGGTGGGGGAGAGCTACACCCACACGCTGGAGCTTTTGCGGGAGTGGGGCCTGGAAGGCTATCTGATCCCTGCCGAGTGGGATAGCATGTTCGTCACCGCCTGGGGCTGTGATGTAGTGGGCACCGGCCGGGTCATCCTTCCGCTGTGGTACGGTGTGGAGACTGAGATTTTCAGCCAGGCCGCGTACGAAGCGGGGATCCTGCTGAGCAGGGAGGAGGCCGAGCCACTGCTGGCGCTGGCGGATTGGACCTACCCCAATACCGGCAGCGATGACTGCCTGTACCTCAGCTTTGTGCGCACGGCAGCGGATGGTACCAAGACCTACGGTCTGCCGATGTTCCTGCCGCTGGAGGAGGCGCGCCGCCAGCCGCTGCTGCGGGAGTATATGGCCGAGCAGTACGGCGAGAAGCTATCTACCCCCGAAACGGTGGACGCGGAAGCGCTGGAAGCAAGATAAGAGGATAAAAAAGACGGCTCCTGCCCAGATGGGCGGGAGCCGGTTTCTATGCGCGGATTCAATTTTCCGAAAGGGCTTCGGTGACGCCCATCTCCCGCAGGGTGCGGGCCAGGGCGGCGATGGGCAAGCCCATCACATTGAAGTAATCGCCGGTGAGGCCCTGCACCAGCAGCGCCCCGGCTGCTTGAATGCCGTAGGCCCCGGCCTTATCGTAGGGCTCCTCCAACGAGCAGTACCATGCCACCTCCTGCGGGGTGAGGGGGTAGAAGTGGACCTCGGTGGTTTCGTGGAAGGTGCGGGTCTCCTCCGCGGTGATGACGGTGACCCCGGTGCAGACGGTATGGCTGCGGCCGGCCAGGCGGGAGATCATGGCGGCGGCCTCCCCGTGGCTGTGGGGCTTGCCCAGGATCTCACCATCGATATAGACGACGGTATCGCTGCCAATGACGGCGAGGCCCCGTTGATCGGGCTGCTGTGCCCATACGGCCCGGGCTTTGCGCAGGGAAAGCTCCCGGACGGCATCTACGGGGCCGGTGCCGGGGGCGATGGCTTCATCGCAGTCGCTGGTCTGCACGGTAAAGCGGCGGGTGATGATGGAGAGAAGCTCCCGGCGGCGGGGACTGGAGCTGGCAAGGATGAGTTCTTTCATTGGGGGTCTCCTTTGGTGGATTGTGCAGGGGGAAAAGAGGGCCGCGCCCTGGAGGGACAAAGCCGGCGGTATGGGGAGAGTAGGACGGTGCGGAAGGGCAGGGCGCCGCAGGCGCTCCGGCCGGAGGCCGGAGCCAGCGGTCGCAGACCGCTGAAGCCGCCCGGAGGGCGGCTTGCCTGCGGCGCCCCCGTTCCCGGCAGGGACTTATATAGACGGTTCGTTTTCGATAATGATCTGGCAGGCACGCATGGCGGCCAGCGCCGTGCGGTGGCTTTCCAGGGTGACCCCGGCGCAGCAGGCGGCATCTACAATGATGGGGATCTCCGGCAGGTAAGCCCGCAGCAGCAGGGCGTTGCTGATGACGCAGATATCGGTGCAGAGTCCGATGAGGGTGATAGATTCAATGGGGGCATCCTCATTCAGGGCGTGCAGGCGCTCTCCCAGGGCGGTGCTGCCAAAGGTGGGTTTATCAATGATCTCGCTGGCGTAGGGCAGCAGCCGGGCGGCCAGCTGCCAGCCGTGGCTGCCGCGGATGCAGTGGGGCACCGGCAGTGCCTTGCCCTCGCGGGTGTTCAGGTAGTCTTCGGTGTGAGTATCCCGGGTAAAGAGCACCAGCCCCTCAAAGGAGCGGATCTTCCGCTCGGCCCGGGGCAGCATGGCGGCCGCTTCGGCGGTGCCCAGGGCGCCATTGATAAAGTCATTCTGCAGATCGACGGCGACTAAAACTTTCATTTGTTTTCCTCCTTGGATTCATCAGGCTTGGAGAGCATCATCAAAAGGGGCAGCACCAGCAGCAGGCAATCCCACCGGATGGCGGAAAGCCCCCAGCGGCCCACGGCCAGATTGCCGGCCACGGCCCCCAGCGCAAAAAAGAGGATGACGCCGAAATAGAGCGCCCCGCGGCGCAGCTCCTCCCGGTCATGGGCGATGTGATATTCATGCAGGGCCTGCACCCCGGCCCGTAGGTTGCCGATGCACATGGTGGTGGCAATGCCGTTGCCCTCTATCTTGCGGAAGGCCTGCACCTGGATGCCGCAGGCCAGCGAGGTGAGGCTATTGGCCCAAAGATGCTGTCCTGCCGGGAAAAAGCTGACCCCGAAGAGGATCAGAATTTCGACCAGGAGGGTGAGCTGCCGCCAGTGCAGGCGGCTCATGTGGCCAAAGCGGGTGCGCATAGCGGCGGCCAGGGCAATGCCCAGGGCAAAGCTGACCACCGGCAGCAGATACCGCAGGCTATCGGCCGGACGGCCCTCCGAGATGGCGACGGCGAACAGCAGAATATTGCCGGTTTGGGCATTGGCAAAGACATGGCCCCGGGCCATGTAGCTGTAAGCATCCATAAAGCCGCCGGCCAGCGCCAGCAGGATGCCGACGGCCAGCGAGGAGGACATTTGGCTGTTTTTCTTCATAAAGATCACTGCCTTCCGGTGGAGCCAAAGCCGCCGCGGGAGGGATTGCCCAGCGTTTCGCACTCCTCAAATTCGATAGCGGGCTGATGCTCCATGATGCGGAACTGGGCAATGCGGTCGTTCGCTTCGATGCGGCAATCGCGGGTGGCATAGACCGGCATCTTCCACTCATCCTCATCGCCGCAGTAGCTTTCATCCACTACGCCCATGGAATTGGACATGAGAATGCCGTAATTGCGGAAGGTGGAGCTGCGGGGGAGAACATGGGCTTCGTACCCTTGGGGCAGCACCATAGCAACGCCCAGGGGGATGTAGCGGGATTCACCGGCCTTCAGCTCCACTGTTTCGGCGGCGCGCAGGTCGATCCAGTCGCTTTTGCCATCGATGTAGCGGAGCTTTTCAATTTTATCGCTGAGATAGCGGATGCGGATTTTGGGCATAAGGGCCTCCTGAAGAAATAATATGAGAATGGTTTATCGAAATGAGCGGTTGCTGCTTTTTACCGATGCCCTTATTTTAATGTGCGGTAGTACAGCCCCCGGGTGAAGGGCTCGGCCGGGGCGGCGCCGGTCTGGTACATCTCCAGGATGGCATCGCATTCGGCGGGGGTTTCAGTGGTGAAGCGCAGGGTGAGAAAATCACAGAAATCCCACTCCGGCAGGCGGTCGCTGAGGAACAGCGGCCGGGGATTGAGCAGGTGGGTGTACTGGCGGTTCTGGCATTGCAGCGGGAAATCTTCTCCCCGGCGGTCGGTGATGTGATTGATGCCGCGGCAGTCCCCGCAGCCCGCTGCGGTTTTGCCGGGACAGTTGCGCAGCAGCATAAGCGGCAGGCGGCCGTAGGCGATGACACCGATGGGGACGGGGCTATGGATATTCCGGGCGGCATTGCGCTCGCACTCGAAGGAAAGGGTGATCTCATCGCAGCCCAGCGCCGCGGCCTGCTGCGCCGCCGGGGAATTGATGATATTGAGCCCGTAATCCCCGATGATCCGCAGCCCGGCCTCCCGGGCCATCAGCAGGGAACCGAGGTTGCCGCAAAGGGCAGCGGTGAGGCCCTGCTCCTTCAATTTGCGCAGGGCGCGCATCACGGCTTCCTCCTGCTGCGGGGCGCAGAATGCCGGCAGCTCGGCCACCCAGCGATCCGCGCCGGTTTCCAGCAGCTCCGGGCGCTCGGCCAGCTCGTGCAGCGGCAGGGAGAGCCGGCCGCCCCCCCGCCGAATGGCGGGGGTCATCTGGGCTGCCGCCGCCAGGCGG
>URGQ01000062.1 GCA_900547385.1 uncultured Oscillospiraceae bacterium | reverse complement strand
GGCCTGCGGCCCGCCAGCTCCCCGCAAAATGTTTCACGTGAAACATTTGTTCGCAAATATTCCAATAAAACTCCCCCGGGAAACAGCACAGCCTCCCGGGGGGATTTTTAGTCGTCATATACATCCAGCGGGATATCCTCCACCAGCACCTTCATGATGCCGCCGCAGACCATGCCTTCGCTTTCCGCCACATCGCCGGTCATATCAATATCAATGACCTTATAGGTGCCGGTGCCGATGATGTCCAAAGCGTCCCGCAGAATGGCCGCCTCGCTGCAGCCGCCGCCAATGCTGCCCACAATGCGCCCATCCGGGTAAACATACATCATGGCGCCCATGCCGCGCGGGGTGGAGCCCTTGGTTTCCACCACCGTGACCAACGCCACCGGCTCCTGCACCTGCATCAGCTGCTCCACCACCGAAAGATCCAGGTCGGAGGTATTGATGGCACGGTTCATGCCGCCGTGCAGGCGCTTGTACTCAATGACCTGGGAGAGGATCGAAATGGCGATCTCCGCCGGGGAAACTGCCCCGATGGCCAGCCCGATAGGAGTACAGATTTGGCCCAGGCGCTCCTCGTCCAGGCCCTCCTCCTTCAGCATATCCAAAAGGCCGCGGACCCGCCGCCGGGAACCGATCATGCCGAGATAGGCAGGCTCCCGCTGCTGGAACAGTGCCCGCAGGCAGTTGGCATCGTGCCGGTGGCCGCGGGTGATAACCACAACAAAATCGTAGGGGGTGATGTGCAGCTTATTGATCGCATTCTCAAAGCTGTCGCAGATAACCTCCCGCGCCAGGGGGAAGCGCCCCTCATTGGCGAAATCCATGCGGTCATCCACCACGGTTACGGCAAAGTCGCACTTGGCGGCAAACTCGCACAGGGGCTGGGCAATATGCCCGCCACCCAGGATGATCAGGCGCTCCCGGGGGGTGAGGGGATCGATAAAGCAATTGGCGTTTTCCTCGTCATCAAAGCCGTATTCCGGCCGCAGGGAGCCGTCTGGCTGCTTTTGGCAGCGACACACGGTGCGGGAAAGGGTGGTCAGATCGCCCTGCTGCCCCTTAAAGCAGGTTTTAACACTGATGGGGCGTCCATTATGGACCTCCAGCAGTGCGAAATAGTAGGAGTCGCGAATAGACATGGCAAAATTGCCTCCTTGTTTTTCAGATAAAATACCGCTTTTATCATAGCATTTCACGGCACCGGTGTCAATTGGCAGGGCGTTGCCGTAAGAGCGGGTTTGTGGTATACTAAGAATAAGATATTACAGCTGGACAAGCCCGCGCCGGGCCTCCCCTCCCCCTTGCGGAACCCCGCCCATCCGCACTATACATACTGTATTTTTAACCGCAATTATCCAATATGATATTACTTTCCATTTAGGAGGCCCCTATGCCGCAATTACCCGCTGCCCTGCCCGGGCAGCTATTACAATGGTACGATGAAAACCGGCGCATCCTGCCGTGGCGGGAGAAGCCCAGCCCCTACCGCACCTGGATCTCCGAGGTGATGCTGCAGCAGACCCGGGTGGAGGCCGGCATTGCCTACTTCGAGCGCTTTACCGCCGCCCTGCCGGATATCCCGGCCCTTGCCGCCGTGGAGGAGCAGCAGCTCCTCAAGCTGTGGGAGGGACTGGGCTATTACAGCCGCGCCCGTAATCTGAAAAAAGCCGCCACCCTGCTGATGGAACAGCATAACGGGGCGCTCCCCGCCGATTTCGCGGCACTGTGCCGCCTGCCCGGTCTGGGAGAGTACTCCGCCGGTGCCATCGCCTCCATCGCCTTCGATATCCGTGTCCCCGCCGTGGACGGCAATGTGCTGCGGGTGGCCGCCCGCCTGATGAACGACGCCCGCAACATTGAGGATACCGCCGTAAAAAAGGAATTCCGGCAAATCGTCTGGGAGGTGCTGCCGCAGCACCGGGTCGGGGATTTTAACCAGTCCCTGATGGAGCTGGGCGCGCTCATCTGCCTGCCCAATGGCCGCCCCCTGTGCGAGAGCTGCCCGGCGCGGGATCTATGCCTGTCCTGCGCCGCCGGGACGCAGCTTACCCTGCCCACCCGGCAGAAAAAGCCCCGCCGCCGCAAGGAGGAAAAAACCGTACTGCTGCTGTGCCGCCCGGGAGAGGTACAGATCACCCAGCGCCCCGCGGACGGCCTGCTCGCCTCCCTGTGGGAATTCCCCACGCTGCCGGGCCTGCACACCTCCGCCGAGGTCGCGGAACTGCTCTCCGTCCCCACCGAGGCCGTGACCCCGCTGGGCCCGGCCACCCACATCTTTACCCACATTGAATGGCAGATGCAGGGCTACCGTGTGGAACTGCCGCCCGAGACCCCGCTGTGGGGCGGGTGCGTTTCCATCCCCGTGGCGGAGCTTTTCGCAAGCTATCCCATTCCCTCGGCCTATGCTGCCTACTTAAAGACCCTGCGGTGACCCGCTGCCGCGGCAGCGCCCCCGCCAAATTTCCGCAGGGGGTTGGCCACGGCGGGCGGCCGCGGCGCTCCGCGCCGCACCGGGCGCCCCTGCGGGGCGCCCGGCAGCCCGGCCAGGGGCCGGGCAGGCCGCCCGCCGGAGCCAACCCCTCGTACCAACCATCCTTCCCCGTCCCAAGGAGGACCCCACTATGTCATCACTCACCTGCCCCTATTCCCGGCGCTGCGGCGGCTGCCAGCTGCTTGCCATGAGCTACGAGGAGGAATTGGCTCACAAGCAGGAGCTTGCCCGCCGGCACCTCTCCCGCTTTGGGAAACTCCTGCCCATCCTGGGGGCTGCAAACCCCTGCTACTACCGCAATAAGGTGGAAGCCGCCTTCGGGCTGGATCGTTCCCGGAAGGTCATTGCCGGCACCTACGAGCCCCGCAGCCACCGCATCGTCGATATCAACAGCTGCCTAAACGAGGATAAAAACGCCACCGCCATCATCGTCACCATCAAAAAGCTGCTGCCTTCCTTCCGCCTCGCCCCCTACGATGAGGACGCCCGCACCGGCTTCCTGCGCCATGTATTGGTGCGCCGCGGCATCCACACCGGGGAGGTCATGGTGGTGCTGGTGACCGCCAGCCCGGTGTTCCCCTCCCGGCAGAATTTCATCAAGGCACTTCTAAAGGAACACCCGGAGATCACCACCATCGTGCAGAATGTGAATAACCGCCGCACCAGCGTGCTGCTGGGTGACCGGGAACAGACACTCTACGGGCCCGGCTTCATCCGGGATACCCTGTGCGGCATGAGCTTCCGCATCTCGCCCCGGTCCTTTTACCAGATCAACCCCACCCAGACCGAGGTGCTGTACCGCCGCGCGATAGAAGCCGCCGGGCTGACCGGCAAGGAGCGGGTGCTGGATGCCTACTGCGGCATCGGCACCATTGGGATGATCGCCGCCGCGGACGCCCGGGAGGTCATCGGAGTGGAACAGAATCCCGCCGCCGTCCGGGATGCCATCCGCAACGCCAAGGAAAACGGGGTGGAAAACATCCGCTTTGTGGCGGCGGATGCCACCGAATGGATGCAGGCGGCCGCCGCGGAAAAGCTCTCCATTGATATCCTGCTGATGGACCCGCCCCGCAGCGGCAGCACCCCGGAATTCCTCTCCGCCGCGGTAAAAATGGCCCCCCGCCGCATCGTCTACATCAGCTGCTGCCCGGAAACCCAAGCCCGCGACCTGGCCCTGCTGCAAAAGGGCGGCTACCGTGTCACCCTCCTCCAGCCGGTGGATATGTTTCCTCACACCGAGCACATCGAAAATATCGCCGTGCTGGAGCGGCGAAGCACACGGTAAGCCTCTCTCACTTTCCCAAAGGGAGACTGCCTCTATGACAGGCCCAAGCCCCGCCGGCATCTATCCAAATGAACCTATCCGGCAGATCGTCCGCATCAAAAATGTCATCACCCGCCCATGCGTTCTTGCGGGGGGCGCACCCGCTGCGGCGGTATAAACGGCGTGGAAAAATTTGAGGAGCCTGTTACCCGCCGCTGCGAATTTCCGGGCGCCTCTCCCCCGCTCCAATCCCCAAATAAAGAAAGACGGCTCTGCCCCCGGGCAAAGCCGTCTTTTTTCGTTTTCCGCACATCCTTACAGCTGGATGTTTCCATGCTCCCCGTTCTTCCTGGCGCGCTTTTTGTTGCCCGCCACGGTGATAACAATGATAAGCATCACCGCCACGATTGCCGCGATCCCAATGATCCCCCAGTCGGAAAGCCCCTGCTTTTCAGGCTCCACGGGTGCATCCGGCACCACCGGCTCGGTATTCTCCTCCACCGCCACCATGCTGCCATACTCGGCATAGCGCTCAGTCAGGGCAGCCACCTCCGCCGTTTCAGTCTTTATCACCACCCGGAAATCCTTCCCCTCCGGGCCGTAGCCGCCGTTCGCTCCCCAGCCGATGCTCACCGTCCCGGCCAGCCCGTTTTCTTCCATATCCTTGGTAATGGCCGCCGCGCACTCCGCCAGCTGAGCATGGCTGTACTCCCCGGCAAAGAAGGTCAGCGTTTCCCCATCGGTCAGGGTATCCCGCAGCTCTTTCTGCCGGGCCTCGGTGTTCTCGGTCAGCACCACCGCCAGACACTTGGTCTCGGTATTATAAAAAACACCAGTCACATCCTCGGGGTAGCCATCCTGTTCCCACCGGGCAAATAGTTCATAGCTATCCAGCGCCAGTGCCGGCACCGCCAGCAGCAGCGGCAAAAGCAGCGCCAGCAGCACCGCCAAAATTCTCTTGCTCATTTTCATCATTGGGGGTTCTCCTTTTACTTTACTCTAAATTGCTTCAGATAGCCGGTGCAGCCTTCCCGTATTTCCCGGTACGCCTTCTCAAAGTCCCCGCTGTACCACGGGTCCTCTATATCATGGGGGTCATCGGTGTAGTCCAGCAGCAGCCGCAGCTTTCCCTCCGGGTCGCCGCCCAGCAGCCGCAGCAGCCCCCGCCGGTTGCGCTCCTCCATGCACAGGATATCATCGTACATGGCATAGTCGCCGCGGGAAAATCGCCTGGCCTCATGCGGGGCCGGCCGAATGCCATGGGAAAGCAGCATCGCCACCGCCCGCCGGTCCATCGGGTTGCCTTCCTCCTCGTCACTGACCCCGCAGCTATCCACCCACAGGGCATCGTCCCAGCCGGCCGCTTCGGCCATCACCCGCATCAGGGTGGCCGCCATCGGGCTGCGGCAGATATTGCCGTGGCACACCATCAATACGCTTCGCACCGGTCCTTCCTCCTTTTAGGCTTTACAATGGCTATTATTTTATCATATCCCCGCCCAAAAGAAAACCCATCCGCTCGCCCCACCGGCAAAATCGCACATTTTTCTTCTGTTTTCCATCCGCGGGGCTTTCCTTTTCCCCGCAAAATGTGCTACAATATCCCACAGTATAGGGCAGTGTCCTCCATCGGTCCCTGCCCGCCGCAGGCCGGACGCCCCGCAGGGCTCCCGCCCCCTGCCGGGGGCGGGAGTACGGGCCCTTCGGGCCCGTTACGGCGGCTGCGCCGCCGCCCCTGCGGGGCGCCCACTTGGCCGCACCCATTCCTGCATTCCACACCCTTCACACCCCCACCAGCTCATCCTTTAGGGAAACCATCTGGGCGCTGACTCCTGCGGGGTGCCGCCTGACCGTGCACCTTCCCGCGTCCCGCCGCCTCTCCATCCACCCCACCACCTGCCAAGGAGGAATACCGCTATGCCAGGCACCGTCGTTATGGGCGTCATCTTTGTCGATATCAAGGGCTTCCCGTTCGGGGAGTACCACGCCACCGGCACCAATTTGGGCAGCATCCGCTTTGTCCACGGCGGTGTGGCCCGCAATGTAGCCGAGGACATGGCCCGCATCGGCAGCCCGGTCACCTTCGTCACCCTGGGGGATACCACCCCCATGAGCCGGGAGGCGATGGAGCGGCTGGAAGCGCAAAAGATCGACCTGCGGTACAGCATCCGCGTCCCGCAGAACGGCGTTGGCCTGTGGCTGGCCGTGATGGATGAAAAGGGCGACCTGGCCGGCAGCACCAGCCAGATGCCGGAAACCGAGCCGCTGGCCCGCTACCTCCAGGAAAGGGGCGAGGAGATTGTCTCCGGGGCGGATAGCGTCTGCTTGGAGATGGATATGGGCGAAGAACTTAGCGAATGGATCGTAGCACTGTGCCAAAAGTATCGGAAGGATCTCTACTGCATCTCCGCCAATATGAGCGTCGTCCTGCGCCGCCCCGACCTGCTGCGCCATACCCGCTGCTTCATCTGCAATGATATCGAGGCCGAACGGCTGCTGCACCACCCCGTTTCCCGTGCCGATCCCGAAGCCGCCGTAGAGACCATCCTGCAATATGGCCGTGGCATGGGCCTGCGCAGCATGGTGGTCACCCTCGGCTCCGCGGGCAGCGTCTACTACGATAGCATCACCGGCGATGCCGGGCACTGCCCCGCCCACCGGGTGGAGATGGTGGATTCCACCGGCGCCGGGGATGCCTTCTTCTCCGGTGTTGTCTCGGGGCTCACCCGCGGGCTTTCCCTGGGCCGGGCCGTGGCCGCAGGCACCCGTCTCGCCGCCCTCACCATCCAAAGCGATGAGGCCTGCTGCCCCTCGCTGCCGGATTTTTGGGAGGAGATGCGCCCATGAAGAGAATGTCCCTTGCCGCCGCCCGCCGCCTGTTCGATGGCCTGGTCATCACCATGCTGGTGTGCGCCGTGCTGTTCACCCTGTCCAATAACTTCTTCCTCGGCTGCGCGGTGATCCTGCTGGGACTTGCCGCCACAGCCTTCCACTTTGCGGTGCTGCGCTGCCCCCACTGCGGCCGGCACCTGGGCCGGGAGCGCGGCGATACCTGCCCCCACTGCGGCCGCTCCCTGACCAAAAAATAATCTGCCCCGCCCGCTTTTGCCGGGTGGGCTTTTCTTTTTTGGCCCCTGCAAAATCCCGGATCCGGGCCGCAGGCCAAACCGTCCTCCGGACGGTTTCAGCGGGCTGCGCCCGCTGC
>URGQ01000061.1 GCA_900547385.1 uncultured Oscillospiraceae bacterium | reverse complement strand
CAATAGGCTGTGCCATAAATCCCTTACTATTATGCCTGTATTAAGGGATTTATACTCAGGGCGTAAGAAAGGCACCTCTACCTATCTTTCTGCCTATTCTTTGTTTATAGCGATGCAAATTCTGCGCCGCCTGTCCCTGCATAAAGGACTTGCTTAACCTTTCCAGCAGAGGTACAATGCGGCAAACCGGAGCGACGAAGCATCCGTCCGCGGCACTCCGGCAAACTATGAAAAACCGCTTTCTGTCCCCTGTCATGAGGGTGTTCAGAAAGCGGTTTTTGACCACATGTTTGACTACAGACAGCCGTGGAGTGTGCGGAAACAGTGTAGGTAAGAGTTGCGAAGAGCGTCCATAATAAAGCGAAAACGGCTATAAAGCACCGGAAAAAGTAGAAAAATTTTTATTCAAAAGTTTGGGAGCAAGATGCCGGGTGTTCGAATCACCTCACTCCGACCATACAGGAAAGACCGCCTTTCGGGGCGGTCTTTTACGATATTAAGCAAACAGTAGAGCATGCCTTGCGTCCATCCGGCGCTTGACTGCCCGATTCTGTTTACCATCGCTCCCAATGCTGCCGCTTACAGCTTTCTCTTCACCACCATCGGCACCCTCATCGTCATGCTTCTGTGGCCCCTCTTTGCTCTGCCCATGGTCATCCCCGGCATCATACCCCATTTTCCCCCTGCCCGCCCATCTCTGCCACAAATTTCCCTATCTGTGCATTGACTTTTCCCTTTCCGCCGCTCTAAAATAAAATTGAGTAGGTGTTTGTATCAATAAACACCAAGCTATCCAAACGGAGGAACTGCCCATGAAAGAAGTCAAATCCCCAAAGAAACCGCTTATTTACTACTATTGCATCGTCCTGCTGGTTCTTATGGTGTTCAATTCCTTTATCCTGCCGCTTTTGGCCCGGCAGCAGATTAAGGAAGTGGATTACGGCACCTTCATGACCATGACCGAAAACGGCGAGGTCGGCAAAGTGGAGATCGAAAGCAATCAGATCCTCTTTACCGATAAGGATGGCAAGACCATTTATAAAACCGGAGTCATGAACGACCCGAACCTCACCGAGCGTCTGCACGCCTCCGGCGCCGAGTTCGCCAGCGAGATCGTGGAGGAAGCCTCCCCGCTGATGAGCTTTTTCCTGACATGGATCCTGCCGGTCGTGCTTTTTGTCGCCCTCGGCCAGCTCCTCTATAAGAAGATGAGCGAGAAGATGGGCGGCGGGCCCAATTCCATGATGTTCGGCCTGGGCAACAGCAATGCCAAGGTCTATGTTCCCTCTACCGATGGAGGGATCCGCTTTGCCGATGTGGCAGGTGAGGATGAAGCCAAGGACAATCTTCAGGAAATCGTCAATTACCTGCATGACCCCAGTAAATATAAGGCCATCGGTGCTTCCATGCCAAAGGGCATCCTGCTCGTTGGCCCTCCCGGAACCGGTAAAACTATGCTGGCAAAGGCAGTTGCGGGCGAAGCAAATGTGCCCTTCTTCTCCATTTCCGGCTCGGAATTTGTAGAAATGTTCGTGGGCATGGGTGCTTCCAAGGTGCGCAATCTGTTCGACCAGGCAAAGGAAAAAGCCCCCTGCATCGTTTTCATCGATGAGATCGATGCCATCGGCCAAAAGCGCAGCGGCGGACAGTACGGCGGCAATGATGAGCGCGAGCAGACCCTCAACCAGCTTTTGACTGAAATGGATGGCTTCGAGGGCAATAACGGCGTCATCATTTTGGCGGCTACCAACCGTCCCGAATCCCTTGATCCCGCGCTGACCCGTCCCGGCCGTTTTGACCGCCGGGTACCGGTGGAGCTGCCCGATCTGCAGGGCCGCGAAGCCATCCTCAAGGTCCACGCCAAAAAGGTGGAGCACGAGGATAATATAGATTTTCTGGCGGTCGCCCGCATGGCCTCCGGCGCTTCCGGCGCTGAACTGGCCAATATCGTCAATGAAGCTGCCCTGCGCGCTGTACGGGATGGCCGCACTAAGGTCACCCAGTCCGACCTGGAGGAGAGCATCGAGGTCGTCATTGCCGGCTATCAGAAGAAGAATGCCATCCTTACCGACCACGAAAAGTGGATCGTCTCCTACCACGAGATTGGCCACGCCCTGGTGGCTGCCTGCCAAAGCCACTCTGCCCCGGTGCAAAAGATCACCATTATCCCCCGCACCTCCGGCGCTTTGGGCTACACCATGCAGGTGGATGAGGGCAACCACTATCTAATGAACAAAGAGGAGATCGAAAATAAGATCGCTACCCTCACCGGCGGCCGCGCCGCGGAGGAAGTCAAGTTTGGTTCCATCACCACCGGCGCCTCCAATGATATTGAGCAGGCTACCCGCCTGGCCCGTGCCATGCTCACTCAGTACGGCATGAGCGATGAATTTGATATGGTGGCACTGGAAACGGTGAACAACCAGTACCTTGGCGGGGATACCTCCCTGGCCTGCTCCGCCGGCACCCAGGCGGAGATCGACCGGCTGGTCATTTCCATCGTAAAGAAGCAGCATGAAAAGGCCACCGGCATCCTGAACGAAAAGCGGGAGAAGCTGGACGAGCTGGCCAAGTACCTGTACGAAAAGGAAACCATCACCGGCGAGGAATTCATGAAGATCCTGAATGAATGATCCCGCAAAGAGGTACCGCATGAATTTACTGTTTTGCATCAATGGCGGCTACACCGGCCCGCTGCTGGATTGTCTGGATTCCATAGTACTGCATGGGGGCGAAAAACACTATGATGTGTACCTCCTCTCCTCCGATTTAGCGGAAGAAACGCAGCAGCAGCTTTGCCGGCAGGTGCCGGCCGCTGTTGCCCTGCACTTTATCTCGGTTCCGCGGGAACTATTCGAGGACTTCCCGGAAACCGACCGTTATCCGCAGGAGATCTACTACCGGCTGGCCGCGCCCCTGCTGCTTCCCCCGGAGCTGGACCGTATCCTGTACCTGGATGCCGATATTGTGGTCATCAACCCACTGGGACCGCTGTACCGCAGCGATTTTGAGGGGAACCTATTTATGGCCTGCACCCACACCCGGGAGCTTCTGACCCGCGCCAACAGCCACCGCCTGGGGCTGGAAGAACCCGTCCCCTATATCAATACCGGTGTGATCCTGATGGAGCTAAACGGCCTGCGGCAGACGATCGATCTTTCAGCAGTGCGGCAGTATGCGCTGGAACATTTCGATTCCCTGTTGCTGCCGGATCAGGATATCCTTACCGCGCTGTATGGCAGCCGGGTCAAGCTCCTCGATAGTCAGCGGTATAATCTCAGCGACCGCATCCTGGCCTTTTACAATGCCAATCCCCTGCACCCCCACCACAGTCTGGAGTGGGTGCGGCAAAACACCGTCATTATCCACTACTGCGGCCGCAACAAGCCCTGGAAGCCAGGCTACATTGGTATTCTGGATGTATTTTACCGGGAGCTGAAAGAGCAGCAGGCGGCCCTGCACCCCGGTACCTGATCCGGACAAAATGTTTCACGTGAAACATTTGTTCTCTTTTGATGGCTCTGTAAGGTCCTCCCCCCCCACAGCGGCGGAGGGCCTTTTTTTATGCGCTGTATTGACTTATTTGCCCGTGGGAAGTACAATATTATATTATGGTTCTATGCCGAGGAGGAAAGTATAAACATGAAAAATACCGAAAAATCGATGGATACCCTGGTAAACCTGTGTAAGAACCGCGGGTTTGTTTACGCCGGCAGCGAGATTTACGGCGGACTGGCCAACACCTGGGATTACGGCCCCCTGGGCGTGGAGCTGAAGAACAACATCAAGCGCGCCTGGTGGAAGAAATTCATCCAGGAGAACCCCTATAATGTCGGCCAGGATGCCGCCATCCTGATGAACCCCCAGACCTGGGTGGCCTCCGGCCATCTTTCCGGCTTTTCCGACCCTCTGATGGACTGCCGCGAATGCCACGAGCGCTTCCGTGCCGATAAGGTCATTGAGGACTGGTGTGCCCAGAACGGCTTTGAGCTGCCCCGCCCCATCGATGCCTTTACCCAGGCGGAGATGAAGGATTTTGTGGAGGAGCACAATATTCCCTGCCCCACCTGCGGCAAGCACAACTTTACCGATATCCGCCAATTCAACCTGATGTTCAAGACCTTCCAGGGCGTTACCGAGGATGCCAAGAACACCGTTTATCTGCGTCCGGAAACCGCACAGGGCATCTTTGTCAACTTTGTGAATGTCCAGCGCACGACCCGCCGCAAGCTGCCCTTCGGCATTGGCCAGATCGGCAAGAGCTTCCGCAATGAGATCACCCCCGGCAACTTCATCTTCCGTGTGCGTGAGTTTGAGCAGATGGAGCTGGAGTTCTTCTGCCAGCCCAATACCGACCTGGAATGGTTCCAGTACTGGCGCAACTTCTGCCATCAGTGGCTGCTCTCTCTGGGCATGAAGGATGAGAACCTGCGCCTGCGCGACCACGATCCCGAGGAGCTGTGCTTCTACTCCAAGGCGACCACTGACTTTGAGTTCATGTTCCCCTTTGGCTGGGGCGAGCTGTGGGGCGTAGCCGACCGCACCGACTACGACCTGACCCAGCACCAGAACACCAGCGGCAAGGATCTGACCTACTTCGACCAGGAAAAGAACGAGCACTACATTCCCTATGTCATCGAGCCGTCCCTCGGCGTGGAGCGCAGCTTCCTGGCCTTCCTGTGTGATGCCTACGATGAGGAAGTATTGGGCCAGGATAAGAACGGCAATGATGATATCCGCACCGTGCTGCGTCTGCACCCGGCGCTGGCCCCCTACAAGGCGGCTGTACTGCCCCTTTCCAAAAAGCTGGCAGATAAGGGCCGCGAGATCCAGCAGGAGCTGGCCAAGTACTTTATGGTGGACTACGATGACGCCGGCTCCATCGGCAAGCGCTACCGCCGTGAGGATGAGATCGGCACGCCTTTGTGCATCACCGTGGACTTTGAGACCGTGGGCGATGAGAACACCCCTGCCGATCACTGCGTAACCATTCGTGACCGTGACACCATGGAGCAGATCCGCCTGCCCATCAGCGAGCTGCGCGGCTACATTGAAAAGAAGCTGGAATTCTGATTTTCCTTATAAGCAAAGCGATCCCCCTGCCGAAACGCAGGGGGATTATTTATGTATCGAAATGTCAGAATTTTACACCATAAACAGCAAATTGGTGGAAATGCGTCAGGCGGTCCAGCTCGGCATCTCGCCAATAGAAGCCGGTGTGATCGAGGGTAATGGCCTGCCACTCGCCGGTCGTGCCATCTTCCATCCAGTAGCCAAACTCCATTGCCTCATAGATGCCGGTGGAAATGACGGTATCCTTGGCGCCATCGTCGGTCTTCTCCACACGGGTGATCTCATAGCGGCCATCGGTATACATCTGGGCATTGTAATAGACATCCGCCACTGCTGCCATATCGGATTGGTATAGCCCCGCTACATGCTCCAGGGGCAGCTTTTCTGCCTGCTGGTGGTTGAGGGAAAGCATCAGTGCCAGCACCACGATGATCACTGCGATCCACGCAAGGGCAGGAATGCGGTTCATGACTGCGTTTGCTTTAGAAAGCCAGTTCATGTTAGTTCCTCCTGTTTGGTCAATCACTGCTTCCATCTTAACTATATTTTACCAAACAGGGGGGTGAAACAAGTGCCATTGCTCAAAAATGTTATATAAATTTCGTGTCGAATTTTTGTGGGAAATGTCTCAAGCTTGCTCTGTCACTGCAAAGGGCTTACCCATAATGAAAATGACCAGTGCCAGCAGCATGGCACCGCCGCAGATGAAGCAATACACTGGCACGCCGACATTGGCCAACAGATAGCCGCCGACCAGGTTGCCCACGATACTGCCGATGCCCTGCGTAACCGCCACGCTGATGAGGATAGCCCGCCCGGCATACTGCCGCGGGAATAGTGAGGCGACATAATCGATATTAAAGCGGAGAAAGCCGGCAAAGCCGATGGACATGAGAATCTGCGTGGCCATGACCCCGGCCATACTGCGCAGCACCCCCAGCAGCAGGATGCGTGCGCCCAGCGCGGCGAGGGAAACGATAAACAGTACCGGCAGCGGCAGGCCATTTTGCAGCAGGCGGCTGGCCAGGCGCATCAGGAGGAACTCACCCACACAGTAGAGGAACACCGAAAGGCCGTAGGTGGAGGCATCGCCGCCGATGTAATTGATAATGACCTGCATAAAGCCATTGACCGAACGGGTGGCAAAGTAGTACAGCGTGCCGCAGATGAGAAAAACAGCGTAGGGGCGGCAGCCCAACAGCTTCTTAAAGCTGGCCCACAGGGACTCCTTTTGCAGATCTGCACTGGTTTCCGGGTCACTTTCCGGATGGAGAAGGGGAAGTTTATTGGGATCAGACAGTGGGAGGGCCAGCAGAATGGAAAGGCCCAGCGCCCCCATGTGCAGCCAAAAGAGGAAATTGATCCCCAAAGGGGCAATAAGGTAGCCGGAAATTAAAGCCGTGGTGGCATAAAAGATAGAACCGGCGCTGCGGATATTGCCATAATCAATGGTGCTATCCCGCAAGGTCATCTGGTTGGTCCAGGTATCAAAAACACTGGAAGCACAGTAATCCAGCGCCGAGATCAGGCTGAAGGAGAGCATCGTCCAAAGAAATCCGCGGCCAAAACAGAAGGGCAGCAGCGGTGTGACGATCATCCCACCCGCTACCAATATAATGAACAACCATTTTGGGGAAATCGAACGGTCAATCAACCGGCCGTAAATAGGGCCGGCGATCATCATAACCAGGTACTGCAGCATAGTGATGTAACCACATTGTACCTCGGTGTAGCCATAATCCAGCAGGATGGTGACCGTATAGGCGTACAGCGAACAAAAGCTGACGAAATAAGCGCCCTCCAACAGGAACATATGGTGGCTCCGGCTCATGCTGCTTTCCCCCTTGCGATTCATTTTAATATATATGGAAAAACCACCCTATTGGGTGGTTCATCCTAAGTGCCGGCATCAACCTATTTTCCCGGGCCGCTTCCAGCCAAGTATCTTCGGCGCCAATG
>URGQ01000060.1 GCA_900547385.1 uncultured Oscillospiraceae bacterium | reverse complement strand
GCGGCCCTGCGGGCCCCGTCGCACCCCACCCCTGCCTTTCCACCTGCTAAAGCTCTCCCCCGCCTCAGATTAAATTCCATACATCCCCTCAATCCATTTCCGCCGTACAGCGAACAAATGTTTCACATGAAACATTTTTGCTGCACTAAAAATAACCGGCCCCATTCTGGAGCCGGTCGAAAGATTTTATTTTATTACCGGATGGCCGCCGCCAGCACCTCCAGTGCCTTCTTATAGGGAGCATCCAGCTCAGCGTTGCCCAGGATATCGCCCCGGTTACTCTCGCTGGCCGCCAGCTCCACCTCATAGTCAGGGCCTACGCCGGTATCACCAAAGCTCTTTTGCTTGGGCCCGGCATACTGCGCCGTGGTGACCTGGATGGCCGAACCACCCGAAAGCTTGAAGATCTCGGTGATATCGCCGTTGCCTGCGGTACGGGCGCCCACCAGCTTTGCCCGGCCAAAGTCCTGTAGCGCCATCACAAAGAGCTCCGTGGTGCCACCGGTGGTCTCATCGGCCAGCACCACCAGCGGAATATCCCAGCTGTTCGCATCGGATTCCGCCACGGCGGTCAGGTTGCCGTCCTTATCGCGGGAATAGGCCACAGTACCGCTGGGCAGCAGCGGATCCAGCAGCCGGACCGCATAGGAAAGCTCATTGCTGGTAACGCCGCGTACATCCAGCAGAATGCCCTTTACTTCCTGGGCCTTCAAGGCATTCAGCTGGGCGATGAACTGGTCGGCAGTGGTACCGCTCCACTCGGTAAAGCTGATATAGGCGGTATCTTCACTTACCATGGTCGTTTTTACTGTGGGCACCTCAATGGCGCGCAGGGTCAGCTCGTAGTTGTTCTCCTGGCTATCCTGTTGGATGGTCAGAGTCACCTTGGTGCCGGCTTCGCCGCGCAGGCGGCCCGCCATGCTTTCATTGTTATTTTCGGTCACGCGGGTGCCGTTTACATTGGTAATAAGCGCCCCCACCTTGATGCCCGCCATCTGCGCCGGAGAATCGGGATAAACCTCCCGAACCAGCAGATAGCCGGAGGAATCCATCTCGGTCACCAGACCCACGCCTACATATTTGCCGCTGCCGGATTGGGTATAGGCCTCATATTCCGCAGCGGTGAAGTAGCGGGCATTGCTGTCCTCCAGGCCATCGATATACCCGCGGGCAATGGCCTCCTGCAGCGCTTCCTCATTGATGGAGCCGTAGTAATTTTCCCGCACATACAGGTCTACCTCATGCAGAGAGCTGTACATTTTTTCCCGTTCGGTGATGCCTGTCATCTTCACATTGAACAGGTTCATCGAGTAGATCATGGTAAGGGAAAAGGCCACAGCCGCTACGATGGCCATATAGGCGATGGCCGCGCCAAGCGAAATTTTCTTGTTCATGCTGTTTTATGCTCCTGTTGTAACGCCGCTTACCTGCACAGTGCCGTTACAGATAATTGAGCGGATTGGTATGCGCGCCGTTGCGGCGGATCTCAAAGTGGAGATGATAGCCGGTGGACCAGCCAGTGGTGCCCACATAGGCAATGGTCTGGCCCTTGGTCACGGTATCTCCCACGCTTACCGGAATGGAGGTGCAGTGGGCATACAGGGTGGAGAAGCCGCCGCCATGATCCACAATGAGATAATTGCCGTAGCCCCAGGCGCGGCCGTAGCCGGCGCCGGTGCGCACATAAATGACCGTACCGGAAGCAGAAGCCCGGATGGGGGTATTGGCCGGGGCGGGGAAATCCACACCGGTATGGTAGTCGGTGTTATTAAACCTCCAGCCGTAGTAGCTGCTGATGTAAGTATAGCCCTTTACCGGGTAGATAAATCCGGTGGTGCTGTAATCCACCTGGCTGCCGTTGCCGGCATTGGCAGCATAGATGGCGTCGATATCCGCCTGGATCTGCTTCATCTCCTTCTGGATGGCAGCCTGATCGGCGAGATATTCCTGCTCCATCTTTTTGATATCCTGCAGGGTGCTTTCCACCTCGGTCTTCTGGCTGGTCAGGCTGGCCTTCTTGCCCTCCGCCGTCACCTTGGTATCCGCCAGGTCCTCTTTTTCCTCCTGCATCTGCGCCTGCAGCGTCCGCAGCTCGGTGATGTTATCCGCGAGGGCTTGCAGCAGGGCGCTGTCGTGCTCCGAGATGCGGCTGAGATACTTGCCGTAGCTGAGGTAACTGCCCAGGCTATCCACGCCAAAGACCATGCCCAGCATACTGGTGCCTACGCTGGTCTTGTAGATAGAGCGAATCCGCTTCATAAAGAGGTCCTGCTGCTCCAGTACTTCGGTGCTCAGCTCGTTAATGCGCTCCTCTTTATCGGCGATATCATTCTGCAGATAATTGATCTTGTTATCCAAAAGATTGATCTGCTTTTGGGTATTGGTGATCTGACTGTTCAAATTGTTGCGAATGGCTTCCTGCTTTTCCTTTTCGGTCTTGGTCTGGTTCAGTTTATCCTTTAGGGCCTGCTGCTGCTTTTCCAGCTCACTGTACTGGCCGTTCAGGTGATCCAGGGTGCTATCCGCGTAGGTCGTTACCGGCGCCGCAGTCATCAGCACCGCGGCGCACATCACCGCTGCCAGGATCTGCTTGCTGCATCTCTTCATGGTATTTGCCTTGTCCTTTCCGTTTGTACATTTGCTGTGGGTTTTCTTCTGTCAAACTTCAGGCTGTCGTCTTATCAGAACAGGAAGTCTCCCTTTACATAGTGTGTGTAAAGAGGGCGTTTTCCTGCATCATACTTTGAGATATTTGCCGACGAAGATAAAGCTGCCCACCATACCGAACAGCACCCCCGCCGCCACAAAGCCCAGCAGCATCTGCGGGGCGATGGAGACAAAGGGAATGAGGCTCTGGTAGGCCAGCTGCAGCCAGCCGCTGGCCGATTGCCCCACCCACTGATACAGGAAGTGGGTGCCCACCCACAGCAGCCCAAAGGCAATGAGGGCGGAAATGAGTCCAATGACCATACCCTCCACCAAAAAGGGGAAGCGGATGAAGGCATTGGTGGCGCCGACATATTTCATAATATTGATCTCCCGGCGGCGGTTGAAGATCGTCACCCGGACGGTATTGGCAATGATAATGATGGAAACGACCATCAAAATAGCGACGATGGTAAGCCCCGCCACATGGATGGCGGTCTTGATACCCACCAGGGTCGTGGCCACCTCATTGCTGGATTCCACGCTTTCCACCCCGGAAAGGCCCTCCAGCGTCTTGACGGTCTCCGGCAGATTTTCCAAGCTGTTCACTTTCAAGCGGAAGGAAGCCGGCAGCGGGTTTTCATCCGCGTACTGCTCAAAGCCTTCCAGAAAGCTCTGGCTGCCCAGGGTGTCGCTCAGCTCCTTCAGGGCGTCCTCCTTGCTGATGTACTGCTTGGAAGCGATATTGGGCAGATCGTCGATCTCTGCCTTCAGCCTCTCGGTGCCGGCGCTGCCGAGGTCATCATCGATCCAGACCACAACCTCATTGAAGCTTTCTACATAGCCCATCAAGGAATTGATATTGAGGGAAAGCAGCAGCGCCCCGCCGATAAGCACCATACAGGCGATAAGCACGCCGATGGAAGCCACCGACATCTGCCGGTTGGCGCGGATATTGTGCAGGCCCTCCTTGACCAGATAGCCAAAGGAATTCTTAAACATGGGAAGCACCTCCTTGATCCCGGATAATGCGTCCCTTTTCCAGTGTCACGGTACGGTGGTGGAAGCGGTTCACCAGCTCATGCTCATGCGTCACCATAAGGATGGTGGTGCCGGTCTTATTGATCTCATCCAAAAGCTCCACGATCTCGTAGGAAAGCTCCGGATCGATATTGCCGGTCGGCTCATCGGCAATGAGCAGGTCGGGGTTATTCACCAGCGCGCGGGCCAGCGCCACACGCTGCTGCTCGCCGCCGGAGAGTTCCGGCGGATAGTGCTTGTACTTATCATCCAGCCCCAGCAGATTCAGAATATAGGGCACCCGCCGGCGGATAAACCGCCGCGGCACACCGGTCACCTGCAGGGCAAATGCCACATTATCAAAGACCGTCATGGTGGGGATAAGCCGGAAATCCTGGAACACTACACCGATGGTGCGACGAAAGTAAGGGATCTCCCGCTGCTTCATATGGGTAAGGTCCCGGCCGTTTACCGTCACCTCGCCCTCGGTGGGTACTTCCTCCCGCAGCAGCGTTTTGATGAGGGTGCTTTTGCCGGCACCGGAATGCCCCACCACAAAGACGAATTCGCCTTTTTCGATATGTAGATCCACCCCATCCAACGCGCATACGCCGTTGGGGTAGGTCTTGGTTACTCCTTGCAGATCAATCAAGGGATACACCGCCTTGCTCTATAGGATATTGGGTCAGCCCTTAAATGACATCAAAGCTGTCTTTTTAGTACTTCACAGGGTTCGCGGTCAGGTACTTCTTCACCATCAGCGCCACCTTAAAGATGATAGCATGGTCAAACTCCCGCAGATCGAGGCCGGTCAGCTTCTTGATCTTCTCCAGGCGGTACACCAGGGTATTGCGGTGAACAAACAGCTTACGGCTGGTCTCGGAAACATTCAGGTTGTTCTCAAAGAACTTCTGGATGGTGAAAAGGGTCTCGTGATCCAGGCTTTCGATGGAGCCTTTCTTAAAGACCTCGCGCAGGTACTGCTCGCACAGGGTGGTGGGCAGCTGATAGATGATACGGGCAATGCCCAGGTTATCATAGCTGACGATAAGCCGCTCGGTATCGAATACCTTGCCCACCTCCAGCGCGGCCTGCGCCTCACGGAAGGACCGGGCCAGATCCTTGATGCCGGCAATGACACTGCCGATGCCGACCTGCGCCTTGGTGTAGAATTCACCGCCCAGGGTATCCACGATGGAACGGGCCAGCTTTTCCAGGTCCTTGCTTTCGATGCCGGGCTTGACTTCCTTCACCAGTACGATATCGGTCTCATTGACATTAAAGACAAAGTCCTTCTGCTTATCGGGGAAGAGGTTCTGCACCACATCAAAGGCGGAAACGCTGCTGTTGGCCTGCACCCGCACCAGCAGCACCGCGCGGCTGGCATCGGAGGAAAAGTGCAGCTCCCGCGCCTTGGCAAAGATATCGCCGGGCAGGATGTTATCCAGAATGATATTCTTGATAAAATTGCCGCGGTCGTATTTTTCATCGTAGTACTGCTTGATGCTGGAAAGAGAGATGCTGAGCACGCCGCACATTTTGGCCGCCAGGTCATCGCTGCCGGAAACAAACACGGCATACTCCGACTTCATCTTGGAGCCAAAGGGCTTGTAGGTAATGCCGTCCCGGATGAACAGCTCGTTATTTTCGCCCAGATCCGCCGCCAAAAAATCGTTCGGCTCGCCGATCTTGGTCAGGTCGCTGCAGGCAATGATGGTGGCGCTCTCATCAATGACGCCGATCATGCGGTCCACAGTATCCCGCATCTGATAAACCAGGCCCTGGAACAAACGGTTCGACATAAAACTACCCCTCTACTTTCGCAAAAAATTGCTGTCACACACAGTCTGTGATGAATGAACACTTTTATTTTACCTAATATTTTGTGCAAATGCAACAGTTTTCTGCTTTTTCCTTGGAAAAACCCTCAATTCCTTTGGGCAATATCATCAGATTATGGGGCTGTTTCTTGTCAAATCCAACACCTCCAACCCAAAATGTTGGGCCTTGCTGGCGGCCTCGGCACAAAATGGGGGGATGCGCTTCCATCATTTTGCACAAAGAAAACCAGGTCACAGGGGGCTGGTGTAGTTCCAATTTACCATAAAAATATGAATATTCCGTGACCCCCCGGTGATGATTGCTTGAGGATTTTCCGGAGCTTGGTGCAATCTGCCAAGAAAAACGGCAGTCCCTGCCGCTGCCGGTAAGGACTGTCCATTCTGCCATTTTACATTTATTCCGGCAGGTGCTGCTGCCGCAGCAGAGAGATCTCCTCTTCACTCAAGGGGCGGCACTCACCGGGGGCCAGGGTATCATCCAGCCGCAGCGCCCCCATAGAAAGCCGGTGCAGGCCCGTAACCACCGCTCCGCAGCAGCCGAACATCCGCTTGATCTGATGGTAGCGGCCCTCCCGCAGCGTCACCACTCCGGTATCTTCCGATTCAATGGTCAGCTCCGCCGGCCGGCAGCGGCCGTCCTTCAGCTCTATTCCTTCGGCAAAGCGGTGTACCATTTCCTCCGTCATGGGGATATCGATGGTGACGCGATACCGCTTGGGCACATGCTTTTTGGGAGCCAGTATCTCGTGGGCCAGGGCACCGTCATCGGTCAGGATCATGAGCCCTGTGGTGTCCTTATCCAGCCGTCCCGCCGGGAACAGCTCCTTGCGGCGGTATTCCGGCGGCACCAGCTCCAGCACTGTTTTATCCCGGGCATCCCGCGCCGCGGAAACAACCCCCTGCGGCTTGTGGAGCATCAGCGTCAGGGTGCGCTGCACCCGCAGCAGCTCCCCCGCCACCACGATCTGCTCCTCCCCGGTCACCTTGCGCTCCGGATGTTTTTCCACCGTACCGTCTATTGTCACCCGGCCCTTGGTGATCAGTTCCTTGACCTCCCGCCGGGAGAGCATTCCCTGCGAAGCCAGCAGCTTGTCCAGTCGTTCCATGCGGCCGCCCCCTTTCTCCTCCTATTGTAGCAGGGAACCGGGGCGGGATGCAACCGCCCCGCCCCATTTTCTCAGCCCGGGATGACCTCCATGCAGAAGCCTCCCTGCTCCATCTCGCTGATATCCGCCCCAACGATCCTATCCTTATAGACAAGGATGTGCGCAGCTACCTCATCCTTTTCGGGATAATTGGTGATGTGATAGGTATATTCCGTTACGGTTTTGCCCCGCAGTTTATCCAGATTGAAGCCCTGCGCCTGCTGTAGGGAGGCATACCCGGTATAGACCTCATCCCACTCCGCCGGGATCACGATCTCCTCTTCACTAATGGGCGGCACTTCCGCCTCCCAACCGTATTTTTGCAGAAACTCAATACGCTGGTTTTCCTCTCCGCCGGGGATGCCTTTATTAAAAAGGCTCCAGGCCGGCAACGCCACCGGCTGCTGACTGGTAAGCACCACCGTGCCTACCACCGCCGCTACCAGCAGCACCGCAAATGCTAAAACACTGCCCCGCCGCAGCCGTACCGAATGATAACCCATATGCCCCACTCCTTTCTGCTTCCGTTTCATCTTTATGCGGCAAGCTGACGGAATAGAGATAGCGGCAAAAGAAAATCTCCGCGAAGGGCAGGTTCCGGCCGCAGGCCCGGCGGCGCAAAGC
>URGQ01000059.1 GCA_900547385.1 uncultured Oscillospiraceae bacterium | reverse complement strand
AGCAGACCTCATCGGGCAATTTGGGGGTCTGCCTTAAGCGGGAACCTGCCTCCCAACAGTACCTTGAAAATTGAATATTACCGCTGGTTTTTCTCCGTTTCCATGGTATAATTCCATTGTGACTAACCCACAGGAGGAACGGCTGATGCGGCAGTACAATAAAGTCTATCTGGAGATCACCAACCGCTGCAATCTGCGCTGCAGCTTTTGTCCCGGTACCCGGCGGCCGCCCCGCGCCATGTCCCCGGCGGAGTTCCGCCTGCTGGCGGAAAAACTGCGCCCGGCTACCCGTTACCTCTATCTCCACCTGATGGGCGAGCCGCTGCTGCACCCCGAGCTGCCGGCACTTTTGGCCATAGCCGGGGAACTGAATTTTTTGGTAAATATCACCACAAACGGCACCCTGCTGCCCCAGGTGGGGGAGACTCTGCTGGCCGCTCCTGCCGTCCGCAAGGTCAGTATTTCCCTGCACAGCCTGGAGGCCAATGACAGCCGGGTCTTTTCCGCCTACCTGGAGGGTTGCATTTCCTTTGCCAAAAGGGCTGCCGCCACGGGCAAACTAACAGGGCTGCGCCTTTGGAATTTGGATGGCTCTCTCCCTGGGCAGAACGACCTGAATGCCCCCATGCTGGAGGAGCTGCACCGGGCTTTCCCCGGAGAGTGGCCCCCGGTACGGGAGGGTCATAAAATAGCAGAGCGAATCTATCTGGAATTTGGCGAGCGCTTTGAATGGCCGGATCTTTCCGCCGGGGAGCGGGAGGGAGATGCCTTTTGCTATGGGCTGCGGGACCAGTTTGGGGTGCTGTGTGATGGCACGGTGGTGCCCTGCTGCCTGGACCACGAGGGTGACCTGGCCCTGGGAAATCTCTTTACCCAGCCGTTGGAGGAGATCCTTTCCTCACCGCGGGCAAGGACAATCTATGAGAGCTTTTCGGGGCGGCAAGCCAGGGAGGAGCTATGCCGGAAATGCGGCTATGCCCGCCGCTTTATCCGCTGATATGGGACAACCGTCAACTTTTTGAGAGAAGAAAAATCTTTTATGAACTTTAGGCTACTTTTTTTTGCCGATATGTGTTATACTGAATTCCTGTGATAGCAGGTGCTCCCGCGCCGCATGGCAAAGGACCTCTACCGCTGCAAAACTGTAATGGCCGACCGGTACAGGAAGCCGGCGCCGACAGAGAAAATTGTGAAAACAAGGAGGTGTTGGTTCAATGGGTAATCTATCAGAATTCCTGATGGAGGAGCTGAATGTGGCGACTGCCTTTACCATCCCGATATTCGGCGGGATAGAAGTGGCAGAATCCACCGTGATCTCCTGGGTCATCATGGCCATTATCGTGATCCTTACCCTGGTACTGACCAGAAACATGAGGGTGGAAAAGCCTGGCAAGCTGCAGGTAGGTGTGGAATACGCCGTCACCGCCCTGCAGAATCTCGTCCGCGGGATCATCGGCCATGAGGGAGAGCGCTATATCCCTTATTTGTCAACCGTGCTGGTCTTTTTGGGCATTTCCAATATCTTTGCCATCTTTGGCATGAAGCCCCCCACAAAGGACCTGAATGTGACGGCGGCCCTGGCGCTGATGTCCATCATTCTGGTGCAGGCGGCATCCATCCGGCAAAACAAGGTGGGCGGTTGGCTGAAGGGCTTTACCAAGCCCTCCAAGGTCATTACCCCGCTGAATGTGATGGAGCTGGCTATCCGGCCGCTTTCGCTGTGCATGCGTCTTTTTGGTAATGTCATGGGCGCCTTTGTAGTAATGAAGCTGCTGGAGCACCTGGTGCCGGTCATCCTGCCCGCGGTGTTCAGCCTGTATTTCGATTTCTTTGACGGCCTGCTGCAGGCCTATGTATTCGTGTTCCTCACCGGGCTGTATATCAAGGAAGCCGTAGAGGAATGACCCAAGTAAAAAATATTAAATTACATGTGATTTGAAGGAGAAAAAACTATGGGTACTTTTGTTGCAATCGGCGCGGGTATCGCGGTTCTCACCGGCATTGGCGCCGGCATCGGCATCGGTATTGCTACCGGTAAGGCCACCGAAGCAGTAGCCCGTCAGCCGGAGGCGGACGGCAAGATCAGTAAGCTGCTGCTGCTGGGCTGCGCCCTGGCGGAAGCCACCGCCATCTACGGCTTTGTTATTGCCCTGCTGCTGCTGGTACTGTAAGCGAAAAATAGAGAAAGGAAGGCAAGACTCAGATGCTGAGATTAGATATCAATCTCTTATTTACCGTCATCAACCTGCTGGTTCTCTATTTCTTCATGCGCAAGTTTTTGTTCGGCCGGGTCAATAAGATCCTGGAGGAACGCAAAGCGCTCATCGAGAAGCAGTTTGCCGATGCCAAGACCGCCCAGGATGCGGCTGACGGCATGAAGACGGAATATGAAGGGAAGCTGGCCGCCGCCCAGGGCGAGGGTGAGGAGATTATAGCGCGCGCGAAGGCCGAGGCAAAAGAGCAGAGCGAAAAACTGCTGGCTGCCACCGATGCCGAGCTGGAGCAGAAGCGCCGCCGTGCCGAAGAAACCATGGCGGTGGAGCGTGCCAACGCCCTGCGGGATATGAAGAGCGAGATCGCCACTTTGGTGATAGATGCCGCGGCCAAGGCGGTAGGCGACAGGAACACCGAGCAGCAGGATAGAATGCTGTACGATAAGTTTATCGCGGAAGCAGGTGAAGCACATGGCGGCAAGATCCAGTGACGGCAAGCTGCAGGAGCTGCTGGGTACCCTGAAGACGGACGGCGTAGAGGCGCTGGACCAGCTGATGGATGCCTATGAGGAGCGCCGGGCCGAACGCGCGAGCCGTCAAAAAGCGATCCTGCGGTATGTGACCCCCCCGACTGCCGAGCAACTGGGGCAGATCCGGGAATTTTTGCGGAAGAAGTACGAAAACGAAGAGCTGCCGCTGGAGCTGGTGGAGGATAAAAGCCTGCTGGGCGGCTTCTGCATCACGGTGGGCAGCGAGGAATACGACTGGAGCATGAAGGGCCGCCTGACCCAGATGAAGAACCGTCTAACCCAGACGCCCCAGATGCTTTCCGATTCCAGCGAGGTCATTGACCTGCTGCGCACCGAAATAGACGCGGCCGCCTTTGACGGCAAGGACCACGAGGTGGGCGAGATCCTGCGGGTGGGCGACGGTGTTGCCACCGTTTCCGGCATCCGGCATGCCGCTTACGGCGAGATCGTGCAGTTTGAGAGCGGCGTAAAGGGCATGGTACAGGATATCCGCCGCGAGGAGACCGGTATCATTCTGCTGGGCAGCGAAAAGGGCCTTTTGGCCGGCGGACGGGTGGTGCGCACCGAGCGGCGGGCCGGTGTGCCGGTGGGCGAAGCCTTCCTGGGCCGCGTGGTGGATGCCATGGGCACCCCCATTGACGGCAAGGGCGAGGCGGTGCCGGCCGGTTACCGCCCCATTGAAAACGCCGCCCCTGGTATCAAGGACAGAAAGTCCGTTTCGGTCCCGATGGAGACCGGTATTTTGGCCATCGACAGCATGTTCCCCATTGGACGGGGACAGCGTGAGCTGATCATCGGCGACCGGCAGACCGGTAAGACCTCTATCGCCACTGATACCATCCTGAACCAGAAGGGCAAGGGTGTTATCTGCATCTATGTGGCCATCGGGCAGAAGGCATCTACCGTGGCCAAGGTGGTTTCCACCCTGCAGAGCCACGGGGCCATGGAGTACTCCATCGTGGTTTCGGCCACAGCCAGCGATCCGGCCTCCCTGCAGTACATTGCCCCCTATGCCGGTACCGCTATGGCGGAGTACTTTATGCACCAGGGGAAGGATGTCCTCATCATCTACGATGATCTTTCCAAGCACGCGGTGGCTTACCGTTCGCTGTCGCTCATCCTGGAGCGCAGCCCCGGCCGTGAGGCCTACCCCGGCGATGTATTCTACCTGCACAGCCGCCTGCTGGAGCGCAGCAGCCGCCTGACCCCCGAAATGGGCGGCGGCTCCATCACCGCGCTGCCCATTATTGAAACACAGGCCGGTGATGTATCGGCTTATATTCCCACCAATGTTATTTCCATCACCGACGGACAGATCTATCTGGAGACGAACCTCTTTAATGCAGGTCAGCGTCCGGCCGTTAATGTCGGCCTTTCGGTTTCCCGCGTGGGCGGCGCCGCCCAGACCAAGGCCATGAAAAAGGCCAGCGGTTCTATTCGTATTGATCTGGCGCAGTACCGTGAGATGGAGGTCTTTACACAGTTCAGCAGCGACCTGGATGACACCACCCGGGAGCAACTGGCCTACGGCAAGGGCCTGATGGAGGTGCTGAAGCAGCCGCTGTACCGTCCGCTTTCGATGGCGGAGCAGGTCATCACCCTGGTGGTGGCAACGGCCAAGGGCTTCCTGGAGGTGCCGCTGACCGAGATAAAGGCATATCAGATGGGACTTTTGGACTATGTGCGGGAGAACCACAGCGAGATCATTGCAGCGCTGGAGGAAACCAAAGCGCTGGACGATACGCTGCGGCAGGCGATCCTGACGGCGGCCGAAGAGTACAAGGGCAGGTGATGGTATGGCAAGCGCAAGAGATATCCAAAGCCGCATAAAAAGCGTGCAGGATACCATGAAGATTACCAACGCCATGTACCTGATCTCCTCCACCAAGGTGAAAAAGGCCCGCCGGGCCCTGACCGAAGCGCTGCCGCACTTTGAGCAGTCGGAGGAGCTGATCGCAGAGATCCTGCGGGACCTGCCGGAGCTGGAGGACCGCTATTTTGGCACCGGGGAGCCGATCCTCGGCGGCAAAAAGGGGTATCTGGTCATCAGCGGCGATAAGGGACTGGCCGGCGCCTATAACCACAACATTTTGAAATTTGCCGAGGGCGTGCTGCAGAAGGAAACAGACCCTGCCGTATGCGTGGTGGGGCGGCTGGGTGCCCTGGCGCTGCAGAAATTGGGCTACGCGGTGGACCGGAGCTTTATCGGAATGGCGCAGCAGCCCAGCGTGGAGCGCGCCAGGAGAATAGCGGCCATGATGTGCCAGAGATTCATGAGCGGGGAGCTCAGCGAGGTCTATGTGATCTATACCCGCATGGAGGAGCACGGCGAGGAGGCCACCCCCCGGCTGCAGAAGCTGCTGCCCCTTTCGGCGGAGGCCTTCCGGCCCGGAGAGGGCAAGCCCCAAAAGCCGCAGCAGGTGAACTACCTGCCGAATGCTGGGGCGGTGCTGGGTTCCATAGCGCCCAACTATGTGACAGGGTACCTGTTCGGGGCGCTGGTGGAGGCCTTTTGCAGTGAAGAAAACGCCAGAATGCTGGCAATGAAATCCGCGACGGATAGTGCTGCCGATATGCTGCGGGAGCTTTCCGTCATCTATAACAGTGTGCGGCAGGCCGCCATTACCCAGCAGATCGTAGAGGTAGCGGGCGGCGCCAAAGCACAGAAAAGGAAGAAAACATCATGATGAAAGGGATTATTACAGAGGTGCAGGGGCCTGTGGTGGATGTCTTGTTCCCCGAGGGCCAACTGCCCTTCATCAAGGATGCGCTGACGGTGCAGAACGGCGAGCAGAAGTGCGTGATGGAGGTGGCCCAGCATATGGGCGGCAACATCGTGCGCTGCATTATGCTTTCCCCCAGTGAGGGGCTGTGCCGCGACATGGAAGTTACCGCTGAAGGCGGCGGCATCCAAGTGCCGGTGGGCGACCGTACCCTGGGGCGTCTCTTTAATGTGACTGGTGAGATTATTGATGGCGGCGAGCCGCTGCCGGAGGGGGAGAAGTGGTGCATCCACCGCGACCCGCCCGGCTTTGCCGACCAGAGCCCCGTGGTGGAGATCCTGGAGACCGGCATCAAGGTCATTGACCTGCTGGCCCCCTACGCCAAGGGCGGTAAAATCGGCCTTTTTGGCGGTGCGGGCGTAGGCAAAACAGTGCTTATCCAGGAGCTGATCACCAATGTAGCCACCGAGCATGGCGGCTATTCCATCTTTACCGGCGTGGGAGAGCGCTCCCGCGAGGGCAACGACCTGTGGACCGAGATGGGCGAAAGCGGGGTGCTGAAAAAGACCGCGCTGGTCTTTGGCCAGATGAACGAGCCGCCCGGGGCCAGAATGAGAGTGGGCCTGACCGGACTGACCATGGCGGAGTACTTCCGCGATGTGGAGCACCAGGATGTGCTGCTGTTCATTGATAACATCTTCCGGTTTGTGCAGGCAGGCAGCGAGGTTTCCGCCCTGCTGGGGCGGATGCCCAGTGCCGTGGGCTATCAGCCTACCCTGGCCACCGAGCTGGGTGAGCTGCAGGAGCGCATCGCCTCCACCCATGACGGGTCCATTACCTCGGTGCAGGCGGTATATGTACCGGCCGATGACTTGACCGACCCCGCCCCCGCGACGACCTTTGCCCACCTGGATGCGACTACCGTACTTTCCCGTAAGATCGTGGAGCAGGGTATTTACCCGGCGGTAGACCCGCTGGAATCCACCTCCCGTATATTGGAGGCAGACATTGTGGGGCAGGAGCACTACGAAACGGCGAGAGCCGTGCAGAAGATCCTGCAGAAGTACAAGGAATTGCAGGATATCATAGCGATCCTGGGTATGGAGGAGCTTTCCGACGAGGATAAGGTGACCATTTACCGGGCGAGAAAGATCCAGAAGTTCCTTTCGCAGCCCTTCCATGTGGCGGAAAACTTTACCGGCGTACCGGGCAAGTATGTGCCCGTCCGGGATACCATCCGTTCCTTTAAGGCCATCATCGACGGTGAGATGGACGAATACCCCGAGTGGGCGTTCTTCAATGTCGGCACCATCGAGGATGTCATAGAAAAGGCCAAGCAAGGCGTGTAACGACCGGAAAGGAGAGGTGCCAAAATGGAGACCTTTACCCTGAAGGTGATCGGGTTTTCCCGCGTGTTTTACGAAGGCGAGGCAAGCCAGGTGCAGCTGCCCATCCAGGATGGTTCGATGGGCATTATGGCGCACCATGAGGCTGCGGTCATCGGCATTGTGCCGGGGACGATGCGGCTGCAAACGCCGGACGGCGAGTGGCAATCCGCCGTGGTGGATGCGGGCTTTGCCCGGGTGGGCGAGAATACCGTATCGGTGATGGTGGAAGAGGTGCTGCGGCCCGAGGAGATCGACGAGGAGCGCGAGCGCCGGGCGCTGGCGGAGGCGCAGGAAGAGCTGCGCCAGAAGCACAGCGTGCTGGAGTGCCAGAACGCCGAGATGACCATTCTGCGGAGCCTGGCCAGGCTGCACGCTAAGGAAATTTTTCTTTCGTAATATTATGTTTTTAAGTGACGAAAAGGGAGCTGCCTGCTGGAAAGCGGGCGGCTCCCGTGCTATACTGGGGGAAGAAGAAAAGCCTGCGAAGGAGGGGCGGCGGAGCCGCCGGCCCC
>URGQ01000058.1 GCA_900547385.1 uncultured Oscillospiraceae bacterium | reverse complement strand
GGGGCTGCCGCCCGATCTCCGCGCCCTGCGCAAATTCCCCGCAAAAATCCTCCTCCCTACCTTGACAAATCCCCCTCCCCTGCGGTAAAATAACCGGGATAACAAAAAACGCTTTGAAGCGGAGGAGTACCCGTTCCCCCCGACCCCCAGAGAGCAGCCGTCCGGTGCAAAGGCTGCGGCGGAAAACGGAGAAAGTCGCCGCCGAGCGGTGCCGCCGAATTTTTTAAGCGGCAACGGCGTTCCCCGTTACGGAAAATGAGTGCGTGCCGCTTCGGCACGAAACCAGGTGGTACCGCGCCAAGAAATGCGTCCTGCTGTTTTCCTTTCTGTGGAAAAATCAGCGGGCTTTTTTATTTTCCCCGCCTGCCGCCGCCCGGTTGTTTTTCACTGCCAATCATCGGCCGCACCACCCCAAAAGAAAAAAGGAGGATCCCCATGGCAAAACAACTGGAAAAGGTCTATGACCCCAAGCAGGTCGAAGACCGCACCTACCAATTCTGGCTGGATAAAAACTACTTCCACGCCGATGCCGAAAGCAAAAAGGAACCCTACACCATCGTCATTCCGCCCCCCAATATCACCGGCCAGCTGCATATGGGCCACGCCCTGGATAATACCCTCCAGGATGCCCTCATCCGCTGGCGCCGTATGCAGGGCTACGAGGCCCTGTGGCTGCCCGGCACCGATCACGCCTCCATCGCCACCGAGGCCAAGATCGTGGAAGCCATGCGCAAGGAAGGCGTCACCAAGGAAGAGATCGGCCGCGAAGGCTTTTTGGAGCGCGCCTGGGAATGGCGCCGCCAGTACGGCGGACGCATCGTCAGCCAGCTCAAAAAGCTCGGCTCCAGCTGCGACTGGGAGCGGGAGCGCTTCACCCTCGATGAGGGCTGCTCCCGTGCGGTGCAGCTGGTGTTTCAGCGCCTGTACGATCAGGGCCTCATCTACCGCGGCAACCGCATGGTCAACTGGTGCCCCACCTGCAATACCTCCATCAGCGATGCCGAGGTAGAATACGAGGAGCAGGACGGCAGCTTCTGGCATCTGCTCTACACCGTCAAGGAGACCGGCGAGCAGCTGGAGCTGGCCACCACCCGCCCCGAAACCATGCTGGGCGATACCGCCGTGGCCATCAATGGCGAGGATCCCCGCTATGCCCACCTGCACGGCTGCCATGTCATCCTGCCGCTGCTGAATAAGGAAATCCCCATCGTCTGCGATGAGCACGCCGATATGGAAAAGGGCACCGGCGTCGTAAAGATCACCCCCGCCCACGACCCCAATGACTTTGAGGTGGGCGAACGCCATAATCTGCCTCGTGTCCGGGTCTTCACCTACGATGGCCGCATGACCGGCCCCGAGGACAAGGCCGCCGCCGATGAGCTGTTCCGCACCGGCAAGGCTGCCGCCGGCGAGCCGGAGGTGCTGGACTGCGGCAAGTACGCCGGCATGACCACCCGGGAGGCCCGCAAGGCCATCCTTGAGGACCTGGAAGCCTGCGGCGCCCTCAAATCGGTGGAGCCGCTGCGCCACGATGTAGGCACCTGCTACCGCTGCCACAGCACCATCGAGCCCATGGTCTCCAAGCAGTGGTTCGTCTCGATGAAACCCCTTGCAGAGCCCGCCATCAAGGCTGTCCGTGAGAAAGACATCCGCTTCGTTCCGGAGCGCTTCGATAAAAACTACTTCCACTGGATGGAGAACATCCGGGACTGGTGCATCAGCCGCCAGCTGTGGTGGGGCCACCGCATCCCCGCCTACTACTGCGATGACTGCGGCGAGACCGTTGTCACCATTCAAGGCATCGAAAAGTGCCCCAAGTGCGGCGGCCACATGACCCAGGACCCCGATACCCTGGATACCTGGTTCTCCAGCGCACTGTGGCCCTTCTCCACCCTGGGCTGGCCGGATGACACTCCCGAGATGCGCAAATTCTACCCCACCTCCACCCTCGTCACCGGCTACGATATCATCACCTTCTGGGTCTCCCGCATGATCTTCTCCGGTCTGGAATACACCGGCAAAAAGCCCTTTGATACCGTCCTCATTCATGGCCTGGTGCGGGATGCCCAGGGCCGCAAGATGAGCAAATCCCTCGGCAACGGCGTAGACCCGCTGGAGGTCATCGACCAGTACGGCGCGGATGCCCTGCGCTTTATGCTGGTGACCGGCAACAGCCCCGGCAATGATACCCGCTATATGGATGAAAAGGTGAAGGCCGCCCGCAACTTCGCCAATAAGATCTGGAACGCCACCCGCTTCATCCAAATGAACCTCTCCGATGAGATCACCAAAATCGAGCTGCCCGAAACCCTCGCCACCGAGGATAAGTGGGTGCTCACCCTCTACAATGACCTTGTGAAGGAGGTCACCGATAACCTCGAAAAATTCGAGCTGGGCGTCGCTTCCGCAAAGCTCTACGATTTCATCTGGGATATCCTCTGCGACTGGTACATCGAGCTGGTGAAGAGCCGTCTGCAGGCGGGCGGCGAAACCGCCCTCAATGCCCAAAAGGTACTGGTGTATGTCATGGCCAATACCCTCAAGCTGCTGCACCCCTTCATGCCCTTCATCACCGAGGAGATCTGGCAGAGCCTGCCCCACGAGGGCGAGGCGGAAGCCATCATGATCTCCCAGTGGCCCGCCTGGAGTGAGGAGCTTTCCTTCCAGAAGGAGGAGGCCGATTTCCAGAAGATCATTGATATCATCCGGGCTATCCGCAACCAGCGCACCGAAATGAACATTCCGCCCTCCAAAAAGGCCAAGGTCTATATCGAAACCGCCGAAGCCGAGATTTTCGTAAATGGCATCCCGTTCCTGCAGCGCCTGGCCTCCGCTTCGGAGGTCGAGGTCGGTGAAAAGTTCGAGCTGCCCGGCGCCGTTCAGATCATCACCCATGCCGCCCGCGCCCTCATTCCCATGGATGAGCTCATCGACCGGGAAAAGGAACTGGCCCGCCTGGAAAAGGAACGCGAAAAGTGCCAGAGCGACATTGATTTCATCGGTCGCAAGCTGGATAACCCCGGCTTTGTTGCCAAAGCACCCGCCCAGCTCATCGAAACCGAGCGCGCGAAGCTGGCCCAGCACAAGGAACGCATGGCCAAGATTTTGGAATCCATCGCCGCCATGCGGAAGTAATCGCTTTTTCTCTGCACCGTGCCCTTTGCGGCGCGGTGCAGTCCGCTGTCCGAGTGCAGGGGGCAAGCGCATTTTATTTGGTTTCCGCAAACCAATCGCAGATAGTCACGCTGCCGAGACTATGGGTTGAACAAGCAGCTATTTTCCCAGACGGCCCCTCCCCCGCCACGGGGGAGGAGAACGGGAAGGGGGCAAATGCTGCCGCAGGCTACCTTTAGAGCGCATCTGTGCGCAGTACGGATTTGGGTTTTTCGATAATGAAAAATCTAAATTCGTAGCCAGCACAGCAAAGCGTCAAAGGGGTTTGTCAAGGGGGAAGCCCGGTCCCCCTTGACCCGCTTTTGCCTCCTTTTGGCGGCGCAAAAGGAGGCCCCCGCCGGGTAGGCGTGCAGGTTTTGCCCTTGCAAAAGACTCCGCGACGCCGACAGGCGACTACAAATTTGCCGTAAATATCTTTTGCCTGCTTTTCTTCCTAGAAAAGCAACTTCCTAAATTCCCCCAAAGGAGGGCCTAACGATGAATTATCCCGAAACACTTGCCTGGATCCACGGCACCGAGCGCTTTGGCAGCCGGCTGGGGCTGGGCCGCATGGGCCGCCTGCTGCACCGCATGGGCGATCCCCATCTCAAGGTGCCCTACATCCATGTGGCCGGCACCAACGGCAAAGGCAGCACCACCACCATGATCGCCTCGGCCCTTACCGCCGGCGGCTTCAAAACCGGCAAATTCATCTCCCCCTTCATCCTGGAATTCCGGGAGCGGATGCAGATCGACGGCGAAATGATCCCGGAGGAAACACTGGCGGCACTGGCCACCCGGCTGCGCCCCATCGCTGAGGAATTCAAAGCCGCGGGCGATCCCCCCACTGAGTTTGAATTGGTCACGGTGCTGGGGCTTACCTGGTTTGCCGAAGCCGGCTGCGATATTGCCGTATTGGAAGTGGGCCTGGGCGGCCGCCTGGATGCCACCAATATCATCCCGCCCCCGTTGGTAGCGGTCATCACCCGCATTGATTACGACCATACCGCCATTTTGGGGGATACGCTGGCCGCCATCGCCGGGGAAAAATGCGGCATCCTCAAGCGGGGCAGCACCGTCATCTGCTACCCGGACCAGGAGGAGGAAGCGCTGGCGGTCATCCGCCGCCGGGCCAAGGAAGAGGACGATCCCCTGATCCGCCCCGACCGGACAGCGCTTTCTGTCCTCTCCGCCGATTTGACCGGCAGCCGTATTCTTTACCGCGGCCAGGAGATTTTCATTCCCCTACCCGGCCCTCATCAGGTGCTGAACACCATCACAGCGGTGGAAGCGCTAAACGCGCTTTCCAGCAGCCGCTTTGCGCTGCCGCCTTCGGCCATTGCCGCCGGTATTGCCGCGGCGCGGTTCCCCGCCCGGCTGGAACTGCTGCGGCAGTCCCCGCCCGTGCTGGTGGATGGCGCCCACAATCCCAATGGCGGCCGGGCCCTGTGTGAAGCCCTAAAAGCCCTGGACCTGCACGACCTGACGGCGGTGGTGGGCATGCTGCGGGATAAAGACTGCCTGCCGGTGCTGCGGATGATGGCTCCCTACTGCGCCCGCATGATCATTACCACGGTGCCCAACCCGCGCAGCTGCCCGGCCGAAGAATTTGCCGAGCTGGCCCGCGGGGTATGCCGGGATATCACCATATGCCCCGACTGCGAGGAAGCCGCCCGGCTGGCGCTGGCTACCGCCGGGGAACATGGTGTGCTGGTTTTCGGCTCGCTGTACCTGGCTTCCGCCGTCCGGCCGGTGATGATGGAAGCGCTGAAGAAAAATTAAAGCATAGCCCATGTTTTGACAGAATATTTGATGCCAAGCTTCTATTCTTTTGAATAGGGGCTTGGTTTTTTTATTTTATCGTAAAAATAATTCGAATATCATCTCGCCTTCGGCGTCACACCAACCCAAGGGCTCCCCTGTGTAATGGGAGCAGTCAGCCACATGGCTGACTGAGGGATTGCCGGCACAAACTATGACTTGGTTTTATTTCGCCTATCCGGCGGGGGCCAGTTTGTGATCACCTTCGGCGTCGCGCAGCCTTTTGCAAAGGCATAATCTGTACGGCTCGCCGCCGTGGCGTTCCTTTTGTGCGTACAAAAGGAACCAAAATACGGTCAAGAGGGACAGATTCCCCCTTGACGAACCCCTTTCTGTCGCTTGCAGTGCTGGATACGAACGATGCAAAAGCATCGTCCGTACTGCGCACAGATACGCTCCCAAGGTAGCCGCAGGCGCATCTGCCCCCACCGCCTTGCGGTGCCCGAAAAAATCTTCGCGCTGCTCGCTCGCTCGATTTTTTCGACCGCTACGGATGCTCCGCCTCGCTGCATCCGCCACTGGCGGTGCTCGGCTCCGCATCCCCATCCACCGCGACCCCCTCACCCCCAAATTTGCATAATAAATCCCAGTTGCAATTTCCTAGAAAAATCCGATATTTGTGCGATCTTCGCCCAATATCTTCCCATAATGTAAACTTTCCATTAAAAGTTGTGAAATATTAACCTTTGGGCTGCAAAAAAGGCTCCATTTTGCCGTATTAGTGAAAGGACTTTTCCATCGACCGTGCTTCTCTGCTTTGCTCGGTCAAAAAACGCCGTCAGGCGAAAAAATTACAAACAAATTTCTCCAAAGGAGGCTGTTAAAATGCCGGTCACAATAGAAACCAACGGCGATACCATGGTGGCGCGCCTGAGCGGCGAGCTGGACCACCACCACACCCAAAAGCTGCGGGAGGAGATCGACCGCAATGTGCAAAAAGAACGCCCCGCCCGGCTGGCGCTGGATTTTGCCGGGGTGGAATTTATGGATTCCAGCGGGATAGGGCTGGTGCTGGGGCGCTACCGCCTGATGCAGGAAATGAACGGAAAGCTGGTGCTGCGGGCCATGCCGCCGCACATCCGCCGGGTAATGCGGGTGGCCGGGATAGCCAGCCTGGAGATAGAGGAGGAAAGTCGCGTATGAATAAGCCGAAAAACACCATGAAAGTCAGTTTTCCCAGCAGGGGCGCCAATGAGGGCCTGGCCCGGATGCTGGTCGCCGCCTTCATCACAGAGGCGGACCCCACCGTGGAGGAGCTGTGCGATATCAAAACGGCTGTTTCGGAGGCGGTGACCAACTGCATCGTTCACGCCTACCCGGACCGCATTGGGGAGATCTACATAGCTGCCAGCCTTTCGGAAAGCAATCTCGTCACCATCAAGGTGCGGGACCACGGGTGCGGCATCGCCGATGTGCAAAAGGCGATGGAGCCGCTGTTTACCACCGGCGGCAGCGAACGGGCCGGGCTGGGCTTTGCGGTGATGCAGGAGCTGATGGATGAGGTGCGGGTCACCTCCCGCGCGGGGGGCGGCACCACCGTGCGTCTGCGCCGCCGCCTGAGCCAAAAAGCCCGGTAACAAGGGAGGTTTGACCAAAATGCCTGTTACCGCCGAACCAAAGGCGACCGCCATACAGGATACCAGCGTGGAAAACAACCTGGGGCTGGTGCACGCCTGCGCCCATCGCTTTAAGGGGCGGGGCATAGAATACGATGACCTGTACCAGGCCGGGTGCATGGGGTTGGTGAAGGCCTCAGCGGCCTTTGATGCCAGCCGGGGGGTGATGTTTTCCACCTATGCCGTGCCGGTCATCCTGGGGGAGATCCGCCGGCTGTTCCGGGATGGGGGCACCGTAAAGGTGAGCCGCAGCCTGAAGGAGCTGGGACTGGCCGCCGGGCGTATTCGGGAGCTGCTAGGCAGCGAGCTGGGCCGGGAGGCCACTGTGAACGAGGTGGCCGAACGCATGGGCCGTGCCCCGGAGGATGTGGCCCAGGCCCTGGCCGCCACCACGCCGCCGCTTTCCCTGACGGGGGGTGAGGAGGATGGCAGCGGGCAGATAGACCTGCCGGAGGAGGGCCCGGAGGAGCGGCTGAGCGATCTGCTTTCGCTGCAGCAGCTGCTTTCCTCGCTGGAGGAACGGGACCGGCAGCTGATCTTTCTGCGGTACTATCGCAGAAAGACCCAGACTGAGGTGGCCCGCCGCCTGGGGATGACGCAGGTACAGGTCTCCCGGCGGGAAAAGCGCATTCTCCAATCCATGCGTCAGCAGCTCCTTGACTGAGCCTTCGCAAGGCGCGGGTTCGGGCCGCAGGAAGCCGTCCGAAGGACGGTTCCGCAGCGAAGCTGCGGCGCCCGCCTCAGCTGGTCGCACAGCTTCTCGATAATGTCGTGCCCAATCTTGCGGCTCAACTC
>URGQ01000057.1 GCA_900547385.1 uncultured Oscillospiraceae bacterium | reverse complement strand
CGGCGAAGCCGGGCGGGCGGAGCGGCCGTAAGGCCGCAAGGCGCCGCAGGCGGCGCCGACCTGCGGGGCGGACCTGTACCCGGCAGGTGGTATGAATAAACCAGAAGAGGAGAAACTGATATGCAGAAACCGGCACTTGTCATTATGGCCGCGGGGCTGGGCAGCCGCTACGGCGGGCTGAAGCAGGCTGAACCGGTCGGCCCCCACGGGGAGCTCATCATTGATTATTCTATCCACGATGCGATGAAGGCGGGCTTTGGCCGAGTCATCTGCATCATCAAACCGGAAAACCGGGAGATCTTCGAGGAGCGCATCGGGCGGCGGCATACCGAGGCCAAGATAGAATATGCCTACCAGCGCATGACCGATCTGCCGGCAGGGTATACCATCCCGGAGGGGCGGCAGAAGCCCTGGGGCACTGCCCATGCGGTGATGTGCTGCGCCGGGATGCTGCGGGAGCCGTTTGCGGTCATCAATGCGGATGACTACTACGGCCCGGAGCCTTTTGAGGAGCTGTATGGCTTTTTGACCGCGCCGCATGAGGAGAACGGTAAGCTGCAGCTGTGCATGGCGGGCTACCGCCTGGTAAACACCCTTTCCGATAAGGGGACGGTGGCGCGCGGCGTCTGCACGGTGGATGCAAACGGCAAGCTGACCGATATTGACGAGCGGCTGAAGATCGGCTGGACAGCGGATGGGCGCATTACCGATGTGAGCCGGGAAGCGGAAGTGGAATATGACCCGCAGACCCCGGTTTCGATGAACTGTTGGGGTTGCCCGCCGGAGCTGATGGAGGAATTCCAGCCGCGGTTTATTCATTTTCTGGAGCACATGGAGGACCCGCTAAAGAGCGAGTTCCTGCTGCCGGAGATGATAGGCGATCTGCTGCACGAGGGCTGCGCCGAGGTGACGGTGCTGCCGGTACATAACAAGTGGTACGGGGTGACCTACCGGGAGGACCACGAAAAGGTGGCGGCGGCCATGGCGGCGCTGACGGCCGACGGACTGTACCCGGAAAAGCTGAAATAACGGCGGAGGAATCGCTGTTTTATGGGGGGCGGCCGCAGGCCGCCCCCTGTGCCGTTTAGAAAACGGGGAGGCAGCTGACAAAACGCCGGAGAAGGACCGTGGACATGGTGAAACATCAAATTTTATTAAAACTGAAAAAGGACCCAGTGCTGGCGGTATCGCTGGTGCTGGCGGTGGTGTCCGCCTTTTTGGTCAGGCCCTCAGCGGCCTATCTGGGCTATATAGATTGGCGTGTGCTGGCGCTTTTGGCGGCCTTGATGCTGGCAGTAGCGGCGCTGGGACAGGCCGGACTATTTGATGCAGTGACGGCTGCCCTGCTGCGCCGGATGAGGGATACCCGGCGGCTGGCGGCCGTACTGGTGGGGGTGTGCTTTTTTGCGGCGATGCTGATAACCAATGATGTGGCGCTGATCACCTTTGTGCCGCTGACGCTGATGCTGACCGCCCAGACCGGTACTGAAAGATTCAATATCCCTATTATTGCATTGCAAACGGTGGCGGCCAACCTGGGCAGCGCCATGACCCCCTTGGGCAACCCGCAGAATTTGTATCTCTATTCCCTTTCTGGGATGGGGCTGGGAGAGTTTTTGCGGCTGATGGCGCCGGTAACGGGTCTATCTTTGGTGCTACTGAGCGCGGCGGTACTGTGCCTGCCCTGCCGGCCGTTGGGCGCGGCTGATATCCGCCTGAACCGGCCGGACCGCCGGGGGCTGCTGCTGTGGGGAGCGGTATTCGCGGTATGTCTGCTTTCGGTGCTGCGTGTGCTGCATTACGGAATAGCGCTGGGCGCGGCGGTGCTGGCGGCCCTGCTTGCCGACCGGCGGCTGCTGCGGCGTGTGGATTACAGCCTGCTGCTGACTTTTCTGTTTTTCTTTGTCTTTGTGGGGAATATGAAGGCTCTGCCGACCGTTAGCGAGGCGCTTTCCGGGCTGGTGGCAGGGAGGGAAATGACGGTGGGGATCCTGCTGAGCCAAGTGATAAGCAATGTACCGGCGGCCATGCTGCTTTCCGGCTTTACCGCCGATTACCCGGCGCTGCTGCTGGGGGTGAACCTTGGCGGGCTGGGCACCCTAATCGCCTCAATGGCAAGTCTGATCTCCTACAAGCTGTACGCCGCGGCGGATGGGGCCAGGACCGGAAAATATATGCTCTTTTTTACGGCGGTGAATGTAGTGCTGCTGGCGGTTCTGTGGGGAGCGATGGTTATAATATATAAATGAAATGATATATATTAAGAGAAGGAATTCCCGCTGGACGGCGAAATTTATTGATAGCATATACGCTATAAAGCAAGACAAAAAACGGATAGCAGGGTAAAGCGATGCTTTTTTGAAATGGGACAAGTTGGATAAAATTTTGTCATAGTTGCGCAATTTGATGCTTTTCATTAAAAATAGTTGCGCAAAACTGCCGTAAATTAACGGAAACCAGGCACGGAAGAAAAAAGAGATATTCCTTTTTGGAAATATGGGTAGACTTTTTTGAGATATCCCTTTTCATATTTAGTATGTTATATTAACGGAGCTGAAAGACGCCAGATGCGGCGAATACAGTTTATGAGAAAAGGGGTATAGAGATTATGGAAGCGATTGCTGCCATTGTGATCTTTGTGCTGATGTTCGCACTGATCATACTGGATAAGATTCCGCGGCATTACATCACACTGGGGTGCGCCGCGGCAACACTCATCATCGTCTTTGGTGTATGCATGAAGAGCTCGCAGGCGATAATGGAAACACTGAACCTAAAAACCATCATCACCGGGAACTTCTGGATCAGCTCCGGAGAGAGCAGCTCCAGCGGTATCAACTGGGAGACCATCATCTTTGTGGCCGGTATGATGGTGATGGTGGAGGGCATGGCCAAGGCGGGCTTTTTCCGCTGGCTGTGCCTGACCATAGCCAAGGCGGTAAAATATAAGGTAATGCCTATTCTTATTACCTTTATGGTGATGAGCGCCGTACTGGCCATGTTTATCGATAGTATCACCGTCATTCTGTTCCTAGCGGCGGTAACGGTCGAGCTTTCTCAGCTGTTGAAATTTGACCCGGTGCCTATGGTGCTGGCGGAAATTTTCTGCGCGAACCTGGGTGGCTCCGCCACCATGTGCGGCGACCCGCCCAATATCATCGTTGGGACTGCGCTGGGTTACAGCTTTGCCGATTTTATCACCAATACCGGCGTTATTGCCGGCATCGCCCTGGTGGTGAGCGTGGTGTTTTATGCGCTGGCTTACCGCAAGGAGCTGACGGCCAGCGCGGCGACCAATGCCGGGCTGACGGTACATTATCCCGACCCGAGTGAAGCCATTACTGATAAGAAGGAATTTGTGCTGAGCTGCGTCATCTTCCTGTGCGCGGTGGTGCTGCTGGTGACCCATGCCCAGACCCATTTGACCGTGGCGCTTATCGGTGTGGCTATCACGATACTGACGCTGATCTGCTTTGCCAAGGATGCCAAGGAGATCATCCGCGGCGTGGACTACCAGACCCTGCTATTCTTCATCGGACTGTTTGTGGTGGTAGGCGGTCTGGAGCAGACCGGTGTACTGGTGATGATCGCGGAATTTATCGGCAAGCTGTGCGGCGGCAACATCCTGGCGATGGTCTACATCGTGCTGTGGATCTCCGCGGTGGCCAGTTCGGTAGTTGACAATATTCCGTTTGCTGCTACAATGGTACCTGTAATAAAGACACTGGCGGCCACCACCGGCGCCGATCTTTCCACCCTGGCGTGGGGACTTTCCATTGGTACCGATATCGGCGGCAGTGCCACCCCCATTGGTGCTTCGGCCAATGTAGTGGGTACCTCGGTGGTTTCTAAGGCCGGTCACCCGGTAAGCTGGGGCCGCTACTGCAAGACCGCCATCCCGGCGACCATTATTGTGCTGGGCATTGCCATGATCGTCATCAAGCTGAGATATTTCTAAGCAGAGAGGGAGGACAGTATGGAACACGAAAAGCAGCAGGTCATCATTACTATTGGCCGGGAATACGGCTCCGGCGGACACCTGATAGCCGATATGCTGGGTGAAAAATATGGGCTGCCGGTGTACGACAGTACCATCATCGAGGTTATTGCCAAGGAAAAGAACCTGAACCTGGAGAAGCTGAAGGAGTATGACGAAAAGCCCCGCAACCGGCTGTTCACCCGCTCCATAGATGGATACAGCAACTCCCCGGAGGATGTCATTGCCTATATGGAATTTGACTTCCTGCGGGAGAAGGCGAAATCCGGCGAGAGCTTCATTGTGGTGGGACGCTGCGGCAGCTCCATCCTAAAGGGCTACCGGGGGGTCATCAGCATCTTTGTGACCGGCGATATGCCGGAAAAGATCCAGCGCGTGGCGACGGAATTCCATGTTTCCAATGAGGACGCGGAAATGATGATCCAGAAAAATAACAAGAGCCGCAAGCTGTACCATAACTTCTACTGCAAGGAGAAGTGGGGCGACAGCCGCTACTATGAGCTGACCATCAATACTTCTAAGATCGGCTTTGACAGGGCTGCGGAAGTCATCGACTGCTACATCAAGGAGCGGATGGGTGACGACTGGGCTGAGCATATTGCCAGATAACAAGGCTGAAGAATAAAAGAGAAGGAAAAGACCTCCGCCCGGGGAAACCGGACGGAGGCTCTTTTTATTGCATGGAGGAGGTTAGCCGCGGAAGGCGGGATTGAAGGCATAGAAATTGCGGGAATTAAGGTCATCCTGCACCATGCGGAGGGCTTCGCCGAAGCGTACAAGATGGAGTAACTGTACTTGCTTAAATGCGCCATTCGATCTTGATGGAATCGTTGGTAGCATAGATGACGCGGATGAGCTGGTCTACCGTCTGCCGCTTATCATCGAAACTCAACTCGTCCCACATAGTCAGGTGATTATAGATCTCCGTATAGTCCGCTTCCTTGTGCAGCTTCAATTCAGAGATACGCTTCATCAGCTCTTGCTTTTTCCCATCCAGTTCTTTGACGCGCCCACTGATGTAACGAAACAGGGTATCGTCCGCAGCCGACAGGCGATCCATCAGAGAACCAATCTCAGTCTCAACTTGCGTAAGTTGAACATTCAACGCCGTTAGCTCGGGGTTAATGTAATTTCCTTTACACCTTCTGAGCGTTTTGAACTGAGTCATCTTTTTGCGCATTTCATTGTAGATAATTTGTTCAAACTCGTCGGTATAAATCGTTCCGGGACCCTCGCAGGCTTTGGAGTTCATTTTGTTCGAGCAGAGGAGGTAGCGGGAGCGTGTGGTCGAGTAGTGCTTATCCACCAAAGCGTACCCACAGATGCCGCATTTGATCTTTCCCGCCAGCCATGTGTTCTTGGCTTTCTGATATGGCTTGATCTGCTGCGCTTCCAGACACTTTGCACGGCATTTCAGCCATAGGTCGGAGGGAATGATGCCCTCGTGTGGAGCCAGCACCAAATGGTTGCCTTCTAAATTCATTTGCTTGCGTCCTACGGAGTCCTGTCCTTTGTAGTAGTAGCATCCGTTCGTGCCGATAAAGTCACTCGGATCGTTTGCCATGATCGCGCCTTGGTCACGATAGAACTCATAGACGGATAGATCCGCGCGGACATAGATGGGATTCCTGAGAACATCCGCAAGTCGTGTGCGTCCCCACGGCTTTCCGTTTTTGAGAATGCCGTGGGCTTGAAAGTAGCGGATAATGTCACCGTAGGAGCATTCCGGCTTGGAGTAGAGCTCATAGATCAACCGCACCTGTTCCGCTTCCTCCGCGTTGATCTCATACATAGAGGTCTTAATACCCTCGATGGTCGTCGGGATCAGCCGGAATCCATACGGAACTCTGCCGCCCATATAGAAGCTCTTTTGACTGCGGGAGTAGTAGGCATCCGCCACGCGCTTTTGAATAGTTTCCCGTTCCAACTGCGCGAATACAATGCAGATGTTGAGCATGGCGCGTCCCATGGGCGAGGAAGTGTCGAATTTTTCTGTCGTGGATACGAACTCGACCCTGTGCTTTCCGAATTTCTCCATCATATTAGAGAAGTCGAGGATAGAACGGCTGATGCGGTCCAGTTTGTAAACAACGACCTTACCGATCACTCCGCTTTCGATGTCGTTCATCATTTCAGCAAAGGCGGGACGGTCTGTATTTTTACCGCTGTAACCCCTGTCGGTATAAACCTTATACTGTTCACCTCTCATTTCGTACTGGCAGAACTCGATCTGGCTTTCGATAGAAATGCTATCGGCTCTGTCAACGGATTGTCTTGCGTAGATTGCGTTCATTTTGTAGCTCCTTCCTCACAGAAAAGAGCTGCTGACAGGTATATCATACCGCAGCAGCTCCTAAATAGCTATCATTTTCATTGTGTTTTTCATACTTTATAAAGACCTCGAAAAGACCTTCCTCGATACATCGCCGCTGTTCCATGCACTCCTCGGCGGTAAGCTGTGGGGTAAGGTTTTCAATTCTGATCATATTTTTTCTGCCGGAAATAATGTGCGCGTCACTATCGTAAGTGAAAGGGCGGACAATAATAACTATCACCTCCCGCGGTGCTATCATTTTATTTGCGAGAACCTTGTCCTATGCAGAAAGGGAGAGTCGAAATCCTTCAACTCTCCCTTTGCGTCACATGGTCTGCTGCCAGTCATAACTCACCTCGTCCTCGTGGTCATCAGCCTTGTGACCGAGGGCGATTTTCTTTTCCTGTTCTTTTTGCAGTGCCTTTCTGTCGGTGTAGTGCTGTACGGGCATCACAGGGACAACGGGCTGGAGCTGCTCCAGACGGTGCCCAAGCCCCACCAGAGCAGAAGCAACGCCCCCGTCCCCATCAGCAGAACCGCCCATGTGGGACCATCCAGGTGGGGCAGCCGCAGTCTGGGTAGCCTGATGCCGGGCAGAGAAAAACGCTTCTCGTTCCGTTTCCCATCCTGTTCGCTCATCTGCTCCAGATGCTTCAGCACTTTCAGCAGCTCGTCCACCTGTGTCCAGGTCGGGAACTGCTCCAGCAGTTCGCTGACCTTCTTCAGATAGCCGGTCTGTCTCTCGGCGTGGTAACCCAGCGTGTAGAGGTCGCTCTGCAGATCCTCCCAGTCTTCTTTCGTGGGATGCACTTCGGGAGTAGGTGTCTGCTCCTGTGTCAGGGGTTGCGGCGTGCTCTGTACAGACAGCGCTGATGTGATCTGCGCTGTCTGTGCAGGACGGTTCTTCTCCAACAGCTCGTCCATAGATAATTTCCTCTCTGATCCTGAATTCATATTCCATGTTCTCCTTTAGATATTTGTCGCCGAACAGCAGCCGGTCACGACACTGCCAGCCACTCGGCGTGGTATAGGTGATATTTTTTCGGGACTTTTCCCAGCGAACCTTGCAGCCCTCGCTCTCCATCAGCGCAATGAACTCCTCGCGGTTGGAAGCGTGGCGCAT
>URGQ01000056.1 GCA_900547385.1 uncultured Oscillospiraceae bacterium | reverse complement strand
GGGGGCGGCCTGTGGCCGCCCCAAAAACCGCCCGAAGGGCGGTTTGCCCTGCGGGCCGCTTCCGGTTCCGGCACAAATGTGTGAAGGAGACTGCCGGAAAACCGACCGCCCGTGCGGGGTCAGACCATTTCCTCCAGCATGGCCTCGATGCGGAGGAGGCGGTTGTACTTGGCGGTGCGCTCGCTGCGGCAGGGGGCGCCGGTTTTGATCTGGCCGCAGGCGGTGGCTACCGCCAGGTCGGCGATGGTGGTGTCCTCCGTTTCGCCGCTGCGGTGGCTGAGGATGGCCCCATAGCCGGACTGCTGCGCCAGCGCCACCGTTTCCAGCGTTTCGGTTAGGGTGCCCACCTGGTTGGGCTTGATGAGGACGGCATTGGCGGCGCGGCGGGCAAGGCCCTGCTCCAGCCGGGCCTTTTGGGTGACAAAAAGGTCATCCCCGACGAGCTGAACATTTTTGCCGATGGCTTCGGTGAGCTGCCGCCACAGATCCCAGTCATCCTCCCCGGCGGGGTCCTCCAACGAAATGATGGGGTACTTGGCGGTAAGACGGCGCCAGTATTCCAACAGATCGTGCGGGGTGCGCAGCCGGTTTTCCTTGGGCAGGAGATACATATTGTTCCCGGTCTGCCACTCTCCGGCGGCAGCATCCAGCGCCAGCGCCATATCCTCCCCGGGGCGGAGGCGGCAATCCTCGATGGCCCGCAGAATCAATTCCAGGGCCTGTTCCTCATTTTTCAGCCGGGGGGCAAAGCCGCCCTCATCTCCCACGCCGCAGGCCAGGCCCGCTTCCTCCAGCAGGGCGCCCAGCCGGTGGGTGACCCGCACACAGCGCTCCAGCCCATCGGCAAAGGTGGGACAGCCCAGCGGGATGACCATAAATTCCTGGATATCGATATTATTGGGAGCGTGGCGGCCGCCATTCAGAATATTCATCATGGGGCGGGGCAGAGCGGGCCTCCGCCCCGTAAAGCGGGTGAGGTACTGCCACAGCGGCAGGCGGCAGGCAGCCGCGGCGGCGTGGGCCATGGCCAGGCTGACCCCCAAAATGGCATTGGCGCCGAGGTTCGATTTATCTCCGGTGCCATCCGTTTCGCAGAGGATGCGGTCAACGGCTTTCTGGTCGGCGGCATCCCGTCCGATGAGGGCCTGGGTCAGCTCGCCGTGGACGGCGCGGACGGCGGAGCGTACCCCTTTGCCGCCGTAACGGGCCGGGTCGCCGTCCCGTTTTTCGCAGGCCTCGTGCCCGCCGGTGGAAGCGCCGCTGGGGACGGCTGCGATGCCTATGGCACCGCTTTGCAGGGTGACCTCCACCCGGACGGTAGGGTTGCCGCGGCTATCCAGGACTTCGAAGCCCTGTACTTTGGTAATGGTGGTATGGGACATGGGTTCCTCCTTTGGGCTTTGCAGGGCAGGCGGGATGGGGCGGCCGCAGGCCAAACCGCCCGGAGGGCGGTTTCAGCGGGCGAAGCCCGCTGGTTTCGGCGGAGCCGAAACGGCCTGCGGCCGCGGCCCGGTCCCTGCTGGGGCCGGGATAGAGATGCCGTTCCCCAAGACTGCCCTCCGCAAAAATTTTTGTTTACCGATAGTTTGCAGATTTTGGGGAGGATTTATGCGGCGAAATGTGTTACAATACAGGCAGAAAGCGGAGCAAGTGTTTTACAAATAGTATAAAATAAACGGATAATACGAAAAATGGAGGAGAAAACCATGAAAAAACAGCTTTTGGCGATGGCGATGGCGGGGGCTATGCTGCTGGGCGGCTGCCAGCCCACCTACAATGAGAATGATCCCAACTACCCCGGCACCGCCCAGCCGGAGCAGAATGATACCCATGGCGATACCGAGAATAAGGACAACCAGTACGATAGCGATTACGGCGTGACCGGGGATGAGAACCTGGGCAACGAGAATAACAATGTTCCCACCGCGGCGGGGGTGGATGTGGAAAAGCTGGCGGGGCTTTCCACCGAGAGCAAGGACTGGGGCCCCGGCGGCCCGAAGGACGAGAAAAACCGCAGCCAGGGCTCGCTGCTGTACAATAAGACCTACGGCCAGTATGATGCCATCTTCCTCAAGGAGGACAGCAACGAGGTGTACCTGACCTTTGACGAGGGGTATGAGTTCGGCCTTTCCGGGCAGATACTGGATACCCTGAAGGAGAAGGGGGTCAAGGCCATCTTCTTCATCACCGGCGATTTTGCCAAGGCGGAGCCGGAGCTGGTGCAGCGGATGATAGATGAGGGGCATGTGGTGGGCAACCACAGCTGGAAGCACCCCAATTACTCCGGGCTTTCGGTGGAGGAGGCCGAGCAGGACCTGATGAAGCTGCATGACTATGTTAAGGAGAATTTTAACTATACCATGCGGTATTTCCGCTTCCCGGCCGGCAACTTTAGCGAGCGGGCGCTGGCGGAGGTGCAGCAGCTGGGGTACAAGTCGCTGTTCTGGAGCTTTGCCTATAAGGACTGGCTGACCGATGACCAGCCGGATGAGGCAGAATCCCTGCAAAAGATTGTGGACAGCGCCTGCCCGGGTATGATCTACCTGCTGCACGCGGTAAGCAAGACCAACGCCAATGTGCTGGCGGATGTCATTGACGGGGTGGCGGCCAAGGGCTTTACCTGGGGCGACCCCAGCAAGATATAATACGCAAAAAGCCCCCCCGCTGCGGCGGTGGGGGCTTTTCTATAATGCCAAGGAAGCGTACAGGAATCTGTTTTGCCCGTTGCATACCGTCCCAGGCGGTGATACAATAATGAAGTCTTTGGGGCGGGCATCCATGCTTTAGTCAAGGCTTTGCGATGCCGTCAGGCGGCAGCCAACTAAACCATTAGTTTCTATTTTTCTCCCGCTCGGAGGAAAATAGATAGAACAAATCGCAAGTAAGGGGGAACCCTCTCTTGCGGGGTTTCCCCCCCCTTTTGCAAAACGATCCGCCGGATCATTTCGCAAATTCGACCCCTTTCGGGGCGCCCTTTGGAAAACGAAAGCGCAAGATAGCGCGGGCATCTTTCATCAAAACCACCTATCGATGCTTTTGATGTTAGAGGAAAAAGTGTTTCCCCTATTGCGGCGGGCGGCCAAGGCTCCGCCTTTGGATTTTATAAAAGGGTTGACCGAAAATCTCGCAAATCCATTCTTAATATATCCCACAAGCAAGGAGGAACTGCCCATGAAAAAATACTGGCAGCTGTTTATTACCTTTGCCCGGATCGGGCTATTTACCATAGGCGGCGGGTATGCCATGCTGCCTATGATGCAGAGCGAGCTGGTGGAACGCCACGGCTGGGCCACCGAGCAGGAAATGATGGACTATTACGCGCTGGCTCAGTGTACCCCCGGCGCCATCGCCGTCAATGTTTCCACCTTCATCGGCTATAAGATCGCCGGGGTGCTGGGCGGCGTGATCGCCACGCTGGGGCTGGTGTTCCCTTCCCTGGTCATCATCATCGCCATCGCGGCGGTACTGGGCAATGTTTCTGAGCTGCCTGCCGTCAAAAACGCCTTTGCCGGGATCCGTGTGGGGGTGGCGGTACTGATGATCAATTCCGTCATTAAGCTGGCGAGGGCCGCCATAGTGGACTGGAAAGCGGTACTCATCTTCCTGGCGGTATTCGGCGGGGCGGTATTCACCCCGGTCAGTCCCATGATCTATATTGTAGCGGCCGGTGTGGCCGGCATCCTGCTGAAGACCTGGGAGGTGAAGGCCAAATGATGCTGCTGCGTTTATTCTGGGAGTTTTTTAAAATAGGGCTGTTCGCCGTGGGCGGCGGCATGGCCACCATCCCGTTCCTGTATGACCTGAGCGACCGCACCGGGTGGTTCACCTACACCCAGCTGGCGGATATGATCGCTATTTCGGAATCCACCCCAGGGCCTATCGGGGTAAACATGGCCACCTATGTGGGCTATGAGATGAGCGGGGTTCTTGGCTCCATTTCTACCACGCTGGGTTTTGTGGCACCCTCCATTATCATCATTGTCATTGTTTCCATCTTCCTGCAGAAGTTCCGCGACAACCGCTATGTAGAAAGCGCCTTTTACGGGCTGCGGCCGGCTTCCTCCGGGCTGATTGCCTCGGCAGCGCTCTCGGTAGTCATTGTGGCACTGCTGGCCGATGGCTGGAGCTTTGGTACCCTGTGGCAGAGCATCCGCTGGCCGGCGGTGGCGCTGGCGGTGTTTTTGGCCATCGTGACCAACCTGAAGCAGACCAAAAAGTGGCACCCCATTGTGTTCCTGGGCTTTTCCGCTGTGGTGGGCATTGTGTTTCACTTTGCGGGGGTGTAAAACCGCAAAAAGGATTCCGCCGTCTTCCCTACCCGGGCAGACGGCGGACTTTACTTTTTATCGCGCGCCCGGCGGGCGGCATATTTGCGGCGGGTGGCTTCGCCGCCGCGCAGATGGCGCTCCTCCTTGTTGCGGTCCAGCACCACCCGTACCTCCCGGTACAGCGGGTAGTTCAGAAGCGGCAGCCGCTCCTGGATATCCTTATGCACCGTGGATTTGGAGATGTGGAACTCCTTTGCGGTCTCCCGCACGGTGGCGCCTGTTTCTATAATATACCGGGCAAACTGCACGGCCCGATCCTCCGGCAACCCCTTCACGATGAGATGACCTCCCCCCAGTTAGTTTCACGCGGGTTCTTGGTGCATCTATATGCTGCGGATCGTCCGGTTATGCGGCCGGGGGCAGTGCGGGCGGCAGCCCGGCGGCTCCGCCGCCTGAGGGCGCGCCCCCTGCGGGGGGCGCGCCCTCACGCCGACCTGCGGTCGGCGGGGCTGCCGCCCGCCCCGTCCCCTTGCGCCGCTCCTTAAAATCTGCTATACTACAATGAGTTTACCCCAAAAAGGGGATTTTGTCTAAACAGAAGGGAGAACCCGCACCGTGGCCAAAGCCGAAATCCGAATGACAGAAGGACCGATCGCCAAGCAGCTGATCTCCTTTGCGGTGCCCATGTTTTTGGGCTTTTTGTTCCAGCAGCTCTATAATACCGCCGATGCCCTCATCGTCGGCAACCTGCTGGGCAACAGCGCGCTGGCAGCGGTGACCGGCACCGGCACCCTCATCTTTTTGCTGGTGGGGTTCTTCGGCGGTATTTCGATGGGCGCGGGCGTGGTGGTCTCCCGCTTTTTCGGTTCCCGTGAGGTGGAAAAGATGCGTGCCGCCATCCACACCAATATCGCTTTTGGCATGGCGGCGGGGGTGTTCCTTACCGTGGTTGGGATGCTGTTCACCCCGCAGATTTTGCAGTGGATGGGCACCCCGGAGGATGTCATGCCGCAGTCAGTCGCCTATATCCGCACCTACTTCGCGGGCAGCATCGGTCTGGTGATGTACAACCAGTGCCGCGGCGTGATGCAGGCGGTGGGCGACAGCCGCCATCCGCTTTATTATCTTATCATCTCCTCCATCACCAATGTGGTGCTGGATATTCTGCTTATCGCCGTCTTTAAGATGGATGTGGACGGCGCGGCGCTGGCCACCATCATTTCGCAGTTCGTCAGTGTGTTCCTGTGCATGGGCCGGCTGATGAGCCCCGTTTCCGGCGAATGCCAGGTGAAGTGGCGGGAGGTCCGCTTTGACCCGGAAATGACCCGTATGATCCTCTCCTATGGTCTGCCCAGCGGTTTGCAGAATTCCGTCATCGCGCTGGCCAATGTAGTGGTGCAGTCCAATATCAATTCCTTTGGCGAGATGGCCATGAGCGGCTGCGGCGCCTATGCCAAGGTGGAGGGCTTCGCCTTCCTGCCCATTACCAGCTTTACCTCGGCCATTACCACCTTCGTCGGGCAGAACCTGGGCGCGGGCGAGCTGAGGCGCACCCGGCAGGGCGCGCAGTTCGGCATTCTGTGCTCGGTCATCATCGCGGAGGCGGTTGGCGCGCTGCTGTACTGGCTGGCCCCCATTCTCATCAAGGCCTTTACCCAGGAGCCGGTGGCCATCGCCTTTGGCGTGCAGAAGATGCGCACCTGCTCGCTGTTCTTCTGTCTGCTGGCGCTTTCGCACTGTCTGGCAGCGGTCATGCGCGGCGCAGGCCGTGCGGTCATTCCCATGATTTCGATGCTGTCATTCTGGTGCGTGGTGCGTGTTGCCATTATTACGGTTGCCACCCCCATCTACCAAAGCATTGCCGTGGTGAACTGGGTTTACCCCATTACCTGGGCGCTCAGCAGCATCTTCCTGCTTATTTATTACTACAAAGCCGACTGGCTGACAGCCCCGGGCCACCGCAGCGGCGAACCGGTTAAGCACTAAACGAAGCCCCTGCCATACGGCAGGGGCCTTTTCTATGGGTTTGCAGCCATCAGAATTCAAGATTCTTCCCGGTTTCAGGATCAAATACATGCACTACATTGCCGCCAAAGGTGAAGGCGATGGGCTGGCCGATGCCAAAGCTCGAATTGGTGGCGCCCTGCATGCTCATGGTCTGCACGATGATGATGGTATCCCGGCCGCAGGCCTGCAGGTGCAGGTGCACGGCGCTGCCCATCATCTCGCTGACATCCACCGTGCCGTGGATCATCTGCTCGCCCTCGCCCGCCAGCATAATGTGCTCCGGGCGGACGCCCAGCACGATGGGACCGGGCTGGACATTCTTCTGGGCCAGGCGGGCCTGCTTTTCATCGCTGAGCACCACATGGGCATTGGCCAGCTGAACGGCATACTTGCCATCGGGATCGCGCTGCAGCTGGGCGTCAAAGGTATTCATGCGAGGCATACCGATGAAGCCTGCCACAAACAGATTGGCGGGGTGATCGAAGACTTCCTGCGGGGTGCCCACCTGCTGGATCTCGCCATCCCGCATGATGACGATGCGGTCGCCCAGCGTCATGGCCTCGGTCTGGTCATGGGTAACATAGATGAAGGTGGTATCGATGCGCTGCCGCAGCTTGATGATCTCGGCACGCATCTGGTTGCGCAGCTTGGCATCCAGGTTGGAAAGCGGCTCATCCATCAGGAATACCTTGGGGCTGCGCACAATGGCACGGCCGATGGCCACGCGCTGCCGCTGGCCGCCGGAAAGCGCCTTGGGCTTGCGGTCCAGGTACTGGGTGATATCCAGGATCTCGGCGGCTTCCTTTACCTTGCGGTCGATCTCCTGAGGGTCTACATGGCGCAGCTTCAGGCCGAAGGCCATGTTCTCGTAAACAGTCATATGGGGGTACAGGGCGTAGTTCTGGAAAACCATCGCGATATCCCTGTCCTTGGGAGGAATGTCGTTCATCAGCTTGCCGTCAATATACAGCTCGCCGCCGGAGATCTCCTCCAGCCCGGCGATCATGCGCAGGGTGGTGGATTTACCGCAGCCGGAAGGGCCGACCAGCACAATGAACTCATTGTCCTTGATCTCCAGGTTGAAGTCATGCACCGCCAGTACGCCCTCTTCGGTCACCAGCAGGTTGTTCTTCTTTTCCTTTTCGGGCTCGCCTTTTTTCTTCTTTTTGGGTTCGATGTTGGGGTACACCTTTTTGATGTTTTTCAGTACGACATCAGCCATTATCATCGCTCTGAGCGGTCTGCCTTCGCACGACCTTTCTCGCAGCAGAGAAAGCGGGATTCTCTGTGCTTTACGGCAGGTCTCCACACTGCCGCACCGGGAGCGCCCGGCGGGGGATTCCTCCTTTGTTTCGTCCGCGGCGGCCAGTGTGTGGAGTGACCGGCGGGATCGGAATATTGGTTTTGCTGTCGGAAACGATTCCAGCAGCTAAGCCTATTGTAGCACCGGAACAAGGGCTTGTAAATGAAAGCCCGCTTTTCCGACGCACTTTTTGTAGAACTGCCATAAACCGGGGGCCTGGTTTGGGCATTTTGTCAAGGAAAAAGCGGGGCGGGGGTTGGCGTGGGCAGGGGAAATGGTGTATAATAGCGGCGTAACAGGTGCAGGGGACCGGTTGCGGCGGAGCCGCCGCCGGGCTTTAGCCCGGCGCTCCGGCGCCCCGCAGGGGCGCCGGAGGCTCGGTTGGCT
>URGQ01000055.1 GCA_900547385.1 uncultured Oscillospiraceae bacterium | reverse complement strand
ATTTACCCTTTCACCTATATACACAACTTTTGAACTCAAATCTCACACATTTTTTCAAATATCTTTCTATCCCATAATACCACAATGTTCTACAATTTTGGCATGAAAAGATGCCGAGGTTGCCTTCGGCTCTTTTCGGTATCCAGTATCGGTGAAGTGCGTGATTTAGTGAAATCACTGGAGTTCTACCCTATCCACACAAAGGTTAAAGGGGAGCCTTTTTCCCTTTCGTTGACATTCTCATTTAGTAATAGTATACTATAAGTCAAGTCTGCTATTTGTGCAAAAATACTTTTACGGAGGTCGTCATGTCCGTCAATTCCATGCCAAAAGAAAACAAAATGGGGACAATGCCGGTCAAAAAGCTCATTTTTAATATGGCCCTGCCGCTCATCATCTCCATGCTCATCCAGGCCCTTTATAATATCGTCGATAGCATCTTTGTCTCCCGCATCAGTGAGGATGCTCTCACCGCCGTTTCGCTGGTCTTCCCCGTTCAGAACCTCATGATCGCCTTTGCCACCGGCACCGGCGTGGGTATGAATGCCCTGCTTTCCCGCCGCCTGGGCGAGAAAAACCGCGAGGCCGCCGAGGAAGTCGCCAATGTCGGCCTGCTGCTTTCCATCTGCACCGCCGTGGTATTCGCACTGTTCGGGGTTTTCGGCTCTCAGCTCTACTTCTCCATGCAGAAGGGTGTTTCCCCCATCATCGCGGAATACGGCGCCCAGTATCTTTCCATCGTCTGCATCGGCTCCATCGGCATTTTTGTGGAGATCACCACCGAGCGGATGCTGCAGGGCACCGGCCAAACCCTCATCACCATGTTCATTCAGGGCATCGGCGCCATCATCAATATCATCCTCGATCCCATCATGATCTTCGGCCTCCTCGGCTGCCCTGCCATGGGCGTCCGGGGCGCTGCCTATGCTACCATCATCGGTCAATTGGTCGCCGCAGTGCTTGGCATTGTCCTCAATCAAAAGCACAATACCGATGTCCGTGTCAATCTCAAAAAGATCCGTTTCAATTTTCCCCTCATCGGCGAGATCTATTCCATTGGCTTCCCCTCCATTTTGATGACCGCCATCGGCTCGGTCACCACCTACCTCATGAATCAGATCCTGCTGGCGTTCAGCACCACCGCGTCGGCGGTCTACGGCGTCTACTTCAAGCTCAACAGCTTTTTCTTTATGCCGCTCTTCGGCCTCAATAATGCCGTTGTTCCCATCGTCGCCTACAATTACGGTGCCCGCAACCGCGGCCGCATCCATCAGGCCATCCGCACCTCCACCATCACCGCTGTCACCATCATGCTGCTGGGCTGGGCCGCATTCTTCTTCCTGCCGGTACCGCTGCTCCGCCTGTTCGATGCCTCCGAAGCCATGATCGCTATTGGCATCCCGGCCTTCCGCATCACCTCCTTCACCTACCCGCTGGCCGCTGTCAGCATCGTTGCCAGCAGCGTGTTCCAGGCCCTGGGCAAAAGCATGTACAGCATGCTGGTCTCGCTGGGCCGTCAGCTCATCGTGCTCATCCCAGTGGCGTACCTGTTCTCCCTCACCGGTGTGCTGCAGGATGTCTGGCTCGCCTTCCCTATCGCGGAGGTCGTCTGCCTTATTTCCTCGCTGTTCTTCCTCAAAAAAGTCCTCCACCGGCTGGATGACTTCCCACAATAATATTTATGGTTTCTTAGCGCTCGATAAATTTTCTTCACATAAAGCAGTACAAATCTCCCCCTATTTGTGTATTTTCTCCCTGTTGTCGAAAATTTTATCGGTTTTCCTGTGTGCATTTGTCAGTTTTTTAGCCTTGACAGCAGCAAACTAAAGCGCTAAAATTGCACCATCGAAACAATGATTCACCCCAGCGGTGAAGGAAAGGAGCCCCGGCATGATGAAGTTCGTTACCGCTCATCAGAATCATCACTTCGCTTCTGCATGCACAGAGGCTTCTTCTGCCTGCGCCGCTTCTGCCAGCTCTGCCAATATCGTCATTATTATGGGCGCCATGGTTATGGCGTCCATTTTTGTTGCCGTCATTATTAGCCTGCTGGGCATTATTCGACTGCCCCTGCTGATTATGATGCCGTTCATATTGGCCGTTCTTGGAATGAATTTGCATTAACTGTTCCCGATACAGTAAGCGGTTCTGCCAAACGGCGGGGCCGTTTTTTGTATATATGTTCTAAATTAGCAAAAGCAAAGGAGTAAAACAAAATGAAAAAGTTTCTGTGTATGATGATGGCCGTTCTCATGGTTCTGGCCATGGCCGCCTGCGGCGGCGAACCCGCCAACAACGGCGGCAATGATACCCCCGACGCCACCACTGTCAAGATCGGCGGCATCGGCCCCCTCACCGGCGCCTATGCCAACTACGGTCTGTCCGAAAAGAACGGCGCTGAACTGGCCGTCAAGGAGATCAACGAGGCTGGCGGCATTGCCGGCAAGCAGATCGAACTCAGCTATCAGGATTCCCAGGGCGAATCCGAAAGCGCTGTCAATGCCTATGGCAAGCTGATGGACTGGGGCATGGAGGTTTCCCTCGGCTGCGTTCTCTCCGGTGAGAATGCCTCCGTTGTTGCCGCTGCCCGTGATGATGATGTCCTGCTGATCACCCCCTCCGGCTCCGCCGATAAGTGCATCGATGGCAACGATAAGGCTTTCCGCGTCTGCTTCTACGATTCCTATCAGGGCGCTGCCGCTGCCCAGTACATCAAGGATAACAACATGGTCGATACCGTCGGCATCCTGTACCAGAGCGATAACGACTACTCGGTCGGCCTTTACAATGCCTTTGTCGCCAAGTGCGGCGAGCTGGGCATCAACATCGCCGAGACCCAGACCTTCACCGCCTCCACCAGCACCGATTTCTCCACGCAGGTCAATGCGCTGGTCTCCTCCGGCGTCAAGCTGGTATTCATCCCCTTCTATGCGGAGGAAGCCTCTACCTTCCTCACCCAGGCCCGCGGTAAGTTCGCCGATGGCGTTTACTTCTTCGGTGCCGATGGTCTGGACGGCATCCTCGGCAAGGTCGCACAGGACCCCACCATTGCCAATAACGTGCTGATGCTCACCCCCTTCTCCGCCGATAACCCCGCAGAGAATGTTCAGAGCTTCGTCAAGAAGTATCAGGAAGCCTACGGCGCTACCCCCGATCAGTTCGCCGCCGATGCCTATGATGCCATCTATGCCGTCAAGGCTGCCGTCGAAAAGGCCGGCTCCACCAGCGGCGCGGCACTCGCTTCCGCTCTTACCTCCCTCACCGTCGAGGGTGTTACCGGCGTCATGACCTGGACCGCCGATGGCAACACCAATAAGCCCGCCAGCGCTATCCTCTACTACGATGGTGTCGGCACCCTGTTCGATTCTCAGGATTAATTCACTAAGCTATCTTCATTCTTCATTTTTCTTTCTTATCTCTATCTCCTCAAAGCGGCTCCCTCCGGGCAGGTCTCCTGTCCGGAGGAGCAAGCCTACTTATTAAAGGATTGAACTTACCATGACTCACTTTATCCAAACCTTAATCAGCGGACTCAGTCTGGGCAGTATTTACGCCCTCATCGCGCTGGGCTACACCATGGTGTACGGCATCGCCAAGATGCTGAACTTTGCCCACGGCGATATCATCATGATCGGCGCTTACGCCGGCATCATCGCCGTTGCGCAGATGGGCCTGCCGCCCCTCATCGCCGTGCTGCTCAGCATCCTTATCTGTGCGCTGCTCGGCGTCCTCATCGAATTTTTGGCCTATAAGCCGCTGCGCCAGGCGCCGCCCCTCAGCGTGCTCATCACTGCCATCGGTGTCAGCTACTTTTTGCAGAACCTCGCCCTGATCCTTTTCGGTTCCCAGCAGAAGGCCTATCCCACCATTGTGCAGTTGGGCCAGGTCACCATCGGCAGCGTCACCATCGATGGTGTCACCATCCTTACCCTGCTGGTCACCGCGCTCATCATGGTGGTGCTTTCCTTCTTCATCAACCGCACCCGTATGGGCAAGGCCATGCGGGCCGTCAGCGAGGATAAAGCCGCCGCGGCGCTCATGGGCATCAGCGTCAATCGCACCATTTCCATTACCTTCGCCATCGGCTCGGCGCTGGCCGCTGTCGCCAGCATCTTCTATGGCATGTCCTATATCTACATCAAGCCCACCACCGGCGCCATGCCCGGCATCAAGGCCTTTACGGCAGCCGTATTCGGCGGTATCGGCTCGGTGCCCGGCGCCATGCTGGGCGGCATCCTGCTCGGTCTCATCGAGCAGCTCTCCAAGACCTATATTTCCACCCTCTGGGCCGATGCCATCGTCTTTGGCGTTCTGGTCCTGGTCCTGGTGGTCAAGCCCACCGGCCTCTTGGGTAAAACAATGAATGAGAAGGTGTAAGAAGATGAAACAGAAAAAATTCAAATTTTCCGGCGATCTTCTGACCTTCATCCTGGTCGCAGCGGTTTACGCTGTGGTCGCCTACCTGCTGTATGGCGGCAGTCTCACCCGCCAGTTCTCCAATATGATCATCCCCATTTCAGTCTACATCGTGCTGGCGGTCTCGCTCAATCTCGTTGTCGGCCTTTTGGGGGAACTTTCCCTGGGCCACGCCGGGTTCATGTCGGTGGGTCTTTTCTCCGGCTGTCTTTTGTCCATCGCCCTGGTGGATGTCCTCCCCATAGCGGTCCGCCTGCCTCTTTCCATGGTCATTGGCGGCCTGGTAGCGGCGCTCTTTGGCCTTGCGGTCGGTCTGCCCGCCTTGCGGCTCAGGGGCGACTATCTTGCCATTGTCACCTTGGCCTGCGGCGAGATCATCAAGAATATCATCACCAATCTTGATTTTACCGGCGGCGCTTTGGGCCTCAATACCAACCCCATCTATTCCAATGCAAAAAAACTCCTGCCCTACGCTGTCATATTGGTGCTGCTCACCGTTCTTGTCATGATGAACCTCAAGCGCTCCAAGCAGGGCCGCGCCATCATGGCCATCCGGGATAACCGCATCGCCGCCGAATCGGTCGGCATTGATGTTACCCGCTACAAGCTCATGGTTTTCATGTTGGCCGCGTTCTTCGCGGGGGCAGCCGGCGTGCTGTACGGCCACTTCTTCGCCAATGTCAAGGCAGCCACCTTCGATTACAACATGTCCATCGAAATCCTGGTCATCGTGGTACTGGGCGGCATGGGCAGCATCCCCGGCTCCATCATCGCCGCCATTGTGCTTACCGCCCTGCCGGAGGCCATGCGTGAGTTTGCCGATTACCGGATGCTTCTCTATGCCATCGTCCTCATCATCGTCATGCTGGCCACCAATAATCCCACCATGAAGGAATTTTTCCACCGCATCTCCCCGGCCGAGCTGCTGCGCCGCGCCAAAAAGAAAAAGGCCAAATCTTTGCAGAAGGAGGGCGCTTAAATGTCTGTCAAGACCCACAATAAAACCAAGCTGGTCCCGGTCAACCGCAGCGTTGCCCTCCTGCCAGAGCGTGACGCCGCCATCAGCCCCATCCTGGAGTGCATTGATCTGGGCGTGACCTTCGGCGGACTGAAAGCAGTCGACAACTTCGATATCACCATCGGCCGCACCGAGATTGCTGGGCTCATCGGCCCCAACGGCGCCGGTAAGACCACCATCTTCAATCTGCTCACCAAGGTCTATCAGCCCACCCACGGCACCATCCTGCTGGATGGCAAGGATATCCACGGCATGACCACCGCGCAGGTCAACCGCGCTGGCATCGCCCGTACCTTCCAGAATATCCGCCTGTTTTCGGAGCTGACAGTGGAGGAAAACATCACCGTCGCCATGAGCAGCCAGATCAAGTACAATATGGCCAGCGGCATCTTCCGCCTGCCCTCCTTCTGGAAAGGCGAGCGCATCGCCCACGAACGCGCCATGGAGCTGCTCTCTATCTTCCACATGGAGCAGTTTGCGAATGCCAAGGCAGGCAGCCTGCCCTACGGCGCCCAGCGCCGGCTGGAGATCCTGCGTGCCCTGGCTACCAACCCCTGCCTGCTGCTGCTGGATGAGCCCGCCGCGGGCATGAACCCCTCTGAAACAGCCGAGCTGATGGAAAACATTCGCACCATCCGCGATACCTTCAAGATCGCCGTGCTCCTCATCGAGCACGATATGAGCCTTGTTATGAATATCTGCGAGGGCATCGCCGTGCTCAGCTTCGGCCGCATCATCGCCAAGGGCTCCCCGGAAGATATCCAGTCCGATCCCAAGGTCATCGAGGCCTACCTGGGCCGTAAAAAGGAGGCGTAACCCATGAGTGAAATGCTGAAAGTCAATGACCTCCATGTCTATTATGGCAGCATCCACGCTGTTAAGGGCGTTTCCTTCGAGGTCCATGAGGGCGAGGTCGTCACCCTCATCGGCGCCAACGGCGCCGGTAAATCCACCATTCTGAATACTGTTTCGGGGCTTCTGCATCCCCGTTCCGGCTCTATCCTCTTCCACGAAAAAAATCTGCACGGCGTCCCCGCCCACAAGCTGGTGGGCATGGGCCTGGCCCAGGTCCCGGAGGGCCGCCATGTCTTTTTGCAGATGACGGTGCAGGAAAACCTGGAGATGGGCGCTTTTTCCCAGCCCTCCTCCGGCATCGAAGCGGACCTGGAAAGCGTTTATCAGCGCTTCCCTCGCCTGCTGGAACGCCGTAAACAGATCGCCGGTACTCTTTCCGGCGGCGAGCAGCAGATGCTGGCCATGGGCCGCGCCCTGATGAGCCACCCCAAGCTGCTCATGCTGGATGAACCCTCCATGGGTCTTGCGCCCATCCTGGTGGAGCAAATCTTCGAAATCATCCGGGAGCTGCACGCTTCCGGCACCACCATCCTCCTGGTCGAACAGAACGCTCAGGCCGCCCTGGAGGTCGCCGACCGGGCCTATGTCCTGGAAACCGGCCGCATCGTTCTTTCCGGTACCGGCGCCGAGCTGATGGCCAGCGATCAGGTGCAAAAAGCCTACCTCGGCGGTTAATTTGCCATCCTTACTCCTTTTTTATACGAATCATTCCCGGCGGGTGTATCATGCAGCACCTACCGGGAATGATTTTTTGTCTTGATTTTACTTGTTGCGGCAGGTCCCTGCCACGGCCCTTTTCCTTCTCCGCCAGTCCCTGCCGCATCCGGGATACGGCCCGCAGGGCCGGCGCCGTTCCGGCGCCGCAGGCGGCCTCCGGCCGCCGAATTCGTCCTGCGGACGAATTGCCCTGCGGGCCGTCTTCGGCTCTCCTCTTACCCCTGCATCCTACTTCTTTTCATATCTCAGCACCGCAAATTCCACCGGCGTCGTCAGCTCCGTTTTCGCCAGCAGCTTCTGCTGGTCCGCCGCCCCGGTCTTGTAGTAGTACGGCGTCATCATAAAGAGGTTTTCGATCTCCTGCCCCCGCACCGTCATCTCATACTGCAGCTCCCGGCAGTCTACCAGTCGGAAACCCTCCAGCTCATACGGCTTTACCTCGTTGCGATACGGCTTTTCGTAGATGGCCTCCTTCAGCCCGTACAGATGATTTTCCAATGGGATGGTCATGATAAACTGCCCGTCCGGCTTCAGCACCCGCAGGAATTCCTCCCCACAGTACGGCGCAAAGACCGAAAGCAGCAGGTCCACGCTTTCTCCCGCCACCGGCAGATGAAAACAGCTTGCTACTGCGTATTCGGTCTCCCTATCCCGCTTGGCCGCCTCCTGCAGCGCCGCCTTGGAAATATCGATTCCCGCCACCTTTGGCCGGTATTCCCTCTCCCGCAGCGTTTTGGCCATCTCCGCGGTATAGTAGCCCTCACCGCAGCCCGCGTCCAGCACCGTCATCCCCTGCCTTGCCTCCGCCAGGCCCTGCTTTATCAGCTCCTGCCGCATCGGGTCATAGTATCCCCGCTCCAGGAAGGCGCTCCTCGCCTTCACCATCCGTTTATCATCCCCGTGGTGCTTCCGGCCGGTCTGCTGGCTCAGCAGCAGGTTCACATACCCACTCCTCGCCACATCAAAGCTATGCCCCGCCGGGCACACCAGCCGGTGTTCTTCCCGGCACAGCGGCTTTTGGCAGCTTGGGCAGCAGAATATACTCATCGCTTTTTCTCCTCCTCTACTTCCTGCAGGGCCCCCATCTGCGGCGGAGCTGCGGGGCTCCGCCCCGCCCCCGCGCGCCCTGCG
>URGQ01000054.1 GCA_900547385.1 uncultured Oscillospiraceae bacterium | reverse complement strand
TTTGGTTCCTTTTGTACGCACAAAAGGAACGCCCCGGCGGCGAGCCGTACAGGCTGTCACCCTTCGGTGACTTCGTGACGCCTTTAGGCGACTACAATCTATCTCCGCCGGGCAGGCGTACGGGCTTTGCACCCTGCAAAATCAACGCCCCGCCGTTAGGCGACTACAATCTTGACTTAAAAATTCTTTTACTACTTTTCTTCACAGAAAAGGAATGCCCCCGCCGGGTAGGCGTGCCAGCTGTCACCCTCCGGTGACTCCGACCCGCCGCCAGGCGACCACCAACCCGCCCCAAAATATCATAATATATCCCAGCAAGCTTTCCCCTAATAAATCCACATCCTATATAAATCTCACCCAGCAATCCCCAATCCTGTAAACTTTTCATTAAAAAAAGTGAAATATTAACCTTTCACATGCAAAAAAGGCTCCATTTTGCCGTATTAGTGAAAGGACTTTTTCCACCGGCAAAAAAATCTTTTCCTGTCGGTCTCTCTCCCCGAACAATAAATCGAGAGCCTTTCGGCCCCACCGGTCAAACAGGGGCGCCGGTTAATTTTTTCTTCAGCAGACCTCATCGGGCAATTTGGGGGTCTGCCTTAAGCGGGAACCTGCCTCCCACCTGCACCTTGAAAATTGAATACGATCTTGCCGCTTCTTGCGCCGCCGCTTTCGGTATATTATAATGACGGAAGAAGGCGAGGTGCGCGTTTTGTATGACAACGCTGTTTGATTATTTGTCGTGGCGGGGCGATCTCCCCCTTTCGGCCGATCCCTTCTATGAAGTGGATGGGGTGATCCTGGCCCGCTTCACTTATATGCCATTTCACCGCGTGCTGCGGCGGGATAGCCTTACCCCCACCACGGTGGAGGCGGTTTGCCGCGCCCTTTTGGCCCTGCCGGATATCGAAACCGCCGTGCGCCGCCGCGGCGATACCGATCTGCTCCGGGCTCTTATTGAATCCCCGCGGTATAAGGGGATGGAGCTGACCGCCTATGCCGACCGCCTGGATGCCGAAAGCCAGACCCAGTTTTCCGCCATTACGGTAAAGCTGGAGGAGGGCCACTACTGTGTGGCCTACCGCGGCACCGATAATACCCTCATCGGCTGGAAAGAGGACTTCAATATGGGCTTTGTCTGCCCGGTGCCGGGCCAAAAACTGGCCGTGGACTACCTGCAAAGGGCCGCCCGGCGGCTCCCCGGCCGGCTTACCGTTTGCGGCCATTCCAAGGGCGGCAATTTTGCCGTTTACGCCGCGGCTTTCTGCGGGGAGGAGATCCAGGACCGCATAGAAGCGGTTTACAATTACGATGGCCCCGGCTTTGATAGCAAAGTCCTCTCGGAGCCGGGTTATCAGCGCATCTGCCAAAAAATACAGACCTTTGTGCCGCAGTCCTCGGTGGTGGGCATGCTGCTGGGCCACGAGGAGAAGTATATCATCGTCCACAGCGAGCAGACCTTCCTCCAGCAGCACGATACCTACTCCTGGGAGGTCCGGCAAAAGCATTTCCACTACCTGGATACCGTGGATAACAGCAGCCGCTTTGTGGATTACACCTTGAAGGCCTGGCTGGCCCAAATGACCCCGGCTCAGCGGGAGCAGTTTGTGGATGCCATCTATGAGGTGATGCGGCAAACCAATGCCCACACCCTCCACCAGATGAATGAAAACTGGCTGGCCAGCGCTGCCAGCATCCTTAAATCCGCCAAAAACATGGACGAGGAGACCCGCCAGGCCGTGACCCATGCGGCGGGTCTGCTGCTTTCCTCCGCCAAGGACGGCCTGCTGCGGGTGGTGCTGGAGCAGGAAGCCGAAAAGGGCGAATAAACAGGGAAAGCCGGTGCCTGGTTCCCCTTTTTGAGGTATCGGCTTCTCCCCCATTTCAGAGTTTGCTCCAGCCGCCGGTGAGCGGGGCCCGCAGGGCGCCCCGGCTTCGCCGGGGCTGGCGGGGCTTTGCCCCGCCAAAACCGTCCGGAGGACGGTTTGCCCTGCGGGCCCCATCCCCCTGCACAGACTCTTCCCAAAGCAAAAAGCCCCCATCCCATCCCAAGAAAGGCGGCGAAACCATGCCGACGATCTCTGTCCAAACCACCCCCTCCTACCCCATCCTCATCGAGCGGGGTCTGCTGCCAAAAACCGGCGAGACCCTGCTGCCGCTGCACCCGCCCTGCCGGGCGGCCCTCCTCAGCGATGACACCGTTTTTTCCCTTTACGGGCGCGCGGTGATGGATTCGCTGGAAGGGGCCGGCTACCGGCCGGTCCGCATTTCCCTGCCCGCGGGGGAGACCGGAAAAACCTGGGCCGTCCTGGGCGATCTGCTGGAGCGGCTGGCCGAAGAGGGGCTCTCCCGCGGCGATCTGCTGGTGGTTTTGGGGGGCGGCTCCGCCTGTGATGTGGGCGGACTGGCCGCCGCCCTGTATCACCGGGGGATGGATGTGGCTTACTTGGCCACCACGCTGCTGGCCGGAGTGGATGCCGCCATCGGCGGCAAGACCGCGGTGGACCTGCCCGCCGGGAAAAATTTGGCCGGGGTCATCCGGCAGCCGTTGGCCGTCCTCATTGATCCCGATTCTCTGAAAACGCTACCCCCATCGGCCCTGGCTGATGGCATGGCGGAAGCCATAAAAACCGGCGTACTGGCCGGGGAGGAGCTGTGGCCGCTGGTGGCCGCTCCGGAGCCTGATTATGAGGCCATTCTTTTCGGCTGTGCCGCCTATAAAGCGGCGATTGTTTCCCAGGAGGCGCAGGATACCGGCATTCGGCTTTTCCTCAATTTGGGGCATACCATCGGTCACGCGGTGGAACGGCACAGCGGCTATACCCTTTCCCATGGGCGGGCGGTGGCCATCGGACTGGCCAGCATGGCCCGGGCCGGGGCTGCCCTGGGCTGGTGTGATTCCATAACGGCAGAGCGGATAAAAACCGCGCTGAAGCGGCGGGGGCTGCCGCTGCGGTACCGCTGCCGCCCGGAGGAGCTGCTGCCCTACCTGTGGAGCGATAAAAAGCGGCTGGGCGAGGAGCTGACGGTGGTGCTGCCCCAGCGGATCGGCTGCTGCACCCTGCGGAAAATGACCCGGCCGCAACTGCTGCAGCTGCTGCGGGAGGGGCTGTAAGTCCCCCGCGGGAAATACATTTTGAAGTTTGTACAGGGCGGAAGCGGGAAGGCGCCGCAGGCGTTTCGGGCGCAGCCCGAACCCGGCGGCGAAGCCGCCGAGACCGCCGAAGGCGGTCTGCCTGCGGCGCCCCGGCTCCCGGCCGGCAGAAAGCCTGCCGAGGAAAGCGATCTATCCCCCCAAAAGCCCGAAACCAACACAAATTGACCGAGAGGAGAGATTGCCATGCGGTACGGCTTAATCGGGTGGCCGTTGGGCCACAGCATTTCCCCGCAGCTGCACCGGCGGCTGGTCGGGGTGGAATATGAACTCCGCCCGCTGCCGGAAGCAGAGTTTGAAGCGTTTATGGCGGCCAGGGATTTTGCCGCCGTCAATGTGACTATCCCCTACAAACGGCGGGTGCTGCCCTATTGTGCCCAAATGACCCCGGCGGCCCGGCGCTGCGGCAGCGTCAACCTGCTGATAAAGGGCCGGGACGGCACCCTGACCGGCGATAATACCGACCTTGCGGGGCTGGAATTCCTGCTGCGGCAGAATGGCTGGGTGCTGACCGGCCAAACGGTGGTCATCCTGGGGAGCGGCGGTACCGGCCATACGGCCAAAGCGGCCGCGGAGGAGCTGGGAGCGGCCGAAATTGCCACCGTGAGCCGCACCGGAGAGCTGAACTATGAGAATCTGGCCAAACGGTTTGGCAAAAGGGATTTTTATCTCATCAACACCACGCCGGTGGGCATGGCCCCGCAAAGCGGGGTTTCCCCGCTGGATCTGCGGCAGTTCCCACGCTGCAAGGGGGTGGCGGATGTGATCTACAATCCCCTGCGGACCCGGCTGTGCCAGCAGGCGGTGGAACTGGGCATCCCCGCGTGCGGCGGGCTGCTGATGCTGGCGGCCCAGGCCGCTGCTGCCGAGTACGCCTTTGGGACGGCGGTGCCGGGCGAAGAAACGGTGCTGCGGGTTTACCGGGAGCTGCTGGCCGAACGGCGGAACCTGGTATTCATCGGGATGCCGGGCAGCGGAAAGACCACCATAGGGCGGCTGGCCGCTCAGATGCTGGGGCGGGAGTTTATAGACTGCGACGAGGAGTACCTGCTGGAGTACGGCATCACCCCGGAGGGGGAGCTGCTGGCCCACGGGGAGCTCTATTTCCGGGAGCGGGAGGAAGCGCTGCTCCGGAAGCTTTCGCCCAAAACCGGCTGTGTGATCGCCGCCGGGGGCGGGGCCATCCTGCGGGAGGAAAATGTGGAGGCCCTGCGGGAAAACGGCCTGCTGTGCTGGCTGCGGCGGCCGCTGGAGCTGCTGCCCACCGAGGGGCGGCCGCTTTCCACCGACCTGCCGGGGCTGTACCGGCAGCGGGAGCCGCTGTACCGGGCTGCGGCGGATTTTAGTGTGGAGAATACCGGCCTGCCAAAGGCCGCGGCGGAGGCCGCGGCGCGGGGGCTGGATTTGCGATAGAGGAAAGCCGGTGCGGCGGGCCGTAACCGGGACCCTGCACAGAGGAAGGATCGAGCGGGATGCGGGCCCGGCTTTCCACAAAAATTTGCCGAATGGGGGAAAAGCATGAAGCTGTTTATCATCAACGGGCCCAACCTGGATATGCTGGGCATCCGGGAGCCGAGAATTTACGGGAAGGAAAGCTATGCCGACCTGGAGAATTATCTGCGCCAGAGCGCAAAGGAGCTGGGGCTGGAAATAGAGATATTCCAATCCAACCACGAGGGCGCGCTCATTGATGAGGTGCACCGCGCGTATTTTGAGAAGGCGGATGGCATTATCATCAACGCGGGGGGGTACACCCACACCAGCGTGGCGCTGATGGACGCGCTGCTGGCGGTCTCGCTGCCGGTCATTGAGGTGCATCTTTCCGACCCCAGCCGCCGGGAGGAATTCCGGCACCGCAGCTATGTAGCGATGGCGGCCAAGGGCAGCGTGGTGGGGCTGGGCTTTACCGGGTACCGCCGGGCGATGGAGCTGCTGATGGCGCTGGCGGGGTGAGCCTTTTGTAAAGGCCTTTTGTAAAGGCATAGTAAGCGCCGCCTGCCGCGCCGCTGCCCCCTGAAAAGGGAGACCATGGGTCGCGGCGGCTGGGGTGCGGGACCGCGATTTGTCGAGGAGGGGCCTGCGGACGGCGATGGAAACGGTGTTATGATCCCCTGCCAAAATGGGAGCCGCAAAAGCCCCTTGATTTAGCGGAAAATCACATTGACTTCACCGATGCAGCGTGATAAAATTGGTAACATAATTTTTGGGAAAAGCGTGAGCTTTTCGCCGCGAGGGAGTGAATTTTGATGAGCAATATTCCGGAGCTGTTCGGCAGTCTGGTCTTTAATGACACGGTGCAGCAAAAGCGCCTGCCCCACGATACCTACCGCCGCCTGCGGCAGATCGTTGCCAGCGGGGAGCCGCTGACCCCCGATGTGGCCGATGTCATTGCCAATGTGATGAAGGCCTGGGCGCTGGACCACGGGGTGACCCACTTTACCCACTGGTTCCAGCCCATGACCGGCATTACCGCCGAAAAGCACGACAGCTTCCTGACACCGGCCGGCGACGGGGTCATCATGGAATTTTCCGGGCGGGAGCTCATCAAGGGCGAACCGGATGCCAGCAGCTTCCCCAGCGGCGGCCTGCGGGCCACCTTTGAGGCACGGGGCTACACCGCCTGGGACCCCACCAGCCCCGCCTTCATCAAGGATGACTGCCTGTATATCCCCACCGCCTTTTGCAGCTACACCGGCGAGGCACTGGATAAAAAGACCCCCCTGCTGCGCAGTATGCATGCCCTCAACCGGGAGGCGGTACGCTTCCTGCGGGCGATGGGCTGGGCCGATGTGACCGCCGTGACCCCCACCGTGGGCGCGGAGCAGGAGTATTTCCTCATCCCGAAGGAGCTGTATGAGCAGCGCCGGGACCTGCGCTACACAGGGCGGACCCTCTTTGGGGCGATGGCCCCAAAGGGGCAGGAGCTGGATGACCACTACTTTGGCACCATAAAGCCCCGGGTGATGGCCTATATGAAGGAGCTGGACGAGGAGCTGTGGAGGCGGGGTGTGATGGCCAAGACCGAGCATAACGAGGTGGCGCCCGCCCAGCATGAGCTGGCCCCGTTCTTTACCACCACGAATATAGCCGCCGACGGCAACCAGCTGACCATGGAGCTGATGCAGCGGCTGGCCCAGAAGCACGGCATGGTGTGCCTGCTGGCGGAAAAGCCCTTTGCGGGGGTGAACGGCAGCGGCAAGCACAATAACTGGTCGCTGGTGACCGATACCGGCCGCAACCTGCTGGACGGCGGCAGCGACCCGGCGAACAACCTGACCTATCTGCTGGTGCTGGCCGCGGTAATAACAGCGGTGGATGAGTACCAAGCGCTGCTGCGCATTACCGTAGCCACCGCCGGCAATGACCACCGGCTGGGCGCCAGCGAGGCCCCGCCCGCCATTCTTTCCATCTTTTTAGGGGAGGCGCTGCAGAACACCCTGATGCAGGCCGCCTGCGGCGAGGGCAGCACCGCCGCCGCCCGCCGCGAGCTGGAGATGCGGGTGCCGGTGATGCCCCATCTGCGGCAGGATGACAGCGACCGCAACCGGACCTCGCCCTTTGCCTTTACCGGGAATAAGTTTGAGTTCCGGATGCTGGGCAGCAGTCAGTCCATCAGCGACCCCAACACGGTGCTGAACACCGCCGTGGCGGAGGTACTGGGCCGCTTTGCCGACCGGCTGGAGCAGAGCGGCGACCGGGACGCCGAGGCCCGGAGCCTCCTGAAGGAGACGCTGGAGCAGCATGGCCGCATCCTGTTTAACGGGGACGGCTACAGCGAGGAATGGCAAAGGGAGGCCGAGCGCCGGGGGCTGCTGAACCTGCGCACCGCGCCGGAGGCCTTTGCGCACCTGACCGAGGAAAAGAATGTGGCGCTGTTTGCCCGCCACGGCATCTTTACCGCTGCGGAGCTGACCAGCCGTCAGGAGATCCACTATGAGACCTATGCCAAGTGCATCCGCATAGAGGCCGCCACCATGGCAGAAATGGTGCGGCGGCAGATCCTGCCCGCCGGGCAGGCCGCCCTGCGGGAGCTGGGGCAGACCAGCCGCGCCAAGCAGGAGATCTCTCCGCTGCTGAGCTGCAAGGCCGAGGAGCTGCTGGGGACCCAGGTGGCCAACTACAACGATATGCTGCTGGCCGGCTGCACCCTGCTGGAAAACCTGCTGCGGGATTTCCCCAGCGGCACCGAGGAGCAGAAGGCGCTGTACGCGCGGGACCGGCTGCTGCCCGCCATGAACGAGCTGCGGCAGGCCGCCGACGCGCTGGAGCAGATGTGCCCTGCCCACCTGTGGCCGATGCCGACCTACGGCGAGCTGCTGTATGGGGTGTGAGCCGACAATTTAACCAAAGAAGAGGCCGCCCTTTTGACACGGAGGGCGGCTTTTCATCATCTGCTGACAAATAATTTACTGTATGGGGTTTACATTTCTTTGGGAACAGGTTATGATGAGACTGTACGGAGAAAACATCTGACCAAAAGGAGGGACCCCCATGAGGAAATGGATGATCCTGCTGGCGGCGGTGCTGATGCTGCTGGCGGGCTGCGGAAAGGAACCGGCTGTGGCCGGACTGAGCAATGAGGAATTCCATCGGTATTTTGCCGAGGACTACGCCCGGCCGGTGAGCAACATCACCGAAATCACCGAGGAAAATGGCGGGTGGAGCCTGAAAACCGATTCCGGTGCTTCCATTACCGCCATGAAGGACGGAACGGTGGCCTGGGCCGCGGATATTGGCTGGAACTACGGCTACGGTAAAATGGCACTGGTGCAGCAGGAGGACTGCTATCTGCTGTATGCTCATTGCTCCCAAGTGGCGGTAAAGACCGGCGACACCGTAAAGCAGGGCGACAAGATAGGCGAGGCCGGCAGCACCGGGCATACCGATAACAGCGTCATGGTGGGAGTGTACCGCTTCCCGCTGGAGGATGTGGCGCTGGTGACCGGCACTGACGGGACGGTGAGCGGCTTTACGGTAAATGGGGAAGAACCCTTAATGGGAGTAGAATAACGGCAGATAAAACGCCCCCCGCCCGGAAAGGGCGGGGGCTTTTGCACGGTTTGCGGTGGGGGAGGGAAAGCGGGG
>URGQ01000053.1 GCA_900547385.1 uncultured Oscillospiraceae bacterium | reverse complement strand
GATCGGCGTGGCGGCGATGCCCGCGCCGATGATCACGGTGCCGAACGCCTCTCCCCCCCCGCTCCGCGCCCCGCGCAGGCCGGCGGGGATAAAAAAAGCCCCCGGCCGGAAAGCCCGGTCGGGGGAGAGGCTATGTACATGGGAACAGGTGCCGTACGGCCCTTTCACCTCCCGTTATGCGGTGGGAGCGCCCGGTGGAATGCTGCTTCAGGGGGTCGGGGTTTCGCCGGATTCGGAAGCGGGGTTTTGTCCCTCACCGCCGGAGGACTGCTGCTTATCCTTGATTGCCTGATCGAGCGCTGCATTGGTGGGATACTGGGCGGGGTCTATCCCCAGCCCGCGGGCGGCTGCTTCCAGATTGTCGCGAATGGAGCGGACTTCATTCAGCTTGCTGGTGACCGAAGCGGCATCGGAATTTTGGACGGAATCGGCAGCGGCGGGATCCAGTGCACGAATGGCGGCCAGATCGGCCTGACGCTGGGTTTCCTGATCCTTGGCGGCCTTTTTATCCTGCAGCTCCTGCTTCTTGGCAACGAGCTGATCGTAGGTCATGCCCTTAAGGGCGTTTTCATCCACGCTTTCGCCCAGTTCGGCCGCCAGCGCCTTAATATCACTGATGAGCGCTGTGCGCTGGGCGGCCTGCTCGGTGAGCTGGGCCTTAATGGCCTTCAGCTCATCGAGGGTCTTGCCCTGCAGCTCGCTTTCAGAGGGGTGGCCCTCCATAGTGAGGATTTCCTTGATAAGGGCATCGCGCTGGGCTTTCTGCTTCTCATTGACGGCCTGCTGGAGCGCCGCGTTGCTGGGATACTTCTTGATCTCATCGTCGGTCATACCGGCGGCCTTGGCGGAAGCCTCCAGGGTGGCGCGCTCCTGCTGGAGGGCAGAGAGCAGCGCCTTGAGCTCATCCAGAGTCATATCGGAAAGGGCCGTGCCGTTGGAGCCGGTGGCATCGGGGTTGAGCACCTTGATATCGGCGATGGTCTTTTCAATCTCGGTCTTGTTCTTGGCCTTATCCACGGCCTTTTGCAGCTCGGAAAGGCTCATCTTATCCATTTCCGCCTGGGTCAGGCCGGCCTTCAAGCCCTCGGCCTCCAGTGCCTTGCGGGTGGCCTCGGCCTTGGCTATGGCGGCGGAAAGATCATGCCAGTTATTGTACTGACCGATCTGCTCGGGGGTGAGGTACTTCTGCGCCTTCTGCTGGTTGGCGGTCAGGGAGTTCTTCAGGGTATCGCCGGAGATATTCAGGTTCTGGACATCGGTGATGGAAAGGTAGGTCTTCCAGTCCTTCTGCTTGGAGAGCAGCTCATAGCGGGCCTGCAGCTGGCTCCACTTGCTGGCAAAGAGGGTGTTATCATCGAACAGCGGTTTCTTTTCGCCGTTCACAGTCACCTCCTGCTGCAGGATATCCAGACGCTCCTGGCAGAGAGCGAGCTTCTTGCTGGCGGTGTTGCCGTCGGTCTCATCCTGGGTCAGCAGCATGGCAAAGAGCTTCTGACGGTACTCGATGCGCTCCTTGATCTGCTTGGGGGTAAGACCTTCGGCCAGTTCCTCCGCCGTCATGCAGCGCTCGGCCTGGGCGGCGCGCTCCTGCGCTTTCTCATAAAGCTCGGCGGTGGTCATATTGGAGGCCGCGGCGATCTCCTCTTCGGTGAGCCACAGCTCGATGTAAGCCTTCTGTTCCTTCTCCAGCTCCTCGGCGGCCTTCTTCTCCTGCTGCTTCTTGATGTACTCATACCACTGCTTGGGCATCAGCGGGTTGGGGTTCAGGGTGGCGGCATTGACATTGACCGCTTCGCTTTCGCCATCCCGCAGCGCGCGGCCGAATATGACCAGACGGGCGATGAGCTTATTGGTATCGGGATCACGGAAGGTATAATCGCAGGTGGAAAGGGTCAGCAGGCGGTCGCTGGCTTTTACATCCACGGTGGTCTTGATGATGGAGCGCTTCATGATCTTTTCGATATATTCATTCTTGGCGGCATCGCTGTCACTGTCGATGAAATTGTGATAATCGAAATCGGGGTCATCGGCCTTGCACACCACCACCGCAAAGATCTTATACATATCCTTGCGGTAGACGCTGTTGTAGCTGATGAGCGGGTGCTGCTGGTAGTAGCTGAGCTTTTTGTAGGCCTGCAGATAGCCGAACATGGTGCCATCGCCCATATTGTGGCCGTAGATGACGGTATTGTAGGAGGGCTTGGATTGGTCGACACGGAAATCAACATAGGGGATGCCCCAGTCATTGTACTTGCCGTCGATATCCGCCCGGTGGTATTTATCGTTATCCTCGGCCTGTACCACGGCGTAGTCCAGCTTGGTATCCGGAATCTTGACCCAGCCTGCGATATCGGGATTGCGTTGGTACAACGCCTCAAAGCCGCGGATGTAATCCTTGGGATAGCCATCCACTGAGATATCGGTGGTGCCATCGGGATCGTACAGGCCGGCCAGCTCATCGGAAAGGTTCTTGTTCTTGATGGACTGGAGCTTGTTATTGATGATATAGATGCCGGAGGCCAGGAACACGATGATGCAGACCGCCAACAGAATGATGCGGATCTTATCATTCTTGGTGATGGACTTCATCTTGATGCGCTGGATGAGGTTGGTGCCCTTCACGGCTTCAGCGGCGGGTTCGGCCGCGGCGGTGCGGGTCTTGGTACGGATTTTCTTTTCCATAGAGGCTTTCGGTTCCTTTCCGGAAGTATTTGCGGGGGATTTGGGAGCTTTGGCCGCGGAACAGGCAAAGAGCGAGCCGATCCCGGCACGCTTATCCAGCTCGGCAGACTCTATGCCGCCGGGGAGCTGCTTGGGATACTGCGCGGTGTACAGCCGCAGGACATTCAGGGCCTGCCACACGGCGATCTGTTGGGTGTCCTCCCGGCGGAGCTCGGTGACCGAGAGCCGGCGGTTCCAGATGCGGTTTTTATCGGCCAGGGCCACATGCAGCTGGCCGCTTTCCGGCTGGCAGTAAAGGCCCAGGCCCAGGGCGGTGTGCCCGGCTTTGCGGCTTTGCTGGGCCAGCAGCCCCGCAATGAGCGCGGCGTTTTCGGCGGGGTTCTGCAGCACCCGGCGGGGGAGCTCCAGCTCCTGCCCGATGTGGGTGTCATCGTAGGAGGCACGGTAGCAGCTGTTTGCACCGATGACGGCGGAGAGCTGCTCCCGCAGCAGGTCGCCAGTGCCCCATTCCGCGGTGGAAAGGGTGAGCCCATGGCGGGTCATGCCGTCCACGGCGATCTGGGGGAGGGGACGATCGCCGATGCAGTACAGGTAGATGCCGAAGGTCTGCTGCATATGGGTGATGGCCCGCTGCAGATATTCCTCGGCCTCCTGCTGGGTAGCGCCGGTGGCCTCCACAAAGATGGTATAATCACCGCACTGGTGGCGGGAGGTGAGCCTGAGGTGGGGATTCTGGCTTAGGCGGGTGATCTCCTGCGGGACCGAGAACTGGTCCAGCTCCAGCACCCGCACGGTGGCGTAGCTGACCGCGAGCCCTGCCAGCTTGCCCAGCAGGGGGCGCACTGCGGAAGGATAAAGGGCGGAGAGTTCACCCGGCAGGGCGGGCAGCGCCATTAGCAGCTGCCGGCGCGCGGCGATAGCATAGCCCTGCACCAGACCCTGCGCATTGGGCAGCTGGGTGGCCCCAGAGGGACAGGAGGCGAAATCCGCCAGCTGCTCATACCCAAGGGTAAGGCCCATGCGGGCGGCGCGGGCTTCCAGCTGCTTTTGCAGGGCGGCATCGGTTTGGGCGGTGCGCTCCAGCCCGCCGCAGACCACCCGCAGCGCCGTGGAAACGGCGGCGGGCTCCGGCGAAAGCAGCAGCACGACCGCTTCGCTTTGGCCCATGGCGTTGCGCAGGGCCGCAAACAGCTCGGCGGCATCCGGGCGACAGATGGCGTAGGAAAGCTCCGCCGAAAGGGCGGCGGTTTCTTTTTTAAGATACTGGTAGGCGGTATCAAAGGTGGGCTGATACTGCGCCTCGCTGCCGACGGCAAGAATAGTGATCTTCATGGGACGGCGTTCCCCTCCTATGTATGGACACAATTAGTTAAGAATAGCATACCGCAAAGTTTTTTCGCGGCTGCAAATAGAATACGAATAAGCTGTGAATTTTGTCGGATGGAAAATATTTTTTCTGCAGCCGGGTGGCCGGGGCGCAGCCCAAACCGCCCTGCGGGCGGTTTCTGCGGCCTTCGGCCGCAGCGGCGGCTTTGCCGCCGGGGGCTGCGCCTCGCGCCTGCCCTTTGCAGTCATTTGTAAATTTAATAGCGGATGATATTAAGCTCGGCCTGCTCGGCGGCCTCGGCCACCAGCTCCTCCGGAATGGCCATTTCAGCTTCGATGGCCTCCACGGCGGCTACGGTGGGCTTGGTCTTGGGATGGCGGGGGGTAAATACGGTGCAGCAGTCCTCGTAGGGCAGGATGGAGGTCTCAAAGGTCTCAATCTTGCGGCTGATGCGTACGATCTCCTCCTTATCCATGCCGATGCAGGGACGCAGCACCGGCAGTCGGCAGGCAAGGTCGGTGCAGCCAATGGCCTGCATGGTTTGGCTGGCCACCTGTCCCAGGCTTTCGCCGGTGATCAGTGCGCCGCAGTCCTCCCGCAGGGCAATTCGCTCGGCCACCCGCATCATGTAGCGCCGCATCAGGATGGTGAAGTAATCCTCCGGGCAGCGCTCCCGCAGCAGCTCCTGTAGCCGGGTGAACGGCACCACAAACAGCCGGATGCGGCCGGTATAGGGGGTCAGCTCCTGCGCCAGATCAAGGACCTTCTGGCGGGCACGGTCGCTGGTGTAGGGCGGCGATGCAAAATGCACTGCCGCGATCTCCAGGCCGCGCTTGGCCATCATGTAGCCGGCCACCGGGCTATCAATACCGCCGGAGAGCAGCAGCAAGGCCCGCCCGCCGGTCCCCACGGGGATGCCGCCCGCGCCGGGCAGCTGATTGGCGTGGATATAGGCGCCCTGCTCCCGGATCTCCACGGTAATGGTGATCTCGGGCTGCTCCACCTTTACCTTGAGGTGATGGAAGCGGGAAAGCAGGTACCCGCCCAGCTCCCGGCTGATCTCCGGGCTTTTCATCGGGAAGGCCTTATCACTGCGCTTGGCCTCCACCTTAAAGGTGCGGGCGGCGGAAAGCTGCGGGGCAAAGTATTCCGCGGCGGCGGGGCAGATGACCGAAAAGTCCTTTTCCACCACGCAGCTCTTGGTCACGGCCACAATGCCGAATACCGTCTGCAAGCGGCGAACCGCCTCATCCATGTCCACGCCCTCGGTGAGGGGCTGCACATAGGTGGTGGATTGGGCATGCCAGATCTTGAATTCCCCTAGCGGCTGCAGGCGGCGGCGGGCGTTTTTGGCCATGATATCTTCAAAGGTGCTGCGGTTGAGGCCCTTTAGGGCGATCTCACCGCTCTTCAGCAGAATGATCTCTTTCATGCAGGAAAAAACTCCTTATCTTCGTTTGGTCAGGGTGGCCTCGCCCTCCAGCAGGCGGCGGCAGAATTCGTCGATCTCCCCGGCGGTGGTGGTGTCGGTCATGCTCACCCGCACGGCGGAGTCGATACGGTCACGGGAAAGCCCCATGGCGGTCAGTACATGGCTGCGCTCTCCCTTGGCACAGGCGCTGCCGCTGGAAACATAGATGCCGAACTGCTCCAGATAGTGGATCATCACCTCGCTGCGAATACCCTGAACCGAGCAGTTCACAATGTAAGGTGCGGCGTCGGCGGGGGAATTGATGCACACGGCCGGCGATTGTGATAATTTTGTAATCATTCGCTGCCGCAGCGCAGTAAAATGCGCAAAATTTTCCGCGCAGCGGCCGTTCATCAGCTGGGCGGCCAGCCCCATGGCGGCAATGCCGGGGACATTTTCGGTGCCGGGGCGCAGCCCCTTTTCCTGCCCGGAGCCATAAAGGGGCGGCAGCAGCCGGGTGCCCTTGGCGATGTAGAGAGCGCCGGTGCCTTTGGGGGCGTGGATTTTGTGTCCGCTGACGCTGACAAGCTGTATCCCCCATTTGACGGGATCTATAGGCAGGCGGCAGAAGGACTGCACGCAGTCAGCGTGGAAGATGAGGTTGGGGCTTTTGCGGCGGCAGGCGGCGGCAATGGCGGGCAGGTCATGGATGGCGCCGGTCTCGCTGTTCACCATCATGCAGGAAGCAAGGATGGTTTTTTCATTGCAGGCGGCGGCCATCGCCTCCGGGGTGATATGCCCGCTTTCATCGGGCGCCACGGTAATGACCTCAAAGCCCTCATTTTCCAGCGCCTTGCAGATGGCAAGAACGGAATGGTGCTCCACGGCGGTGGTGACGATGCGGTTGCCCCGGCGCTTCATGGCACGGGCGGCCCCCAGCAGGGCAATATTATTGCTTTCCGTCCCCCCCGCGGTAAAGATGATCTCCTCGGGGCGGCAGTGCAGCACGGCGGCCACCTGCCCCCGGGCCTCGGTCATGGCACGCTCCGCCAAAAAGCCCCGGCGGTGCAGCGAGGAGGGGTTGCCGTATTCTTCGGTCATTATGTGCAGGGCCAGCGCAGCCACCGGCGGCGAAACGGCGGTGGTGGCGCTGTTATCCAGGTAACATTCCACGGGGTGCCTCCTACAAGGTGATGGTTTTCGGGCGGGCCGACCGCTGCGGCCCCTCATAGGGCCCCTGCAGGGTGCGGGTTCGGGGCGCAGCCCGCCCCGGCTGCGCCGGGGCAAAGCAGGCATCGCCTGCTTTCGTCGCCTGCGGCGACGGGGCTGCGCCCGCCGTCCGGCTGCTGCCGGGCCTTGTGGAGGAGGAGCAAAAAAGCCTCCCCCGGATGAGCGCAAACCGGCAGTCTATCTATCAGATAATTATAGCGCCGAATGAGGATAAAAGCAACGAATTAGGCGTTTTGTAATAGAATCGTAAATGGATTTGGGACTTCCCGTGGCTGGAATTATTTATGGCAGGACAGGAAAAATGTTCCCAGCGGGCAAGATGGGACCGGACCCCCTTTTCAAATGCCGGGAAATGCGGTATACTGGGGGAAAATCTACCCCGATACGGAGGACGAGCGATGAAGAAAATAATAGCGCTGCTGCTGGCTCTCACCCTAGTGCTTACCATGGTGGGCTGCGGCGGCAAAAAGGAATATCTGGCCGGTACGGTAAGCGATACCGGCGTGGTGGCCATCGGTGTACCGGGCCAGCCGGCCAATACCGACCCGGCCCTGTACGATGGCAGCCTGGCGGCCCGCGCCGTGCTGGGCATGCTGTACCAGGGACTGACCGCTGTGGATGAAAACGGCCAGGCGGTGGGCGCAGCGGCCGAAAGCTGGGAGATCTCCGCCACCGATGACGCCGCCAAGCGCCCGGTGTATACCTTTACCCTGCGGGAGGGTGCCTGCTGGAGTGATGGCACTCCTGTAAAGGCCGAGGACTTTATCACCGCCTGGACCCGCGTGATCAGCGGCGCGGTGGATAGCCCCTGCCGGTATCTCTTTGATGTTATCCTGGGCGCCAAGGATTACGAGAACGAGGAAAGCGAGCTGGGCCTGAAAGCCACCGAGGACGGCAAGCTGGTGGTAACGCTGGAGGGCGATTATTCCGGCTTTGCCCACATGCTGGCGGCTCCGGCGTTCTGGCCCATCAAGGAAGGCGAGATGGCCTATAATGGCCGCTACGCGCTGGAGGGCATCAGCGAGGATGTGATGACCCTGATGCCCAATGCCGGCTACCGCGGGGAGAAACCCGCCGCCGGCCTCGCCCTAAAATACTACTACGGCGATCTGGCCGCGCTGGAGACTCTGGCCGCCGATGGCACCCTGCAGGCGACCTTTGGCTACGCCGGGGATGCTATTACCCCGGTGACAGGCAGTAATGGCGTGACCGGCTATTATGTGCTGAATACCGAAAAACTGTCCGAAGCGGAGACCCGCCTGGCCGTAAAGCGTCTGCTGGCCGGGGAGGAGGGGACCGGTACCCTGCCGAAGAACATGACCCTGCTGACCCTGAAGGACGCCCCGGCGCTACCCAAAGCACTGGCCAATACCACGAACCTGACCGTAAATGCCCTGGATTATGAGGACTACAAGGCTGCCCGCGATGCCGGGGAATACGACCTGCTGTACCTGGCGGTAAGCCTGGACTACCCGGATGAGGCAGTGCTGCTCCATTGGTTCGCCAGTGCAAGCGAAAGCAACTACGCTAAGTATAATAGCGAAGAATTTGACGAAATGTTGTCAAAAATCGACACAGAAACCGAAGAATCCGCCCGAATCGGGCTGGTGAAGGGCGCCATGCAGCTGCTGGCCGAAGAGGCGGTGCTGCTGCCGCAGGATACGGGCAAGACTCCGCTGTACTGCCACGCCTCCCTTTCCGGCATCACCTGTGATGCCCAGGGCCTGTGGGACTTCGGCGATGCGAAATACACAGCATAATCGATAACAGCAAAATGAACTCCCGGCGGGCACCAACCTGCCGGGAGTTTTTCGTGGCATCAATTATGACTGGTTGTCATAATTACACATTTTTCCGCTATCGTATGCTCCAGCATCCCCTGTGATGCCCAGGGCTTATTGGCCTTTGGCAGCGCGAAATATACGGCATGACCAATCATGATGAAGCAAGCTCCGGGGAACATCCATCATAGCGGCCATATCCTTGGCAGGATGCTCTGTATGCCAAAACCCTGCTTTGGCTGCGATAGGGCAGAATTCCTGCAAGGCGCAGGTACGGGCCGCAGGTCCGCCCGCCTGCGGCGGG
>URGQ01000052.1 GCA_900547385.1 uncultured Oscillospiraceae bacterium | reverse complement strand
GCAGCGAGGCGGAGCACCCGCAGCGGTCGAAAAGAACGAGCAAGCGAGCAGCGCGAAGTTCTTTTCGGGTACCGCAAGGCGGAGGGGGCAGATGCTGCCGCAGGCTACCTTTGAAGCGCATCTGTGCGCAGTACGGATTTGGATTTTTCGCCCCCCAAAAATCTAAATCCGTATCCAGCACAGCTAAGCGTCAAAGGGGTTTGTCAAGGGGGAAGCTCGGTCCCCCTTGACCGTATTTTGGTTCCTTTTGTACGCACAAAAGGAACGCCCCGGCGGCGAGCCGTACAGGCTTTACACCCTGCAAAATCAATGCCCCGCCGAAGGCGACTACAAACTGGCCCCCGCCGGATAGGCGTATAGGTTACGCCTTTGCAAAAGACTCCGCGACGCCGATAGGCGAGATGAAGCTGGGCATGGTTTGTTCCATCAATCCCTCAGTCAGCCTTACGGCTAACAGCTCCCCTTGCACAGGGGAGGCATTTTTGAGAAAGGCAAAGCAGACCCGGTAGATAGCCCGGCAGTGCCGCAGATAGAAGGCTTCGAAATCGGGCGGCATGGCTTCACTTCCTTTTACTCCTATAATGATACGACCTAAGAGTACAAATTGTCGGGCGGGATGTCAAGATTTTTTGCGAAAGCGGCAGAAAACACTGGACAGCAAGGGAGCGGCATGGTATATTATAATCAAAATGTAACCGGTTACATCACCGAAATTAAAGGAGGAAACGACATGAAGGAAACCGAGAGAATCAAAGCGGGGCTGCTGTTTAGGCCCAACTCCATGGAGCTGCGGGATACCAAGCACAAGGCGCATGAGACCTGCCGCCTGGTGAACACGCTGGATGAGTATGATGAGCGCATTCCGGGGCTGATGCGCTCCATTCTGGGAAAGATCGGGGAGCGGTTCTACTTCCAGACGCCGGTGCAGTTCAACTATGGCATCCACACCTACATCGGGGAGGATTTCTTCGCGAACTATAACTTCTGCGTGCTGGATGACGCGGATGTTTACATTGGAGATAATGTGATGATCGCGCCCAATGTTTCGCTGATGGCGGCCTCTCACCCACTGATCGCCCATGAGCGGCTGGGGCTGATGTGCGGCGACGACGGACTGCCCACCATTGCCGAAAACGCCGAGCCCATCCGCATTGGCAACAATGTGTGGATCGGGTGCAATGTGACGGTCATCGGCGGGGTGACCATTGGCAACGATGTGGTCATTGGCGCCGGGAGCGTGGTGACCCATGATATCCCCGACGGGACCCTGGCGGCGGGCAACCCCTGCCGGGTGATCCGGAAGATCACCGAGGCGGACAGCATGAAGGAACTGGCCCGCGAGGAGCTGTAACCCGTACAAAAAAGCAAAGCACACCTTTCCCTTTTGGGAGAGGTGTGCTTTTAATTTGAGGAGAGAGGATGGAGGCATGCGGGCCGGGGCTTTAGTCCTCCGGCTCTCCCTAATCGTCCTCCCAGAACAGCTCATCCAGTGTTTTGCCCAGCACCCGGCAGATCTGCCGGCACAGGTTGATGGTGGGGTTGTAATCCCCTTTTTCGATGGCCACGATGGTCTGCCGTGAAACGCCGCACAGCTCCGCCAGCGCCTGCTGGGAAAGCCCCATCGCCGCCCGGGCCGCTTTTAACTTCAGGTTCTTCACGGCGTCACTCCTCATCCCGGGCAGCCATGCGCAGCCGGATGGCCAATGCCACCAGTATGATGAGGCCCATGGCAGCGATGATGAAATTCATGCTGTTCTCCACCGCCAGGCCATCGGCAAAGCCCACCGATTCCATAACGGAAAATCCCGCAGTCAGGTTGCCCACCACCACGATGCTAATCACAAGCAGCATGGCGCGCGGGTTCTGCCGGATGCCGAGGTAGGCATCGTTGGCAACGGCAACACAGGCAAAGACCGTCACCCCCACGCAGATTACCGCAAAGGGCAGCAGGGCTGTATCCTTTGGCTGCCACTCGGTAAAGATCGGGATGAGGTACACCGCCAGCAGCCCCACCAGCAGGGTATAAAAGCCTGCCTTGTAGGCTTTGCCGCGGGCCAGTTGCTGCCGCTCATCAAATTCGGCTTTGCCGAGCTTTTTCCCCGCCAGCTTGCCGACCACCAAGCCGGCGACTGCCATCGCCGCCATAAAACCCAAAAATACAAAGTCCATATCCGCGCCCCCTTATTTGCGATCCAACAGAGCCTTTATCAGCTGTACTACACCCCAAACGACTACTGTCAGCAGCAGCGGCGCCCATGGGCTTTGCAGAAAAGCATCCATTGCTCCTCGCCTCGCTTTCTGCTTTCAGCATAGCACTGTTCCATTATAATGTCAAGTATATTTTACATTTTAATAGAGCTTGTACGACGCAGCGGTGCGGAGAGGAAGGCTTTTCCGCAAAGGGGAAGGGGTTGGGAAGGAGCAGGGGCCGCAGGCCCGGCGGCGGAGCCGCCGATGCGGGCAAAGCCCGCATAAGCCGCCCGGAGGGGGGCTTGGCCTGCGGCCCTACCCTGCCCCCTGCTGAAACCTGCATTTGCAATTGTGCTGTGGGCGTGGTACAATAGGGGCTCGTGATTTTTGCAGAGGAAAAGGAGACAGTAAGTTGGAGAGGATGTTTAGCCGGGCGGACCTGCGGAAGCTGCTGGTACCGCTGATGGTAGAGCAGGCGCTGGCCATGACCATAGGCATGGCGGATACGGTGATGGTGGCCAGCTGCAGCGAAGCGGCGGTTTCCGGGGTATCGCTCATTGATTCGGTGAACGCGGTATTTCTGTGGCTGTTCCCTGCGCTGGCCACCGGCGGCGGTGTGGTACTGGCACAGTACATCGGCCGGGGGGAGGAAGAAAACGCGCGGCGCAGCGTGGGGCAGCTGACCCTGCTGCTGGTGGGCTTTTCGATGATGATCTCGGTGCTGTTTATGCTGTTCCGGGATGAGCTGCTGGTGCTGCTGTTTGGGCAGATAGAGCCGCAGGTGATGGCCTATGCCTGTACCTACTTTACCGTTTCTATAATAAGCTATCCTTTTTTGGCGCTGTATAATGTAGGGGCCAGCGTATTTAGGGCAGTGGGCAACTCCAAGCTTTCGATGACGGTGAGCACAGCGGCCAATGCACTGAACCTCATCGGCAACGCCATATTGATCTATGGCTTTGGGCTGGAGGTGCTGGGCGCCGGGCTAGCTACCCTGGCTTCCCGCATTCTGGGTGCTGTTATTATGCTCTATAAGCTGCTGCGGCCGGACTGCAAGGTGGGGATGCATTCCTTTGGCGACCTGCGGTTTCAAAAGGAGATGTTCGGACGGGTCTTGCGTATCGGCATCCCCAGCGGGCTGGAGAGCGCGGCCTTTAACATTGGTAAGCTGCTGGTGGCAAGTCTGGTCTCCACGCTGGTGACGGCAGCCATTACCGCCAACGCAGTGATGAACACGCTGCAGAGCATCATCTTGATTCCGACCTCGGCCATTCACCTGGCGGCAGTCCCCATAGTGGGGCAATGCCTGGGGGCCGGCAAAGCTGAGGATGCCAAATACTACACCAAGTGGCTGGTGGGGCTGGCTTATATCTGCCTCTTTATTACGGCGGGCGGGACACTGCTTTTTGCCGATCCCATTCTCTCGCTGTTTAAGCTGACGCCGGAGACCACGGCGGTGGCGCTGCGGCTGCTGCGGTTCTACTTCTGCATTGTGGTGACGCTGTACCCGCTGGCCTTTACCATTACTCCCTGTCTGCGGGCGGCGGGCGATGTGCGGTTCTGCCTGATTGGCGCGATGACCGGCATGTGGCTGGGACGCATTCTGTGCAGCCACCTGTTTGTTTCCTTCGGGTGGGGCATTATGGGCGTGTGGGTGGCCATTGTGGCGGACTGGTTCATACGCATTGCCTTTTATCTGCCGCGGTGCCTGAGCGGCCGGTGGCTGAAGAAAAAAGTGATATAACGATAGAAAAGACCCTCACCGTGAGGTGGGGGCCTTTTTTGATATTGTCCAGCGGGTTGTTTTTAGCGGGCTCTGCTGTTCCATTTTTCAAATATCCAGTGGACGAGGGGCGCGGCGACGAACATGTTCCAGAAGAAGGCCATCGGGAAGTTTTTCATGGCCGTCCCAATCCAGATGGCCGGCAGCCGAAATAGCAGCTGGCCACCCAAAATGACTTGAAAAAGGATGGACGCGATAAGGCTCATAAGGGGACACATGACCAATATGGTGCCGGCCTGGCGCATAACGCGGCAGAAATAGGGGTTATCCTTGTCGGGGGCACAGTATTTTGCCATAAAGGCGGCCCCGGCCCGATTGCCGACCAAATTGGAGACGATAAAAACAATCACGCTCATCCCCACTGCTTCCTTCAGTGCTTCGAGAAACACCGGATAAGTGATGGACGAAAAGCCCTGTCCCACGGTTAGATTGTAACCCATGCGGATGGCGATATTGTAAACCTCCATGCCATATGCCATAAAAAATGACATCAATATCCCGAATACGATCCTTTGTGTTTTGGTCTTTGGCATTTTACTGCCCTCCTGTAAAAGAAATAATAAAGAGCGTAATCTTTTGCACTTGCAATAGACTACGCCCATAGGACTTATTTCTATCAGAAGAGTTACCGCGGGATTTTAGATCACACTTTTTACGAGGAATAGTATAGCACACTTTTCTCCCGGATGTAAGTCTTTTATTGGGAACTTTCCTCAAAATGTGACCCGGCCGGGGCATTTCCGCCGCATAAAGGCGGGGAATTCCTCCAGGGCGCCCTTGGTGAAGGCGGTCTTCTCCAGCAGCAGGGCGGTTTTGCCGGGGAGCTCCAGCAGATAAAGCCGGGGGCTCTGACGGACGGCTAAAATCTGCTCGTAGCGAAGGTCCCCCTCGGAATCTTCCTGATGGTTGTGGACAATGACCTTATCCTCATAGAAGCAGAGGGTGGCGGTAACCTCACTGCCGTATTTCTTAAAATTGCGCTTGGCGATCTTGAGCGCGACCCGCGCGGGCGCGCCGTAGGTGGTCATAACCAAAGCAAAGGCCGCCAGCAGCAGCAAACCCGCCCACAGGCTGATCCCCCGCCGGGCAAGATCCCAAATGGCGGCGGCGACCGCCAAAACTGCCGGGATGATGCCGACCAGCAGGCTCCACCGGGGGACGGTGGCCCGGGCCATTTCGGTGAGGTTCTGGCGGGTAAGGGTGGTGGTATTCTCAAAGATGCTTTCCATGGCGTCCTCCGGTCTTTTGGGTAAGAATAGTGGGAAAAGGCTCCCCCATCGCCCGATGAGGGAGCCGGCCAAATGTTACACTTATTCGAGGTTCTTCTTGAGAGTCTCCAACTCCTCCCACAGCTTGGCGGGCAGGCGCTCGCCGATGGAGGTATAGAAGCCTTCGATGTTCTCAGCATCCTCGCGCCACAGGGCCTTATCGACGCTGAGCAGCTCATCCAGCATCATGTGGGTGAACTCCTTGCCGTCGTTTTCCAGCCCCTCGATATCGATATCCTTGACATAGGGCAGGTAGCCGATCTCGGTCTCGCGGGCGCTGACCTTGCCATCGCAGCGGGCCAGGATCCACAGCAGAACACGCATATTATCGCCGAAACCGGGCCACAGGAAGTTGCCCTCATCATCGGTGCGGAACCAGTTGACATGGAAGATCTTAGGAGCCTTGTCGCCCAGCTTTTCGCCCATTTCCAGCCAGTGGCCGAAATAATCGCCGACATGGTAGCCGATGAAGGGACGCATGGCCATGGGGTCACGGCGGACTACACCGACAGCACCGGTAGCGGCAGCGGTGGTCTCGCTGGCCAGAACAGAGCCTACAAAGACGCCGTGGGCCCAATCGCGGGACTGGTAGACCAGCGGAGCGGTCTTGGCGCGGCGGCCGCCGAAGATGATGGCGGAGATCGGAACGCCATTGGGATTCTCATACTCGGGAGAGAGGCAGGGGCAATTGTGGCTGGGCGCGGTGAAGCGGCTATTGGGATGGGCGCCGGGGGTGCCGTCGCTGCCGTCCCAGGGCTCGCCCTTCCAATTGAGCGCGTGCTTGGGAGGATTCTTATCCAGCTTCTCCCACCAGACAGTGTTATCATCCAGGTTCTGCACCACATTGGTGAAGATGGTATTCTTGCGGGTGGTGGCCAGGGCGTTGGGGTTGCTCTTGGCATTGGTACCGGGCGCTACGCCAAAGAAGCCATACTCGGGATTGACAGCCCAAAGGCGGCCATCGGGGCCGATGCGCAGCCAGGCGATATCATCGCCGACGCACCAGGCCTTGTAGCCCATATCGGCATACTTCTTGGGCGGGATGAGCATGGCGAGGTTGGTCTTGCCGCAGGCGGAGGGGAAAGCGGCGGTGACATACTTGGTCTCGCCCTCGGGATTCTCAATGCCGAGGATGAGCATATGCTCGGCCATCCAGCCCTCGGATTTGGCCTGGAAGGAGGCGATGCGCAGGGCGAAGCACTTTTTGCCCAGCAGCACATTGCCGCCGTAGCCGGAGTTGATGCTCCAGATGGTGTTATCCTCCGGGAAGTGGACGATGTAGCGGTCCTCCTCACAGAGGTCCTTTTTGGAATGCAGGCCCTTGACGAAATCATCGCTGTCGCCCAGGAAATCCAGCACCTTTTGGCCGATGCGGGTCATGATGGCCATGGAGAGAACGACATAGATGGAGTCGGTCAGTTCGATGCCCACCTTGGCAAAGGGGGAGCCGACATGCGCCATGCAGTAGGGGATGACATACATGGTGCGGCCCTTCATGGCGCCATCAAAGAGCTTGCCCAGCTTTTCGTAGGCCTCCTTGGGGTCCATCCAGTTATTTGTAGGACCAGCGTCCTCTTCCTTGCGGGTGCAGATGAAGGTACGGCCTTCTACACGGGCGACATCATTGACCGCGGAACGGTGCAGATAGCAGCCGGGCAGCTTTTCCTCATTCAGCTTGATCATCTCGCCGGTGGAGCAGGCCTCGGCGCGCAGCGCCTCCAGCTGTTGCTCGCTGCCGTCGATCCAGACGACATGATCCGGTTTGGTGAGAGCGACCATCTCGTCCACCCATTTGAGAACGGACTTGTTGGAAGTAAGTGCCATTTTTATATCTCCCTTCTGATAAAGCCGGAAAACCGGCCTGTTTTTACGCATCTATTATACCCTATCCCCGCGGGAAATGCTACCACCAAATTTGTTAAGTTTCCGCGAACGGAAAAAGCGCGGGCTAATAAGCCCTTATGCCCCAAACTGTTCGGTGATCTCCATGGTGGGCAAGCCATTGAGGGATTCATCCGCCGTGTGGCCGGCCAAATACTCGTAGTATGCCTGCGCGCCGATCATAGCGGCGTTATCCCCGGTGAGAGAAAGCGGCGGCATGTAAAGCTGCCAGCCTTTTTCGGCACAACCCTGTTCGGCGCGGCGCCGCAGCCAGCTATTGGCGGAAACACCGCCAGCCAGCACAATTTTATCGCAGCCGCAGCGCTCGGCGGCCAGGGCGGTCTTTTGCCACAGGATCTCGCTGACATGGCAGCAGAAGCTGGCTGCGAGATCGGCCGGGACCAGGGGCTGGCCCTTCTGCTCGGCATTGTGCGCCAGATTGATGACCGCTGTTTTGAGCCCCGAAAAGGAGAAGTTGAACTCCCCTTCGGCATGGGGGGTAGGCAGTGGGTAGGCGTGGGGATCGCCCTCGTGCGAGATGGCATCCAGCGCCACACCGCCGGGATAGGGCAGGCCGACACAGCGGGCGGCCTTATCGAAGGCTTCGCCCGCGGCGTCATCGGTGGTGCGGCCCAGGATGGTGTAGTCGCAGTAATCCCGCACCAATACGATATGGCTGTGCCCGCCGCTGACGATGAGCGCCAAAAAAGGCGGTTCCAGCTCGGGATGAGCCAAATAATTTGCCGCCACATGGCCACGGATATGGTGAACCGGGATGAGGGGCTTTTCCGCCGAAAGTGCCAAGCCCTTGGCGAAATTGACCCCCACCAACACCGCACCAATGAGTCCCGGCGCAGCAGTAACGGCCACGGCATCCACTTCGCGGGCGGTAAGGCCTGCCTGCTCCAGCGCTTCGGCGGTCACCCCACAGATGGATTCGATGTGGCGGCGGGAGGCGATCTCCGGGACGACCCCGCCGTAGAGCTTGTGTTCTTCCACCTGCGTATGGATGACCGAGGAACAGATTTTCCGACCATCCTCTATGACCGCGGCGGCGGTCTCATCGCAGCTGGATTCGATACCGAGAATTTTCATACAGGCTCCGGCTTAGTTTTCTTTTTGGTGATGGCGGCGGGTGATGCGGCGCACCAGGCGGCTGATGCGCCAGAACAGGAACAGTCCGGCCAGGAGGATGACACCGGTCTTTTTCAGCTTATCCAGAGAAAGCTGATTGCTGACGAAAATGACCTCGGGGTGGTTGCCTTCGGCGTCCTCACGGGTGACGACCAGGCCGTTTTTACGGCCCCAGTAAAAGTGGATGGGATTCTTTTTCATAGTGATACACTCCTTTTTATTTTTACTCAGTTACAGAGTGACTGTCATCAGTATAGCATCTTCTGTCGGCGCGGTATAGTAGTTTTTGCGGCGGCCCACCGGTACAAAATCATGTTTTTGGTAAAGAGCAATGGCAGGGGCATTGGTTTCCCGCACCTCCAGCGTAACGGTGGCAAGGCCAAGGCCTTTGGCCCGGCGCAGCAGCTCATTGAGCAGAGCATCGGCGATGCCCTGGCGGCGGTGTGCCGGAAAAACCGCCACATTGGTGATGCCGCCCTCATCCAGCACATACTCCATGCCAAGGTAGCCAAGCGGCTCCCCTGCCTGCTCCGCTAAAAGGAACAGCGAGCGGCCGTTGCCGAGCGTTTCTGCCAGGCTTTTTTCGCTCCATGGGTGGGCAAAGCAGGCTGATTCCAAAGCGGCAAGGGCGGGCAGGTCGCTTTCGGCAGCGGGACGGAGGGTGAAGGACATGGGGGCAGCTCCTTCCGGGGAGGGATGGGGGATGGGTCACTGCAGGGGGCAGGGCGG
>URGQ01000051.1 GCA_900547385.1 uncultured Oscillospiraceae bacterium | reverse complement strand
GGGCGACCGGGTTTTCAGGGCGCAGCCCTGAATGACTTTTGGTTACTTTTCTTCATAGAAAAGTAACGCCCCGCCGGCAGGCGTACAGATTAAAATCTTTTGTAAAACTTGCGCCGCCGATAGGCGACAACAGTCTATGTCATGTCCATCCCCGCCGCAGGCGGAACGAAACCACCAAAGACAGAAAGTGAGAAAAACCATGCGCATCGCAGACCAGTGGCAGGACTTTGAGATCCTGGATACCAGCAGCGGAGAAAAGCTGGAGCGGTGGGGTAATACCATCCTCATCCGGCCGGACCCGCAGGTCATTTGGAGGCCGGAAAAGGGCCCCGAGTGGCAGAAAGCCGATGCCCGGTACAACCGCTCCTCGGCGGGCGGCGGCAGCTGGCAGATCTACCGCAGCCACCCCCAGTTCTGGACCATCGGCTACCGGGATCTGAAATTCAAGATCAGCCCAACCGGCTTTAAGCACACCGGGCTGTTCCCGGAGCAGGCGGTCAACTGGGATTTCTTCCGGGAGAAGATCGAGAAAGCCGGGCGGCCCATCCGGGTGCTGAATCTATTTGCCTACACGGGCGGAGCCACTTTGGCCTGCGCCGCGGCGGGCGCCGCGGTGTGCCATGTGGATGCCAGCAAGGGCATGGTGGCCTGGGCGAGAGAGAACCAGCAGCTCTCCGGACTGGGGGAAAAGTCGATCCGATGGATCGTGGACGACTGCCAGAAATTTGTGGAGCGGGAGATCCGCCGGGGCAGTCTATACGATGGGGTCATTATGGACCCCCCCAGCTACGGCCGGGGCCCGGGCGGCGAGGTATGGAAGCTGGAGGACTCGGTGTACGATCTGGTAAAGCTGTGCGCCGGGGTGCTTACCGAAAACCCGCTGTTTTTTGCCATCAATTCCTACACCACGGGCTTGAGCCCCAGCGTGATGGAGTATATTCTGAACACCACCGTCAGCCGCCGCTTTGCGGGGAAGGGCACTACCTTCTCCTCCGAGATCGGGCTGCCGGTAAAGGCCACCGGCTGCCCCCTGCCTTGCGGCTCCACCGCCGTGTGGCACAGCAGGGAGTAAAAAAGGGGCAGGGCGGGCCGCAGGCCGCCCGCCCTTTGGGCGGGCAAGCGGACCGGAGGTCCGCTTCGGCGGCTTTGCCGCCGGGCCTGCGGCCCGGGTGCCAGCCCCCTGCAGAAGCGGGGCAAGAGCCGCTGCCGTGCCGCACGGCATAGCAGGGACCAAGACTACGAAAAAAGCGAGGAACGCATTTTGAAAAAGCTGATCGAAACCGAGCATATCTCCTTCAGTTACGAGGAAGAGACCGGCCTGCCGCTGGTGCTGGAGGATGTGAATATCACCATAGGGGAAGGCGAATTTGTGGCGGTGCTGGGGCACAATGGCTCCGGGAAATCCACCTTTGCCAAGCACTGCAATGCCGTGCTGCTGCCCCGCACCGGCACCGTGATGGTGGACGGTATGGATACCAGGGATGAGGACAAGCTCTTCGAGATCCGTCAGTGCGCCGGCATGGTGTTCCAGAACCCGGATAACCAGATCGTGGCGACGGTGGTGGAAGAGGATGTGGCCTTCGCACCCGAAAATATGGGCGTGGAGCCGGCTGAGATCCGCCGGCGGGTGGATGAGGCCCTGAAAGCGGTGGGTATGTACGAATACCGGGAAAGCGCGCCGCATCAGCTCAGTGGCGGGCAGAAGCAACGGGTGGCCATCGCGGGCATCATCGCCATGCAGCCCCGGTGCATCCTGCTGGACGAGCCCACTGCCATGCTGGACCCCCGCGGCCGCCGTGAGGTGATGAAGGTGCTGCGGCAATTAAACCGCGAAAAGGGCATCACCGTGGTGCTGATTACCCACTACATGGAGGAGGCCGCCGCCTGTGACCGGGTGATCGTGATGGATGACGGCCGGGTGCTGATGGACGATACCCCCCGCCGGGTTTTCAGCCATGTGACCGAGCTGCGGCAGGTGGGGCTGGATGTCCCACAGACCACCGAGCTGATGACGATACTGAAGGAAGCCGGTCTGCCGGTGCAGGCCGATATCATAGACGAGCAGGAGTGCATAGAAGCGCTGGAAGCCCTGCTGACCCGCTAAGGAAGGAACCGTGCCAAATATGTCTATCATCAAAACCGAGCATTTAACGCATGTTTATTCGCAGGGCACCCCCTATGAGCGGGCCGCCCTGCAGGATTTCAACATCGAGATAGAGGAGGGGGAGTTTGCTGGGATCATCGGGCATACCGGCTCCGGCAAGTCCACCTTCATCCAGCACCTCAATGGCCTGCTGGCTCCCACCGAGGGCAAGGTCTACATTGACGGCGAGGACCTGTGGGCCGATAAAAAGGACCTGCGGCGGTTCCGCTTCAAGGTGGGGCTGGTGTTCCAGTACCCGGAATACCAGCTGTTCGGCGAGACGGTGGCGGCGGATGTGGCCTTCGGCCCCACCAATATGGGGCTGCCCCCCGAGGAGGTGGAAAAGCGGGTGCGGGAGTCGCTGCGCTTTGTGGGGCTGCACGAGGACATGATGGAAAAAAGCCCCTTCGAGCTTTCCGGCGGGCAGAAGCGCCGGGTGGCCATTGCCGGGGTGCTGGCCATGGACCCCAAGGTGCTTATCCTGGATGAACCGACGGCGGGACTGGACCCCCGCGGCCGGGATACCATCCTGGGTGAGATACGGGAATACCACGAGGAGCGCAAAAATACCGTGCTGCTGGTGAGCCACAGCATGGAGGATATAGCCCAGTACGCCAAGAAAGTGCTGGTGATCGCCGAGGGCAAGCCCGCCATGTACGATACGGTGGAAAATATCTTTAGCCGGGTGGAGGAGCTGACCGCCATGGGCCTGGCCGTGCCGCAGATCAGCCGGGTCTTTGCTGGGCTGCGGGCCGCCGGGTACCAGGTGCCGGGCAACATCTACACCGTGGAGGGCGCGGCTGCCGCCATCCTGAATGCCGTGAAAGGGGGTGCCGCCCGATGATCCGTGATATTACCATTGGTCAGTATTTCCCCGGGAAGAGCGCCATTCACAAAATGGACCCCCGCATCAAGATCCTGCTTTCCATCCTCTACATCGTGATGCTATTTGTGGCGGATAACATGTGGGGTCTGCTACTGGGCGTGCTGTTCGGCTTCGCGGCCTATCTTATCAGCCGTATTCCCCTTTCGATGATCTGGAAATCCATGAAGCCGGTGGTGCCCATCGTCATCTTTACGGCGGTGCTGAACCTGTTCCTTTCCACCGGCGACCCGCTGTGGCAGTGGAAGTTCCTCAAGATCACCAGGGAGGGCATCGAGACGGCGGTATTCATGTCGGTCAGAATTCTGTGCCTCATCGCGGGCACCTCGCTGCTGACCTATACCACCTCGCCCATCGCCCTCACCGACGGCATAGAGCGGCTGCTGTCGCCCCTTAAGAAGATCAAGCTGCCGGTGCACGAGCTGGCCATGATGATGACCATCGCGCTGCGTTTTATCCCCACCCTCATCGAGGAAACGGATAAGATCATGTCCGCCCAGAAGGCAAGGGGTGCCGACCTGGAAAGCGGCGGCGTGATGCAGCGGGCCAAGGCGCTGCTGCCCATTCTCATTCCGCTGTTCGTTTCGGCGTTCCGCCGGGCGGATGAGCTGGCGCTGGCCATGGAGTGCCGCTGCTACCACGGCGGCGAGGGCCGCACCCGTATGAAGCAGATGAAGCTGCACGGCCGGGACTTCATCTCCAGTGTGGTGACCGCGGCGGTTTTTGCCGGGGTGATCCTGCTGAACAAATATGTTAATCTCTTGCCAACGATTTGGTAACAACTTTGTGATACGATAAGATTGGGGGTGCTCCATCCATGCGATACAAACTGACCCTGCGCTGGCTGGGGACCCATTACTGCGGCTGGCAGGTCCAGCCGAACGCCCCGACCATCTGCGGCGCCGTGCAGGATGCCGTGGAACGGCTCTTTGGCGAGCGGGGCGAGCTGACCGGCTGCTCCCGCACTGATAGTGGGGTGCATGCGGTGGGCTTTGTGGCGGCGCTGAAATGCGAGAGCTGCCGCATCCCGCCGGAGGCGCTGCAGCGGGCGCTGAATGTGAACCTGCCGAAGGAGATAGCGGTAACCGGCTGCTGTGCGGTGGAGGAGGACTTCCACCCGCGGTATGATGCCGTGGCCAAGCGCTACCGCTACCGCTGGTACCAAAGCGCGACTAGAGATCCGTTCCGGGAGGGGGTGGCGGTACAGCTGCCCCGCCCCGTAGATGCCGAAGCGATGGACCGGGCGGCGAAGCGGCTGCTGGGCACCCACAATTTTTCGGCGTTTTGCGCTTCGGGCGGAAAAATCCCCCCCGAGGAACGGGTGCGTACCCTGACCGAATGCGCCGTGACCCAAACCGGCGATGAAATACACCTGACGGTGACCGGGGATGGGTTCCTCTACCACATGGTGCGCATCATCGCCGGGACGCTGCTGGAAATAGGACAGGGCAAATACCCCCCGGGGGAGATCACGGCCATCCTGCGCAGTGAGGACCGGGAAAGAGCCGGCAAAACAGCCCCCGCCTGCGGGCTTTATCTGGAGCGGGTATTCTACGAGCAAAAGGAGGCGGAACTGTGAGCGAACTGACGGAATTTGAGGAAGCGCGCCGCAGACGCCGCCGTAAGAAAAACTGGCGGAGAACCAAAAAGCTGGCCATTGTGCTGGCGGTGGTTGCCGTCATCGGGCTGACTTTCTTTGTGGGGCGGCAGCTGGGGTGGAGTAGCCACCTGACGAACCTCGCGGCCTCGCTGCGGGGGGGCAAGGGCTTCCCTGTGACGCTGGACCGACAGGAAACAAGGCAACTCATCGGGGTAAAGGGCGGCGTAGCCCTGTGCGCCGAGGGCAGCGTGACGGTATACAATACCGGGGGAGTCATTACCGGGGAGTTCCTGCACAGCTACAACAGCCCTGTGAGTGTGTACTCCGGCGGGCGGCTGCTGACCTACGATGTGGGCGGCACCGACTGGATGCTGACCAATAAGACCAAGACGCTGCAAAGCGGCACCGGCAGCGGCATCCTGCTGGGCGGCACCCTGAACGATAAGGGCACGGTGGCGCTTTCCCGGCGGGGCGGCAGCGGACTTTCCGCGGTGACGGTGTATAACGCCCGCGGGGAGGAAATTTTCCTGCTGGAGAGCGGGGACTGCTATCTTTCGGTGCTGGCGCTGAACGGCAAGGGCACCTGGCTGGCGGCCGGCGGCGTGACCAGCGGCGGCGGAGCCCTGGGGTGCGGCATCAAGCTGCACGATATGACCGGGCGGCAGCCGGCGGTTTCGCTGAGCTGGCCGGATGAGATCCTGCTGAAAGCCCAGTGGTGCGGCGATAAGCTGCTGGCTGTGACCGACCGGGGTGCGAGGGTGATTTCCACCGATGGGACGGTGCTGTATGAGGCCCGCTTTGCCGAAACGCCGACGGCGATGGCCATTGGCGAAGGCGGGACGCTTTACACCGCATGCGGCGACAGCCGGGAGGCGGCCGGAGTAACGGTGACGGCCTATGATGCCACACTGGCGGCAGTGGGCACCAGAACCGTGGCGGAGCGGGTGCTTTCTCTGCATACCGAGAAAAACCGGGTGCTGATCCTGACCGAAAACACCCTGTTGCTGGGCGATGTCGCCCTGACCGAGGTGAGCGACCGGGAGGAGAGCGGTATCCAGCAGATAGCGCCCTGGCAGAACGGCTATTACTGCATCACCGAGGAGGGGCTGACCCACCGGCGGCTGTAATGGCAGAGGGCCTGGGGCGGCGCAGCGAAATGGGCGAGGGCTGCCCGGAATGGAATGGAGGGTCGGCCCGAGACAAAATGGAGCTGTGCCGCCATAACGATGAAAACCCGAGAAAAGAGAGAAAGGGGGGCGGCAAAATGAGAGATATTTTTACCCCTTCATTGATTTGGGATCTTGCGCTGATCGCGGTGATCCTGTTTGTGATGATCCGCTCAGTGGGGCGGGGGTTTGTTAGTTCCTTTATCCATCTGCTGGGGCTGGCGGCGGCCTGCATTGTGGCGGCTTTGCTGAGCGGCAAGGCCGCGGCCTGGCTGTACGATGGCTACCTGGCGGAGCGGCTGCAAACAGCCGTAAGCGATACCCTGCGGCAGAAGCTGCAAACCTTTGCAGAGCTGCTGGACCGCATAGACCCGACCGATACCATTACCGGGGCGGCGGGGGATGCCCTGCGGACCGTGATGGTGGCTCTGCTGACGATGGTGGCGTTCCTGGTCATTTTCCTGGTGGCGATGGTCATAGTGCGGGCACTGGCAAAGCTGACCCGGAATGTGAACCGGGTGCCGGTGGTGGGCGGTGTGAACCGGGTGCTGGGCGGTGTGCTGGGCGCGGCGGAAGCCTTTCTGCTGTGCTATCTCATCGGAATGGCGGCGGCGGTGCTGATCACATTTAGCGAAAATGAGTGGAGCTGGTTGAATACGGCTGTGGTGCAGAAATCGACGATCCTCAATTGGTTTGTGCAGTTTGAATTTCCTGTGTAAATCCTGCCCGGGAACGGGCATAACAATAAAAGCGATTTTATGTTAGAAAGTGTTCGCACCCGTTTTGCGACGGTAAAAATCATGGGATGGCAAGGAAATGGGCCGCTGACAGGCTTGTGTCCATTGAAAATGGACTGATGCCTGACAAGGCCCTTGACGCAGCCAGCGCGGATTTGTGCCGCCGAAAAACGGGGCCGGGCGGCGTGTCAGCCCTGCGGAATGATACTCCCCACGAAAGGAAGTGGAACGATGGATAAGAACAATATGCTGTGCTCCCGCTGCAAAAAGCGGCTGGCGGTCATCTATATGACCCGGATGGAGAATGGACAGACGGTAAGCGAGGGGCTGTGCCTCCCGTGCGCCAAGGAGTTGGGTCTGAAGCCGGTGGATGACCTGATGAATAAGATGGGTCTTTCCGAGGAGGACCTGGATAAAATGAGCGACCAGATGATGGAAGTGATGGGCGATATGGAGGATGGCGAGGACGGCTTTGAAAAAGGCGGGGCCATGCCGTTCCCCTTTATGCAGAACCTCTTTGGCGGGTTGATGAACCGCGAAAAAGAAAACGCCGAGGGGGAAGGGAACCCTCCGCCCAAAAAGGAAAAACCCGAAAAAGGCGCGCCCAAGTATAAATACTTGGAAAACTACTGCGAGAACCTGACCCGCAAGGCCCGCGAGGGTAAGATGGACGCCATCATCGGGCGGGAAAAGGAAATTTACCGGGTGGTGCAGATCCTGAACCGGCGCACCAAGAATAACCCCTGCCTCATCGGTGAACCGGGCGTGGGCAAAACCGCCATCGCCGAGGGCATCGCCCAGCGCATCGTGGAGGGCAAGGTGCCCGCCAAGATCGCCCAAAAAGAGGTCTACATGCTGGACTTGACCGGGCTGGTGGCCGGTACCCAGTTCCGCGGGCAGTTTGAGAGCCGGGTGAAGGGCCTGGTGGAGGATGTAAAGAAACACGGCAATGTCATCCTCTTCATTGACGAGGTGCACACCCTGGTGGGCGTGGGTGACAGTGAGGGCAGCATGAACGCCGCCAATATTCTAAAGCCGGCGCTTTCCCGCGGAGAAATTCAGGTCATTGGTGCTACGACCTTTAACGAGTACCGCAAGAACATTGAAAAGGATGCTGCGCTGGAGAGGCGCTTCCAGGCCGTGAAGGTGGGAGAGCCGACCATTGAGGACACCATCCAGGTGCTGCGGGGCATTAAGAAATACTACGAGGACTACCACCGTGTAAAGGTGAGCGACTTTATGGTGGAGCGGGCTGTGGTGCTCTCCGAGCGGTACATCCTGGATCGCTTCCTGCCCGATAAGGCGATAGACCTGCTGGATGAGGCCTGCTCGACAGCCTCCCTGGAATGCGCGGCGCAGACCGAGTACGATAAGCTGGCTGCGGACCGGGAAGAAAAGCAGCGGGCCCTCAGTGATGTCATCAACCCCGAGGAGGGGGCGGAGATAGACTACCAGCGCATGGCGGAGCTGAAAAGCGAGATCGCCCGGCTGGAGGAGCGGATGGACGCCCTGCACGACGCGGCCTTTAACTCCCCGGTGACGGAGGCTCACCTGGCCAAGGTCATTGAGCTGTGGAGCGGGATCCCGGCCAGCAAGGTAAAGGAAAGCGAGCTGCAGAAGGTGGCCGACCTGGAAACCGGCCTGAAGAAGCGGATCATTGGGCAGGACGAAGCGGTGAGCGCCGTGGCGGCCGCTGTGCGCCGCAGCCGCATCCGGCTTTCCGCCAAAAAGCGCCCGGCGTCCTTCATCTTTGTGGGGCCGACCGGCGTGGGGAAGACCGAGCTGGTGAAGGTGCTCTCCGAGGAGCTTTTTGACAATGTGGAGCCGCTGATCCGGCTGGACATGTCGGAATTTATGGAGAAGCACTCGGTTTCGCGCATCATCGGTTCGCCCCCCGGCTATGTGGGCTATGATGAGGCGGGACAGCTGACCGAAAAGGTACGGCGCAGACCCTATTCCATCGTGCTGTTTGATGAGATAGAGAAGGCGCACCCCGATGTGATGAACATCCTGCTGCAAATTCTGGACGAGGGACGCATCACCGATGCGCAGGGCCGGCAGGTCTCCTTTGAGAATACCATCATCATTATGACCAGCAACGCGGGCAGCGAGCGGCAGGGCAGCGCCCTGGGCTTTGATAAGACCCGCTATGACGATGCCAAGGACAAGGCGGAGACCTCGCTGCGGCAGTTCCTGCGGCCGGAGTTCCTGGCGCGTGTGGACGAAGTGGTGGTGTTCCGCCCGCTGACCGAGGAGGATATGGAAAAGATAGCCGCCCTAATGCTGGAGGAGCTGAAAAAGGGCCTGGCAGAGCGGGAGATCAAGTTTGGCTGGGACGACGGGGTACTGCGGTTGGCGGCTACTGAAGCCTACGGACACAAGAGCGGCGCCCGGGACCTGCGGAATGTGCTGCGACGCCGAGTGGAAGATCCCATCTGCACGCTGCTGGCGGGCTGCCCCGAACAGCCGCCGGCGTTGATCCACGCGGAAGAAAAAGACGGGGAGATCGTGCTGGTGACAGCGTAAGGAGGAGACCGAATGGACAAAATGAAACGGATCGTGGCGCTGATTCTGGCGGTACTGATCGTACTGAGCGTGGCGAGTTATTTATTCTACCTGCTGTAAATAAGCGAGGATCTCCCCCTTGCCCAGGATGGGTGAGGGGGAGCCTTTTTGCCGGTAGGGGGCAGGGCGG
>URGQ01000050.1 GCA_900547385.1 uncultured Oscillospiraceae bacterium | reverse complement strand
GGGCCCCGGGTTCGAGTCCCTGATGGTGCACCACGAAGAAGCACTCCATTTGGGGTGTTTCTTTTTGTTTCAAAAAATACCATAAAGAGGAAATCTAATTCCTTAACCTCATTATTTATTCTTGACCACACAATGAAAATTTGTTATGATAATACGGTAATTTCCAATATAGGGAGGGCAGAGCAAATGGAACTTCGCAATATTACCACCTTCCTGCGGGTGGCGGAGCTGCAAAACTTTACCCACGCTGCGCAGGAACTAGGCTATTCCCAATCTGCCGTCACCGTGCAGATCCGTCAGCTGGAAACCGAGCTCGGCGTTCCGCTGTTTGAGCGCATCGGCCGTTCGGTCAATCTCACAACCCCCGGACAGGCTTTCCTGCAGCAGGCCGGGGAGATCATCAAGGCCGCGGAACGCGCCCGGGATGCCGTCCGCACCGCCCCGGAGCCTGAGGGCACCCTGCGGCTCGGCACCATGGAATCCCTGGGCGCCTCGGTGGTCTGGCGGCTCATTGCCGGATTCCACCGGCAGTTCCCCCGGGTCAATGTCGTCGTCCGCACCTCCACGGCCGATGGCCTGCTGGAAATGATGCGCCGCAACGATGTCGATTTCATCTACTTTGTGGATGAAAAGCAGTACAGCCCCGATTGGGAGATTCCATTGTGCCGCCCGGAGGAAACCGTCTTTGTCACCGCTCCCCATTCCCAGTTGGCCGCCCGCGGCGAGCCCATCCCCCTGCGGGAGCTGGTCACCTACCCCTGTGTCCTCACCGAAGCCGGCGAAAGCTACCGCATTCCCTTTGAACGCCTGCTGGCGGAGCACGACCTGGTTGTCGCCCCAATTCTGGAGATCGGCAGCACCGAGATCGTTGCCCGCATGGTGCGGGAAAATGTCGGCTATTCGGTCCTGCCCATGTATGTCGCCTCGGAGTACCTCAAATCCGGCGAATTGGTCCCCTTCCGGGTGCCGGAGTTCAAGTCCAATATGTATCAGCACATCATCTACCACAAGAATAAATGGCTCACCCCGCAGATGAAGGGCTTCATGCAGCTCATCATCGACCATGTGGAGCACGAACAGTAAAGGAGGTCCCTTTCATGGATCGTCTGGAGCTTGCCCAAAAGGAAGCCGAGCTGCTGGAAGCCGGCATCCCCTATGCCGCTGTCACCCTGGTGGAATCGGCCGGGACGGCCCGCACCGAGGGCAAAATGCTGGTCCTTTCGGAAAATGTTATCTACGGCACCATCGGCGGCGGGGCCGGGGAACAGTTGGCCCGCCGGGATGCCCTCTCCCTGCTGGCAGAGGGCAAAAACGCCGTCCGCCATTATGAATTGGATTCCCCGCTTTCCGCCGAAGGAAAGGCCTGCGGCGGTTCGCTCACCGTCTTTATCGAAAGCTGCCGCAGCACCCGTCCCCAGCTCGTTATGGTCGGGGGCGGCCATGTGGGCTTGGCCCTTCTGCGGGCGGCCCGGCTGGCGGGCTTTGCCACCACCCTGCTGGATACCAGAGGTGAGGATCAAATCGGCTCCGCCATTGCCGCTGCCGATCACTTCATCCCCCTGGAAAATTTCGGCCCCGCCTTGGCCGAAGTGCCCCTGCCTGCCGGCGCCTACTATGTGGTGGCCACCTTCAGTCACGCCACCGATGGTGAAGCCTTGGGCGGGGTGCTCCATCACCGGGATGCCGCCTATACCGGCATGATCGGCAGCAGCCGTAAAATCGCCGCTATCCGGGAAAAGCTGCTCGCACAGGGCATCACCCCGGCGCAAGTGGCGGCCGTCCATGCCCCCATCGGGCTTTCCCTGGGCGGAGAGGCCCCGGAGGAGATCGCCGTTTCCATCCTGGCGGAGCTTTTGATGACCCGCTACGGCAAAACCAAAGCCGATCTGTAATAAACCCAAATCAGCCGTTCAGCGGCCCACCCCGCCTTGGGATGGGCCGTTTTCTCATGTCACCAACCGGTACAGCCCATTCACCAGCAGGCAGGCCAGGGTCCCGCACAGGGTGGGCAGCGCCGCCGCCAGCAGCGTCCATTTCAGGCTGCCGGTTTCCTTCCGTATGGTCATCAGCGTGGTGGCGCAGGGCCAGTGCATCAGCATAAAGAGCATCACGCACAGGGCCGTCACCGGCGTCCACCCGTTTGCCAAAAAGACCCCCTGCATCTGCGCCAGCCCCTCCGGCTGCTGCAAAACCCCTTGGGAAAGATATCCCATCAGCATGATGGGCACTACGATCTCATTGGCCGGCAGTCCCAGGAGAAACGCCAGCAGAATGACCCCATCCATCCCCAGGGCACGCCCCGCCGGCTCCAAAAAACCGGCGCAGTGCGCCAGAATGGTGCTCCCCCCTATGGTCAGGTTCGCCATGAGCCACAGCAGCAGTCCGGCCGGGGCCGCCGCCTTCACCGCCCGCGCCAGCACAAACAGCGTCCGGTCAAAGACCGAGCGGACGATGACCTGCCCCCATTGGGGCCGCCGGTAGGGCGGCAGCTCCAGCGTAAAGGAGGAAGGCACGCCCCGCAGCACCGTCCGGGAAAGGAGCCCGGTCACCGCAAAGGTGGCCGCCGCCCCCAGCAGGATAAATCCGGTCAGCAGCAGTGCGGAAAGAACCGATTGCCCCGGCCCCGCCGCCGTTCCCACAAAAAAGAGCAGGATAAGATTGACCAGCGTGGGGAAACGCCCGTTGCAGGGGACAAAGCTGTTGGTCAGGATGGCCAGCAGCCGTTCCCGCGGCGAATCGTTGATGCGGCAGCCCACCACCCCGGCGGCATTGCAGCCAAACCCCATGCAGATGGTAAGGGCCTGCTTGCCGCAGGCACCGCAGCGTTTCAGCGGCCGGTCCAGGTTGTAGGCCACCCGGGGCAGGTAACCCATATCCTCCAGCAGGGTGAAAAGCGGAAAGAAAATCGCCATCGGCGGCAGCATCACCGAAACCACCCAGGCCGCCACCCGGTAAACGCCCAGGATCAGGGCATCGTGCAGCCAAAGCGGCACCCCCAGCCCCAGCAGCGCCCCGCTAAGCAGATCCTGCAAACGGAACAGCCCCTTGGCCAAAAGGGCCGAGGGCAGATTGGCCCCGCTGATGGTCAGCCAAAAGATGACTGCCAGCAGCCCCAGCATAATGGGGATGCCCCAGCGGCGGCCGGTCAGCACCTTATCCAGCCTTCGGTCGGCCGTGGAGTAGCTTTTTTCCTCTCCGGTCACCACGGCCTCGGCCAGCCGGCTGGCTTCCCCGGCCAGCGTGGCCACTATGCGGTCTGGCAGCTCCCCCTGGGGAATGCCCCCTTCGGCCAGCAGTCTTTCCGCCTCTGTCATCGCTATAAAAAGTCCCGCGTCCCGCCGGAAATCCGGCCCCAGGTGCCGGTCCAGCTCCTCCATCAGCGTGGGGTCGCCCTCCAGCAGCCGCAGCGCCACCCACCGGGGGGCAAGCCCCCGGCAGTCCTTTTTTTGCAGCGCCCGGCACACCGGGACCAGCGCCCTTTCTATTTCCTCCGGGTACCGCGGCATATAGGACCGTCTGTTTTCTTCGCCTTCGGTTGCCCGCTCCAGCAGCGAGAAAAGCCGCGCCGGGGTGTTTTTCTGCCGGGCGGTACAGCCCATCACCGGCACCCCCAGCAGCGCCTCCAGCCGGGCGGGCTCTATGCGCAGCTTCCGCTTTTTGGCTTCGTCCATCAGGTTCAGGCAGATGGCCGCCCGCGGGGTGATCTCCAAGGTCTGCAAAACCAGGTTGAGGTTCCGTTCCAGGCAGGTGGCGTCGCAGACGATGCACACCGCCTCCGGCCGGGAAAAGCACAGGAAATTCCGGGCCACCTCCTCCTCCGCGGAATGGGCCAGCAGCGAATAAGTACCGGGCAGATCCACCAGACGGTAGGCTTTGCCGCCGTGCCGGCAGAGCCCTTCGGCGCTGGCCACCGTTTTGCCGGGCCAGTTGCCGGTGTGCTGGTTCAGGCCAGTCACCGCGTTGAACAGCGTGCTTTTGCCCACATTGGGGTTGCCGGCCATGGCTATGGTGATGACCTCCCCCGGCGGGATTTCCGTTCGGCGGGCCATCACACCACCACCCGCCGCATTGTTACGGTCCTGGCGTCCTCGCTGCGGATGGCCACCGCCGCCCCCCGGATGAGATACGCCTTGGGGTCGCCGCCGGGGCTTTGTCCTACGCATTCCACCCGGGTGCCCGGCACCAGCCCCAGGTCCAAAAGCCGCCGCCGCATCCGGCTTTCGGTGCGCAGCTCCAGCACCTCGGCCCGCTGGCCGGGGGTCATATCATCAAGATGAAAAATCTCCATAATTCTCATAACCTTTCCGGGAGCGCGCTAAGGGGAGGCTCCCATCCCATGCTATTCACCATGGGGGAAAGGGGGAACCGCCCCAGGGAAAAGTTGCCGCCGGGCCTTGACAAAAAAGAGGTACGGCTATACAATAACATATGATATATAACATAAGCTATCAGAAAGGAGACCGCTATGCCGCCCAAAGTAAAGGTGACCAAAGAGGAGATCATCGCCGCCGCGCTGGAAATTTTGCGCCAAAAGGGGATGGAGGCGGTGAATGCCCGGGCCGTGGCCGCGGCGCTGGGGTGTTCTACCCAGCCCATTTTCAGCAATTACAGCAGTATGGGCGCCCTGCAGCACGATGTCCTTGCCGCCGGTTACGCCGAATATAACCGCTGGATCGAGCAGCAGATGAAGGAGGGCCAGTACCCGCCCTACAAGGCCTCCGGCATGGCCTATATCAGCTTTGCCCGCCGGCAGCCCCAGCTCTTCAAGGAGCTTTTTATGCGGGACAGGACCGGCGAGCCGCAGCCCGCGGAGGATGAACTGACCCGCCGAATCATCGGCCTTATTATGAAAAACACCGGGCTGGAGGAACAGGCCGCCTACACGCTGCACATCGAGCTGTGGATCTTCATCCATGGCATTGCCAGTATGCTGGTCACCGGCTATCTCAATCTGGAGGAAACGGTCATCAGCACCATGATCACCGATGTTTACCAGGGTCTGCTGGCCCGCAAAAAGGAGGAAACCGCATGAACGATACCGTATTGCAGGTGCAGGGCCTGCGCAAAAATTACCCCGCCTTTACTCTGAGTGAGGTCAGCTTCTCACTGGAGGCAGGCCGCATTATGGGCTTTATCGGCCGCAATGGCGCCGGTAAAACAACCACTCTCAAATCCATCCTGGGGCTGGTCCACCCCGATGCCGGGGAGATCCGCTACTTTGGGCTGCCCTTTGCCCAAAATGAACAGCGGATCAAGGAGCAGATCGGCTACGCGGCGGGGGGCACCAGCTACTATCAGCGCCGCCGGGTCGGGGAGATCGCCCGCATGACGGCCTCCTTCTATCCCGGCTGGGATGATGCCGCCTACCGGAATTATTTGCGGCGCTTTTCGCTGGATGAGAGCAAGTGCCTGCGGGAGCTCAGCGAGGGCATGAAGGTCAAATTCCTGCTGACGCTGGCTCTTTCTCACCATGCCAAGCTGCTGCTTTTGGATGAGCCCACCAGCGGGCTGGACCCCGTTTCCCGCGAGGAGCTGCTGGAAATTTTCCTGCGGCTGGCGGAGGAGGGCGTGGCTATCCTGTTTTCCACCCACATCACCTCCGACCTGGAAAAATGCGCCGATGATATCACCTACATCCAAAAGGGCGAAATTCTGGCCACTGGGCCCATCGGGGAATTTCAGCAGAGCTACCGGCTGATCCGCCGGCAGGGCGGGCTGACCGCCGAACAGCAGGCGGCGGTGCTGGGCCGCTGCCGCGAAAAGGCCGGCGACACCCTGCTCATCCGCCGGGAGAGGACCCCGCTGTTTGAGGGGCTGCCGGTGGAGGAACCCACGCTGGAGGAGATCATGGTGCACATGGAAAAGGAGGGAGAAGCATGAATAAGCTGCTCAAAAAGGAGCTGCGGCTCACTGCCGCGCCCATCACCTATTTCTTTTTGGCCTTTGCCCTTATGACCCTGATCCCCGGCTATCCCATTTTGGTGGGGGGGTTCTTCATCACGCTGGGCATCTTCTACACCTTCCAGATGGCAAGGGAGAGCAACGATATCCTGTATACGGCGCTGCTGCCCTGCAAAAAGCAGGATGTCGTCCGGGCCAAGTACACCTTCTGCGTCCTCATCGAGCTCCTGGGCTGGCTGCTGTGCGCGGTGCTCACCGCGGTGCGGCTGACGGCCCTGCGGGAAGCCGCTGTCTACACCAAAAATGCCATGATGAACGCGAACTTTGCCTACCTGGGCTGGCTGCTCATCATCTTCGCCCTGTTTAACAGTGTTTTTCTCGGCGGTTTTTTCCGCACGGCCTATGGGCTGGGTAAGCCCTTTATCCTGTACAGCATCGCCGGGTTTGCGGTCATCTGCCTGGCGGAAGCGCTGCACCATTTCCCCGGCATGGCGGCGATGAACTCCCAAACCGAGGGCTTTGGGATGCAGCTCATCGTGCTGGCGGCAGGGGTGCTGCTCTTTATGGGGATGACCGCCCTCAGCTGCCAAAAGGCACAGAAAAACTTTGAGCGGATCGACCTGTAAATAACATTCCCCCGGTAGCCAAGTGCCGCTGCCGGGGGAGATTTTTTGCTAAAAATAAAAGGCCCCCACAGGGGGGATCGACTCTATCATATCGCATCTCCCACCGTATTGCAAGAAATATTTTCTCAACTTTCGCGTTTTCTATTTTCCCACCAATAAACCGCCGAAATAGAGTAAAAATCTCTGCCAATATGCAGCATTGACTGCCAATACTTGCAGCAGTATAATCTAAACTGTTTTTTAGGGCGGGCCGGCCATCCGGCCTCGGCACCCACGCACCCCCCAAGGAGCGGCAGCGTTCCGTCCTGTCAAGCGGCAGGCTTCGCTGACCCCATTTTTGGCGGGTGCGTTTTATTTGGCCGCCTTTGTTCGGCAAGGATACACACTTTTTCGGCGGGAGCGGCCGGCGCGCCCGCCGGGCTGATCCCAATGGGCGGCCCTCTCCGCCGCGGGGCTTTTGCGCGGTGATCCGGCCAAATGAAGGAAAAAGCAAAGGTAAATATGTGTGAGGAGTGAAAATAGTATGAAGTACATTTTTGTCACCGGCGGTGTGGTTTCGGGCTTGGGCAAAGGCATTTGCGCGGCTTCCCTGGGCAGATTGCTGAAGCAGTGCGGCCTGCGGGTCAAAAATCAGAAGTTCGACCCGTATTTCAATGTTGATCCCGGCACCATGAGCCCCTTTCAGCACGGTGAGGTCTTTGTGACCGAGGATGGCGCCGAAACCGACCTGGATCTGGGCCACTATGAGCGGTTTGTGGATGAATCCTTGGACGGCAATGCCAGTGTTTCCTCCGGCAAGGTCTTTTGGACGGTGCTGAACCGGGAGCGGCAGGGGGGCTATCTCGGCGGCACGGTACAGATCATCCCTCATATCACCGATGAGATCAAGCGGCGGATCTATGCCATGGAGGATGGCAACACCGATGTGGTCATCAGCGAGATCGGCGGTACGGTGGGGGATATCGAAAGCCAGCCCTATCTGGAGGCCATCCGGCAGGTAGCGGTGGAAAAGGGTCGGGAAAATGTGCTGTATATCCATGTTCCGCTCATTGTTTCCATCCCCGGCACCGGAGAGCTGAAAAGCAAGCCCACCCAGCATTCTGTCAAGGAGCTTCTTTCGGTGGGCATCCAGCCGGATATTCTGGTTTGCCGGACGGAGGCGCCCATCACCGAGGAGGTGCGGCATAAAATCGCTCTGTTCTGCAATATGGAGGAGCGGTGTGTCATCCCCAATGTGACGGCCCATACTCTGTATGAAGTACCGCTGCTGCTGGAAAAAGAGGGCCTGTGCGATGCCGTTTGCCGCCGGCTAGGCCTGGGAGAACGGACCCCCGATATGACCGAATGGACAGCCATGGTGGAGAAGATAAAAGGGGTGCACCGCCGGGTGGAAATTGCCCTGGTAGGGAAATATACCGGTCTGCGGGATGCTTACCTCAGTGTAGCAGAGGCGCTGTTCCATGCCGGGACGGCCTGCGATGCCGAGGTGGAGATCCGCTGGGTGGATTCCGAGAATTTGACCCCGGAAAATATAGCGGAAACCCTGGCCGGCTGCGGCGGCATTCTGGTGCCGGGCGGCTTTGGCGACCGGGGAATAGAGGGCATGATCCTGGCGGCCCGATATGCCCGGGAAAAGCACATTCCATACTTTGGCATCTGCCTTGGCATGCAGATCGCCGTGATCGAATTTGCCCGGCATGTGGCCGGCTGGCGGGATGCCAACAGCGCTGAATTTTCCGGTTCTACCGCGCACCCGGTCATTGCCCTGATGCCGGAACAGGTGGGCGTGACCCAAAAGGGCGGCACCATGCGGCTGGGGCGGTATCCCTGTGTTTTGGCGGAGGGGACAAGGGCCCTTTCTCTGTACGGGGAAAAGGAGATAAGCGAGCGGCACCGCCACCGGTATGAGTTCAACAATGACTTCCGGTGTGAGCTGCAGCAGGACGGCCTGACACTGGCCGGTACCTCGCCGGATGGGGCGCTGGTGGAGATCGTGGAGATCAAGGACCACCCATGGTATGTGGGGTGTCAGTTCCATCCGGAATTCAAGAGCCGGCCCAACCGCCCGCATCCGCTGTTTTACGGCTTTGTAAAAGCGGCGCTGGAGGCAGAGGAAAAGCGGTGAGTTTATTCAGTTTTCAAGGTGCTGGTGGGAGGCGGGTTCCCGCTGGGGCAGACCCCCAAATTGCCCGATGAGGTCTGCTGAAGAAAAATTTTAGACCGGCGCCCCTGTTTGACCGGTGGGGCAAAAAGGCTCTCGATTTGTTATTCGGGGAGAGAACCGACGCGAAAAGATTTTTTGCCGGTGAGAAAAGTCCTTTCACTAATACGGCAAAATCGAGCCTTTTTTGCAGTCCAAAGGTTAATATTTCACTTTATTTAATGGAAAGTTTACAGAGCTGGGAATTATTGGGAAATAATTGCATAAATAGTGGGCTTTATTGGGGAAGTGCGGCTGGGAATTATTATGATATTTTGGGGCAGAGAGGGGTCGCGGCGCGCGGGTGCGGGACTACGATTTGCCGAGGAATGGGCAGCAGAAGAAATTCTAGACCAAGTTGGTAGTCGCTTGGCGGCGGGGCGGGGCCTTTTAGATATCAAAATTTGTATGCCTACCCTGCAGGGGATAGTTTGTAGTCGCCTAAAGGCGTCGCAGAGTCGCCGGAGGGTGACGGCTTGTACGGCTCGCCGCCGGGGCGTTCCTTTTGTGCGTACGCGTCGTCGCGGGCTGCGCTCCATGTCGGGTCACCCCGCTTACGCTTGGGGTAACCCTCCAACGCTCCGCCGCTCCTCCTTTCCCCAGCGGGCCTTGCGTCCCGCCG
>URGQ01000049.1 GCA_900547385.1 uncultured Oscillospiraceae bacterium | reverse complement strand
CCCTCATCGGCGGCCGCAGCGGCAGCCGGGGGGGCTGCGCCCCGCCCTGCCCCCTGCAGAATTTCAGTTTTATCGCAGCGCCAGCAGCAGCTTTGTCGCTTCCGCCAGCTCGGCGTCCCGCTCGGGGCCGGGCTTGGCCTCCACCAGCCCGGTGATACGCCGCTGCAGGCGTCCCAGCACCTGTTCCCGGTACTCCCCGGCCAGCGGGTCATTTTTCAGGTCCAGCGCCCCAAAGTACAGCGCCGCCGGGGTCTCCTCGGTAGCGCAGCCGGTGTACTGCGCCCGCAGCACCGTATACAGCTTACCGTTCGCCCGGCAGCAGCGCTCCTCCCGCAGGGTAAAGCGATGAGTATACAGCCACCGCCGCAGGTGTACCGGCCGGGTCATGGGCTGCAAAAGGTAGGTAATGGCCGGGTTTTCGGTATAGTCCCACCGGGAAAGGATATCCGCGATCAGCTCCCCGCCCATCCCGGCGATCACTACCACATCCACTCCCACCGGCGCGATGCCGCACAGTCCGTTGGTCAGACGGCACTCGCTCTGTGCCAGCAGTCCCCGGCGGGTCAGCTCCTGCCGGGCCTTCTCCAGCGGCATGGGGTTAATATCGGCCGCAATGCCGTAATCGCAGCGGCCGCCCTCCAGCAGAGCCGCCACCAGCAGCCCATGGTCGCAGCCGATATCTGCCACCGCCCGGCAGCGCGGCACCATAGCCGCTATGGTACCCAGTCTTGCATCAAGATGCTCCATTCCGGAACCTCCTATCTCTCTTGCCCAAAATGCTTTCTTCCCCCGGCCTTCCGGATGCGCGCAGGCACGGCTCCGCTCTCCGTCGGGCCGCCCCGCCAAAGCCGGGGCCGGCCCTCCCCCGCTCCGCCGCGCCTGCGCGCCTTCGCGGGTCTGCGGCCATACCTTTTCTCTGCGGCCGCCATACCGGGAGATCATTCTAATAGCATACCAATTTTCCGCCCGCCCGTCAATGATCTTCCCCCGGCCAAAAGGAAGCGGCCCCCGCAGGAGCCGCCCTTTGCTTAAGATTGGTTTTGCCTTTTTATCTCTGTCCCTTATCGTAGGGGATACCCTCGGCCTTGGGGGCCCGGGAACTCTTGGAGGTAAAGGCCAGCACGACCAGCGTGATGACATACGGCAGCAGCCGGTAGAAGTTGGCGTTCAAGCCCAGTTCCGTCAGCGCGTAGATGCCGTCGCCGTTGATATCCAGCGTGGAATAGCACGCCGCGATGCACTTAAACAGACCGAACAGCAGCGCGCCGCCCGCCACATTCAGCGGCTTCCAGTTACCAAAGATCATAACCGCCAGCGCCAGGAAGCCGAAGCCCGCCACATCGCCGTTGGCCGAACAGTTGGCGGTGGTCACCGCGTAGACAAAGCCGCCCATACCGGCCAGCGCGCCGGAAATGGTGGTGCCGGCATAGCGCATCTTCTTTACATTGATGCCCAGCGAATCCGCCGCCTGGGGGTTTTCACCACAGGCCCGCAGCCGCAGGCCGAACTTGGTCTTGTAAAGAATAATGGCCAGGATGATGAATACCAGCACGCATACATAGTTGCTCAGGTACACCTTATTGAGGAAGGTCTCCTGGAAGAAGTTCAGCTCCGCGGTTCTGTCAAAGCCCAGCATCGTCTTTTTTACCATGAACCAGGAGGCGGAGTCACCCTTGAGCAGCAGCAGCTGGTTCTGCTTGGCGATGAGGCGCACCAAGAACAGCACCAGCGCGGGCGCCAGCATGTTCAGCGCCGTACCGCCAATGGTCTGGTCTGCCCTTAGGTTGATGGCCGCGAACGCCAATAGCAGCGAGAACACCGCGCCCAGTATCGCCGCCACCAGCATGGCCAGCAGCAGATACCCCTGCAGCGCCACCCAGTTATCGGCGGCCTTTGCCGCCTCAAACCAGCCCATTGCCTGCATCATCCGTACAAACAGCACCCCGATAAAGGCGCCAAAGATCATAATACCTTCCAATGCCAGGTTGATGATACCGCTGCGCTCCGCAAAGATGCCGGCCAGCGCCACTACCATCAACGGGATGGCATAAATCAATGTCTGTCTGATGAGAAATGACATTACGCCTCGGCCTCCTTTCCGGTTTCCGCAGTCCCGGCCGCCTCGCCCTCCGGCTCGGCGGCCCCACCGGCGTCCTCGGCGGCTGCCGCCGCCTCCTCCGCCGACTGCGCGTCAGGCAGCAGCCCGGCGCCTTCCGGCAGCTTTTTCTTCCATGGCAGGATGGACTTGCCCTCCTTCTTCCGGCGGCTGATCCACAGCTTGATCACCAGCGAGAAAGCCGAGAGGTACACAATCACCGCGATGATCACATCGGTGATGTACTCGTTGTAGGCCGTCAGGTTGGTCAGCTGCAGACCCGCGATGGAAAGCAGCGACATGAATATGCCGGTAAAGATGACCCCGATGGGGTTATTGACCGCCAGCAGCGCCACGGCAATGCCGTCAAAGCCCTCGCTGGGCAGCGACTGGTAGGTGGTCCAGAAAAATTCGGTGTTGCCGGAAAGATAGTACAGAGCCCCCGCCGCGCCCGCCATGGCGCCGGCAATGGCCATCGAGCAGACGATATTGCGCCTATCGTGGATGCCGGCATACCGGGCGGCGTGCCGGTTGGCACCGCAGGCCTTCAGCTCATATCCAAAGGTCGTCTTTTCCAGCATGATATATACCAGAACCGCCATAATGATGGCGATGATGATGCCGCCATTTACTTGGCTGCCGGGGAACAGCTTATCCAGCCCCATCTTGGAGGTCGCCACGCCGTTGTAGGTCGTCTTGTAGACATACCCGGTCTTGTTGCCCTCCACCATGTTCTTCAGGTTGCTGATATCAAAGAGCCAGGTCACCAGGCTTGCCGCGATCCAGTTGGTCATGATGCAGGCGATGACCTCGTTGATATTAAGGGTCGCCTTCAGCAGGCCGGGGATGGCGCCCCACAGGGCGCCGGCCAGCACACCGCCCAGGAAGGCGATGAACCAGATGAGCCAGGCGGGAACGCTGCTGCTGGGGATGGAAAGCGCCAGGAACAGGGAAGCTGTGGTACCGGCCAGGTACTGGCCCGGCGCGCCGATATTGAACAGGCCGGTCTTAAAGGCCACCGCCACCGAAACACCGGTAAGGATGAGCGGCGTAGCCCGGAACAGCATGTTGCCGATATTGGTGGGATTGAAGCCGAAGGTCAAAGCACCGGCGGCGTCGCGCCCGGTGCTCAGCACGCCAAAGAGCACCAGCCGAATGCCGTCCCAGGCGCCCTTCAGCGAGATCAGCGGGTTAAAGGCGCCCACGATCAGGATGACCACCGCACCGGTCAAAAGGCCGATGAGGATGGAGATGATGGAAGCCCGCAGCGAATAGGTGGGGGCCTTTTTCATCAGCGGAGATTTTACTTTATTACTCATCGCTGCCCTCCCCCTTTCCTTCCTGCGTGTTATGCTGCCGCTTGGCGCCGGCCATATACAGGCCCAGCTCCTGCACGGTGGTCTTGGCGGGGTCCAGCTCGCCCACGATCTCACCCTCGTACATCACCAGGATGCGGTCGGAAAGGCTCATCACCTCGTCCAGCTCCAGAGAAACCAGCAGCACCGCCTTACCGCGGTCCCGCTCCGCCACCAGCTGCTTGTGGATATACTCGATCGCGCCGACATCCAGACCGCGGGTGGGCTGCACCGCCACGAGCAGCGCCTTATCACGGTCCAGCTCACGGGCCACGATCGCTTTCTGCTGGTTGCCGCCGCTCATGCTGCGGGCCACGGTAATGGGGCCCTGGCCGCTGCGCACATCAAATTGCTTGATCAGGCCGTCGGCGTACTCACGCACCGCGTCCGCCTTGATGAACCCATGGTTCTGGAATTTGGTCTCGTAGTAGCGCTGCAGCACCATATTCTGCTCCAGCGTAAAGTCCAGCACCAGGCCATGCTTGTGCCGGTCCTCCGGGATGTGGGACATCTCCTTGCCGCGCTCTCTTATCTTCGCGTGGGTAATATCGTGCCCGCACAGCTTCACGGTGCCGCCGCTGGGCTTCTCCAGGCCGGTCAGGCCGTATACCAGCTCGGTCTGGCCGTTGCCATCAATGCCCGCGATACACAAGATCTCCCCGCTGCGCGCGGTAAAGGTCACATCGTGCACGGCGTCCTTCTTGTGCAGCTTGCTGGGCACGGAAAAGTGCTCTACCTCCAGTACCGCCTCGCCGGGCTTCGCCGGGGATTTCTGCACCTCCAGCTGGACCGGGCGGCCCACCATCATATTGCTCAGCTCCTGCTTGTTGGTCTTGGCCGTATCGATGGTGCCGACATATTTGCCCTTGCGCAGTACGGTGCAGCGGTCCGCCACCGCCATGATCTCATTGAGCTTATGGCTGATAAAGAGGATGCTCTTGCCCTCCTTGGCCAGGTTGCGCATGATCTCCATCAGCTCGTCGATCTCCTGCGGGGTCAATACGGCGGTCGGCTCATCAAAGATAAGGATCTCATTATCGCGGTACAGCATCTTCAGGATCTCCACCCGCTGCTGCATACCCACGGTAATATCCTCCACCTTGGCGTCCATGTCAATGGCCAGGCCGTATTTTTCCGAAAGCTCCTTCACCTTCTGCCGGGCTTTTTTCTTCTGCAGAAAGCCCAGCTTGGTGTCCTCCGCCCCCAGGATGATGTTATCCAGCACCGTAAAGACATCAATGAGCTTGAAGTGCTGGTGCACCATGCCGATGCCCAGTGCCGTGGCGTCATTGGGGTCATTGATCTTTACCGGCACGCCGTTTTTGCGGATCTCTCCTTTTTCCGGCTGGTACAGGCCAAAGAGCACGCTCATCAGCGTACTTTTGCCCGCACCGTTTTCGCCCAGCAGCGCGTGGATCTCCCCGCGCCGCAGCTGCAGGGTAATATCGTCATTTGCCTTAATGCCGGGGAACTCCTTGGTGATGTGAAGCATTTCAATAATGTAATCATTGTTGTGGTTTTGTTCCATGCTCCATCCCCCCTTCCTGTTTGTTTGGTCTGGTCTGTGCCTCCTTGTGCGCATTGCATATTACAACATTATAATTATATAGTCTCTCCGGGCAAATTGCAAGGCGGACCCTGCCCCCCAGCATAGAAATGCAACACGCCTTTTTGTTCAATTTACCACCTTTTTCTCCCATATCCGCCCCTCTGTTCCCCTTCTCCGCCTCCGGCGGGGGGTACCTTTCTGTGAAGAAAAGGATGCAAAAGAAATATTAGGCCAAGATTGTGGTCGCCTAAAGGCGTTGCGAAGTTTTATAAAAGGTATTCATTTGTACGCCCGCCCCCCGCCTTGGCCCTAAAAACTCTTTTTCTCCTTTTCTTATTTGAAAAGCAGCTCCCATTCCAGTAACCATTCCTCCTATTCACAGAATCGCAAAACAAATCCGCCAAATTTCCGCGTTGCTTTCTTGCGAATTCCACAAAAAGGCTAAAATAAGGTTGCGCCCGTCCCGGTTGGTTGCTATAATATAGTTGCTCTCGTGCCGCCACACCGGCGGCATGGCAAAAAACAATTTTTTCTGGAGGAGAAAAAGATGAAAAAGATTCTTGCAATCGCTCTCGCTCTGGTCATGGTACTTGCCATGGTAGCCTGCGGCGAGAAGCCCGCTCCCACCCCCGATCCTGATCCCACCCCCGATCCCACCCCCAGTGTCATCACCAACGCCGATGAGATCGCCGATGAGATGACCACCGAGGACGGCAAGTATGAGATCGGCTTCGTCACCGATGTTGGCCAGCTGAAGGATGGTTCCTTCAACCAGGGCACCTTCGATGGCGTTAAGCTGTATGCTGCCAACCACAACCTCAGCTACAAGTACTACATGCCCGCCAATGGCGATAAGGCCACCGATGACGACCGCTATGACGCCATGAAGGCTGCCTGCGACAACGGTGCCAAGGCTGTTGTTACCGCCGGCTTCCTGCAGGAGGCTGCTCTCACCAAGATCGCTGCCGAGTATCCCGATGTTGCCTTCTTCTTTGTTGATGGCGGTTCTGTCGGCGCTAATGTTGCCGGTATCGTCTTTGCCGAGGAGCAGTGCGGCTACCTGGCCGGTTACGCTGTTGTTAAGGAAGGCTTTGAAAAGCTCGGCTTCACCGGCGGCGGCGGCGGCACCAACCCCGCTTGCGTTCGCTATGGTTACGGCTTCGCTCAGGGCGCCAATGCTGCTGCCGCTGAGATGGGCAAGACCGTTGAGCTGAACTACACCTGGCAGTATGGTAACTCCTACTCCCCCTCTTCCGAGCTGCAGGCTCTCGTTAATGGCTGGTACAACAATGGCACCGAGGTCATCTTCTGCTGCGGCGGTAATATGTATCAGTCCGTTGCTCAGGCTGCTGCCGAAAACGATGCTTACATGGTAGGCGTTGATACCGACCAATCCCCCCTCTCCGAGACCATCATCACCTCCGCTATGAAGGGCCTTTCCGATGGCGTACAGTGGGGCTTGGCTTATGTGTTCGAGGGCAGCTTTGCTGACATCGCCGGCAAGTCCACCACCCTGAGCGCTAAGGAAAACGCTGTTGGCCTGCCCACCGCTACCTGGAGCCTCAAGAACTTCACCGTAGAGCAGTATCAGGCTGAGCTGGCGAAGATCGTAAACGGCGAGATCACCGTTGACAACAACTCCGAGATGTCGAACCCCGAGAAAGCCGAGCTGAGCAACATTAAGGTCAACTTCGTTGGCTAATCACCACACAACATAAGAAAAGAGAGAGCCGCAAGGCTCTCTTTTTTTACCCCTCCACAGGGTCTCACTGTTTTAGTTCCATCTCGCCTTCGGCGCCGCGGAGCTTTTTTTACAAAGGCCCCGCCCACCTCTCTCCAACGGAAGTTTTTTCTTCCCCCCAAAAAAGAAAGCAGCCGGCTCCCGCCGACTGCTCATTTTTTCACTTATTACAGTATCCCGGTATCCTGCTTTGTGATCCGGTCGCAGCCCATGTAGGGGCGCAGCACCTCCGGAACGGTAATGCTGCCGTCCGGGTTCTGGTAGTTCTCCATGATGGCTGCCACGGTACGGCCTACCGCCACACCGCTGCCATTCAAGGTGTGCACCAGCTTGGCCTTGTCCTTGGGGTTCTCCTTGTAACGGATGGAAGCCCGCCGTGCCTGGAAATCCTCAAAGTCGCTGCAGGAGGAGATCTCTACATACCGGCCATAGCTCGGCATCCACACCTCAATATCATAGGTCTTGGCGCTGGAGAAGCCCAAATCGCCGGTGGAAAGCACCACCACACGGTAGGGCAGGCCCAGCAGCTGCAGCACGCGCTCGGCGTCGTGGGTCAGCTTTTCCAGCTCGGCATAGCTTTCCTCTGGTTTGGTAAATTTAACCAATTCCACCTTGTTAAACTCATGCTGCCGGATCAGACCGCGGGTGTCACGGCCGGCGCTGCCCGCCTCGCCGCGGAAGCATGCCGAATAGGCACAGAAGCTCATCGGCAGCTTGCTGCCATCGATGATATCGCCGCGGTACATGTTGGTTACAGGCACCTCCGCCGTGGGGATCAGGTAGTAGTCCAGCCCCTCCAGCTTATACATATCCTCGGCAAACTTGGGCAGTTGCCCGGTGCCGGTCATGCTGTCCTTATTGGCAATAAAGGGCGGGAAAATCTCGGTATAGCCGTGGGCACTGTGGGTATCCATAAAGAATGCGATGACACTGCGCTCCAACCGGCAGCCCAGCCCCCGGTAGAAATGGAACCGTTTGCCTGTCACCTTAGCGGCAGTCTCCGGGTCCAGGATGCCCAGATCAGCACCCAGGTCCCAGTGGGCCTGCGGCTCATAGTCAAAGTGGGTCGGCTCGCCCCAGCGGCGCAGCTCCACATTCTCGGTATCGTCCTTACCGATCGGCACGCTCTCATGGGGGATATTGGGGATGGCATGGATGATGATATCCTGCTTTTCCTCCAGCTCGGCCAGCTTGGCGCCGTCCTCGGTGATCTTATCGGAAAGCTCCTTCATCTCCGCCAGAATGGGGGCAACATCCTTGCCCTCCTTCTTATACTGCGGTATCAGCTTAGAGACCCGGTTCTGCTCGGCCTTCATGTTATCCACCGCCGCATTAATGGCGCGCCGCTCCACATCGATCTCCAGGATCTCATCGATCTCCTTATCCATGTCCTTGTTGCGGCTCTTCATCGCAGCCTTTACCCGCTCCGGGTCCTGTCTTATTACCTTAATATCCAGCATCAGAATTTCCTTCTTTCTGTGTGTTTCTATCCGTTTATTATACCCACTTGCCTTCCACTTGGCAAGCTTTTTCGCGTCCTTCGCACACTTTTCTATAAAAAGTCGGTCCCAGCCTGGGCCAGCCCCCGCAAGCCGCTTTTCCTTGCCCGCAGGCCAGCGCATATCCGCCCGGCCCATCCGTCAGCAAAGTCCGCAGCCGCACTTTTCCGGTCTCTGCAGCATCCAGGCTTACGGCCCGCAGGGCAAACCGTCCTCCGGACGGTTTCGGCGGCTCCGCCGCCTGCGGCCGCCTCCGGCGGCCGGCCCTGCGGGCCGACCGACCCTCCGCGCGATGCCGCCCGGCCGCTCAGTCGCCGTCCAGCAGCTTATCCACCAGATCGATCAGATCATCCTCATCACTGTACGCTATTGTCAGGATGCCGCCGACCCCTTTCCGGTTGATGGTTACCCGGCGTCCCAGCTCCTCCTGCAGGGCCAGCTGCATCTCCCGCAGCTCCTTGTCGCCCCACGGGTCCTCATTGGCGTTCGCCTTCCGCTCCGCCGCTTTTTTGGCCGCGTTGCGCTCTTTCTTCAGGGCAGTCTCCAGCTCCCGCACATTCAGCCCCCGCAGCACCACATCATTGCCCCACCGGATCGCGTCCGCTTCCGGCAGGCTGGCCAGCAGCCGGGCATGTCCCGCCGTCAAAAAGCCCTCGTCCAGCTGCATTTTTACGCCCTTCGGCAGGTTCAGCAGGCGCAGGGCATTGGCCACCACCGGTCGGGATTTCCCCAGCCGCGCCGCCACTTCCTCCTGGGTCATGCCGCTGTGCTCCATCAGGCTGCGGTAGCCCTCGGCCTCCTCCAGCGGGGTCAGGTCCTGCCGCTGCAGGTTCTCTATCAGCGCCAGCTCCCGCACCTTGGCGTCATCCGCCTCTATCACGATCGCCGGGATCTCGCTCAGACCCGCCATCCGGCTGGCCCGCCAGCGCCGCTCCCCCGCGATAATTTGGTACACCCCGCCGGGCAGCGCGCGCACCACCACCGGCTGCAAAATACCATGCTCCCGGATGGAATCCGCCAGCTCCGCCAGCGCGTTCGGCTCAAAGGCCTTTCTCGGCTGGTCCTTATTGGGCTCAATATCGGAAACGCGCAGCGTCATCAGGCTGCTGCTCTCCGCCGTCTCGTTATCCAGGAACAGGGCGTCCAGGCCCTTCCCCAGTCCGCTTTTCTTTGCCATAGGTTCCTCCCTCTTTTATCACAATTTTTCTCGCCTGTCGGCGCCGCGGGGCCTTTTGCAAAGGCATAGTTAGCACCGCTCGCCGCGGGGGCCTTCCTTTTGCTCCTGCA
>URGQ01000048.1 GCA_900547385.1 uncultured Oscillospiraceae bacterium | reverse complement strand
GCTTCGCCGCCGGTTCCGGCTTCGCCGGAACGCCCTGCGGGCCGCCTTACCGCACATACTTTCCTCCTTATTTTACCCCAAATCCGCCCCCTTTGCAATGACCGTTTGTTGCGGCGGTCCGGCAGCCATGATAAAATAAAATAGGAAACAAAAATAGCGTCTTAGACCGGACAGCTTTGCCCAATGCGGAAAAACATGGCATTTCTCGCTTTGTGTCGTGTTAATCTCACCCACCCGGCGCTATACTTAGGACGAAAGGAGGCCCCTATATGGATCAAATCAGGATCGGAGCGTTTTTCAAAGCGCTCCGTAAGGAAAAGGGATTGACGCAGGAGCAGCTGGCCGAAAAGCTGGCGGTTTCCGGCCGGACAGTCTCCCGCTGGGAAACCGGCAGCAATATGCCCGATATCGGTATGCTGGTCGTGCTCGCCGATTTTTATGGTGTCAGCATCCCGGAGCTTATCAATGGAGAAAGGAAAAGCGAGAATATGAATCAGGAAACAAGAGATACCGCCATCGCCATGGCGGAATATAGCCAGGTCACAGCAAAAAGCAGCAGGCGGAAAGTCATTGGCATTCTGTTTATAACATTTGGACTGTTTATCATCATATCGGCCCTGTCCATCTTTCCCAGCGAGAGCAGCTGGGGAAGCATCTACGCCACGCTGGGCAGCATTATTCTCATCGCCGGCATCTATCTTATCATCCGCCAGCTGGTCGCAAAGCGCGCTGTGCGCTTAAGTCTTGTCTTTGGCTGCGCCGTGCTGCTGTTCGGCGCCTTTACCCTGTCCGACTATATCGCCGTTACGCAGTTCCATCAGGTGCCGCGCTTCAGCTACGAAACAGTTTACGATTCCCGCCTCCCGGATCAACTGGTGCACAAAACCTTGTTCTTCACCGTCGTCCAGCAAAATCCTGGCACCCCGGAGGAGCGGGTCTATATCGTAAAATAGACCCTATAAAATCCGGCAGTCCCTGTCCGCCTTCCCCTCAGCCCTCTGCAAGCCTCAGCATACGGCCGCAGGCCAAACCGCCCTGCGGGCGGTTTCAGCGGGCTTCGCCCGCTGGCCCGGCTCCGCCGGCCTGCGGCCGCCCCCCTTCCCCCCGCGAACTTCCCCGCCCCGATGGGCCGAAACCTTCAGCCTGCCGGCTAATCTCGCTTTTGGCGTCTCGCAGAAACCAAAGCCCCCCTTGTGTAAAGGGAGGCGGCGCGAAGCGCCGGAGGGATCGTTTTGGGACAGGCTGCAATTATTTCAAAATGACGGGTCGGTCACAGCTCCTCCTACCCAAGGGAGCCTCAGGGAGCCTTTTAGAATCTGCCATAACAGACTTTTTCAATACGCAAAAACCCCCGGCCATTGGACCGGGGGTTTACTCGCACTGTGGCTGCCCTGTGGAGAGGGGCAGGGAGGAAGGTCTTAGTCCTTCTTCAGGGAAATGGCGGCGGCGGAAACGCCGGTGATAACCACCAGAGCGGCCGCTACGCCTACGATGTCATTGGCACCGGTGGCAGGATTCTGGCTGCCGCCATTGCTGTTGGAGCCATTGGAGCCGCTGTTGCCGCTATTGCTGGTGGTGGTCGCGGTCAGCGCCTTATCGGTCACGATGACCGGGCCGGTCAGGGTGCCGCCAAAGCTCAGCAGACCAGTGCCCTCATTAAACTTGGCGCTCAGGCTCTGCAGGGAGCCGTCCTCGCGTACCATGTAGGCATTGTAGCCCTTGGCCATGCCGTCCACGGTGATCTCCGCCGGGCGGTTGATGATGACCTGCTCAGCGCCGTAGCCGTAGGAAGCCTTGATGGAAGCGCCGGCCTTGGTTAGGTTGTCGTTCAGCGCCTTCTGGGCGGCGGGGGAAAGGGTGGTGTAATTCACGGTGCCAAAGTAGATCTTGTCGCCGGCCTTCAGCGGGACAGAAACAGTGACCTTGCCGCCGTTATCCTCGGTGACGGACTGGTTCCAGCTGCCGCTGGTGATGTACTGGCCATCTACGGTGGCGGCCTTTACAGTATACAGGATCTTACCGGTCTTATCCATGTTGGCGACATTCAGTCCGCCCGCGCCAAATACGGCGTCGGCCTCATCAGCCTTGCGGCCGTAGTCGAAGCACATGGCCAGGATGTGGTCCTCGCTCTTGGCGTTCATGGGGCAGAAGTTGTCGCCCGGCTCCTTGGCGGAAAAGCTGGCCAGCTCATCAAAGCTGGTGACATAGGCATAGTTGGTCACGCCGTTTACATCCTTCACATAGCTCACATTCAGCGCCGGAGCGGAAACACCGTAAACGGTGACCTTTACGCCGGAAATGATGATATCGGCATTGTTATCCAGTACAGAGGTCTCATTGGCCTTGGTGGTCACCACATACTTGTAGGTGGTCTCATCGGTCCGTACCCAGCCCTGGCTGGCGATGAGATCGCTGCCTACGGGGACGGTCAGGGTAACGGTATTCTTCTTGGGGTCAAAGCTGCCGTTGGTCTTGCCCCAGTTCTGGTCGGTCAGGCCCAGCTCTTCCTGGGTGAATACGATAGACTGTCCGGGCACGATGGACTGCATGTAGGTGTTATCGGCCGCGGAGGTGCCGCCGGGGTAGCCAGTCTGGTTCCCGGTGGAAACCGCAAACGCCATGGTGCACACCATCAGCACAGCCAGTGCCAGTGCAAATGCTTTTTTCATGGGTTACTCTCCTTTGGGTAAAAATCATTTTGGTTTGTGAAGACCCGGCGGCATGCTCCACATCTGTCCGCCCGGCTTCTGTGGCCCATTGTACCGGCCATCGACCACTTCCACAAGATGGAGATTGTAACCAATTTGTCATTTTATGCGTTTTGCCGGTTTCGCGTCATTTTTTCTCTTCCCGGTTGCAAAAACGCCGAAATTTCTGGTTTTTTCGCACCATTCTTCCCATTTTTACCCTCTGCCTCCCCGCTGCCAAAAGCTCCAGCAGCACCCAACTCAGCATAATTATTACATTTTGTAACCAATCGCGAAATTTGGGCGTTGGGCCGCAAACCTTCCGCTTGCCGCCCTCCGCCAGCTCCAGCAAGCCGCAGCATCGGGCGCAGCCCGTTCCGCCTTCGGCGGAACAAAGCAGGCGGAGCCTGCTTTCGGCGGCTTCGCCGCCGGGGCTGCGCCCGCCGCAAACCCTCTACCCTTTGCCCCCACCTTACATGTAGGCCGGGTCGGCCAGCACCAGCCGGGTCAGGCAGCCGCTCTCGGTGTAGATGATCTTCACCTGGTAGGCCGCCATCAGCCGGTTGCCGCTCGTCCCGGATTTCAGATAAATGGCCTGCCCGGGGGCGATGTTGTGCAGCCCCGGCACCGTTACCCGGGCGCTGTGCAGCCCCAGCTGGCCTTTCATCACCCGCCGGTAGGCGTCCAGCGCCGGGTTGCCGGTGTATTCCCCGGCCGGGATGATATACCGGTTGCGCCGCACCTGCTGCTCGTTGCCAAAGGGATTGTTGTATAGCTGGGAATAGGCCCCGCCCGCATCCCGGTAAACAATGGTAGAAAGCGGGCTGCTCCGCCGGGTGATGTACTCCAGCGAGCAGTACCGCAGCACCCCGGTCTCGTTCACCGCGTTGCTGATGATAATGGGGTCATCGCCGGTCAGCGTCTTCACCACCACGGTGTTCCCGGCGGTGATGTGCGGCTCCCGGCCATACAGCCGGAAGCACAGGATACAGAAGGCCTCCCACACCGAATGCCCCTTTCCCAGCTGGAAGGTCGCCGCGCTGGCGGTGGTATTGGGCAGTGAAAGCCCGGTAAACCCCAGCGTTTTCAGCTCCGCGTTAAAGTAAGCTTGCGCCGTCAGGTCGGTGTAGGTCTTGGGCAGCGCTTCATTATCGCACAGCAGCGCCCCCGGCGTCCGGGCACTGATGCTGACAAATGCCCCGTTCCCATCCACCGAGCGTACGATCTCATCGCACAGCCCGGCAAACAGTGCGTCGGTGCCGTGCTTCACCTGAATTTTCGTCAGGTCGTCCAGCGGCCCCTCGTGCGGCAGGGTGATATCCAGCTGCCACGCCGGGGAATCCCACGCCCTGGTGATGACCATGGAGCTGGGCTCCTTCAGGGAGATGGTCTCATTCCCCAGCGTCAGTCCCAGCAGCTCAATCGACATGTCGCTCCTCCTTCCCGGCCGTTTTTGGCCCCGGCCATCCCGGCGTATGGAATACCGCCCGGTTTCAGCGCGTCCTTTCGGGCTGCTATCGGCCCCGGCAGTTCACTCGGCCCGATTTGCTTCTTCCGTTCAGTCCGCATAGCGTGTTCCCTCCCGGTCGGTGGAAGCGATCAGCTCGGTGAACTCCGCGGTGTACCGCAGCACCGTGCCATCTCCCTCCCCGGTATAGCTCAGGGCAGTGGGGAAGGCCACCACCACCCCCATCCCGGGGATGCGCAGATTGCCGGCAGTGGCTTGCCACATTAGGGCCTCTAGGGCGGTGTATTGGGTTTTGGCGTTGGCCCCGTAAAATACTCCCTCTACCCGGATGATCCGCCGGGCCAGCCCCAGGTTCTGGTGGATAGGCCCGTATTCCGGGCAGTGGGCGGTGGCAATGCGGGTCTCGGTGGTCACCGTTATCTTCTCCGGGTTGTGCGGAAAGGTGAAAGTCTTAAAGCTCATTGTCGTCATGGAAGGTCTCCTCCTCTCAGTACAGCGGCTCGCCGCAGCGGTCCATCTCCGGGGCCAGCCGCAGCTGGCGGCGCTGCAGGGCGCTCAGCTCAGTCTCCAGTGTGGCGGTATCCTGCAGGGGGATCTCCCGGATGACGGCCTTTTCCTCCAGCCGGGTGTTTCCCTCCCGGCGCAGGCTGGCCGCTGCCTCCGGCTCCCGGATGGCTGCGGTCACGGGCTTTGCTTCCTGGGTCATCATGCCCCACCTCCTTCTCCTGCCTGTCCCATGTGCGCGGAGCCCGGCCCCCGGCGGCGCCGCGGCAGCCTCCGGCTGCCGCCGCCATACGGCGGTCGGGCGCTTTCAGCGCCCTGCGGCGCCGCCGGGCCCTTACTCAGCAGTCGCTTCATCCCCGGTCACCTCCGTTCGGGCCTTGGCCGCCAGCGTGGCCCGCTGCCAGATCAGCGGCCGGCGGGTCTCCTCCTCTATGGCGGTCCATTCGCAGCCGGTGTATTGCACCGTCTGCCCGTTTCTTGTAATTTTCACGGTAAAATTACTCATTGTATAAAAATCCGCGGGATTTTCCCATTTTATCTGCTCCAGCTGCAAAATATGCGTCACTGTGCCGGGCAGAAAGGTTAGCGGCTCGGTGCTGCCGTAGGGCCGCACCGCCGTCACTGCCCGGCTGGATTTGACCTCATACCCGGCGGCGTGGGCCAGCACCGTACCCCCCGCCTCAATGGTGATTCCCCCAAGGGAGTGGATAATCTGGTTCATGCCTCATCCTCCTCTTCGGGGGCCTCGGCCAGCTCGCAGCAGACCTTCAAAAGCCCCCGGCGGGCAAAGGCTCCGCACCCCCGGTCAAAGCCGGTCTCGGCCCATTCCAGCCCGGTCACCCCGCAGGGGAAATCCCCCCGCAGCGTCAGTGCCGTAACGGCATCGGTCAGGGTCTCCACCGCTTCCATGCTGTCCCGGTGCAGGGCGGTCAGCCGCAGGCCCACCTCCAGCAGCAGCGGAGTGCTGCCGGGCAGGGTGTCCTCGCTGCGCTTCACACTGTGGTCGTTCAGCACCAGGGTGGTCACCCCGGCGGCCAGCGGCCTTCTCACCGTCGGCATGCTGTATAGAATTTCACATTCGCCCAGCAGCGGCAAAAGGTACACCGCCAGCTGCTGCCGCAGGTCAAAAAGACTGGTTACTTGCATGTTGTCACCTGCCCAAAGTAGAATTTTCCGCCGCCCAGCTCCCCGGCGGCCGCCGCCAGATATTCCTCACACAGCGCCTTGGCCGCCGCCAGGGTGTCCTTGTTCACCAGGGCCGCCGCCCCCACATGGGGCAGGCTGCTCCCGCTCATCTGCGCCAGGCACCAGCGGTAGTAGGCCAGCGCTGCCGCGGCACTGCCCAGGGGCTCCGCCGCGGGGAGGGCCGACCGCCGTTTGGCGGTCAGCTGCTCCATGGCGTCCCGGCAGTAGGGCAGGCAGGCTTGCAGTTCTTCCCCGGTCAGCCCGGAGAAAACCGCGAATTTTTGCAGGATCAGTTCGATATCCATGTTGCTGCCTCCTTCATTCTGTCGGTTTATCCGCGTTAGGCGGTCTTCAGGGCCATCACCTTCACCGCGTCAGGGAAGATCATCGAGAAGCCCGCGGTGGAGGAAACGGCGGCACGCTCCAGCTGGCAGTCGATCAGACGGTCGGCGTCCACGGTCACGGCGTCGCCCACCACCATTTCCAGGGCGTAGCGGCGGTCCAGCGCGATGATGGTCCCATCGGCCACCGCGTCGCAGAGGATCATCTCGGCGCCCAGCGGGGTGCCCAGCTTGCCGGTATTCTGGAAGTGCAGGCCGGTGGTGGGATCGCTGAAGGCGGAAAGCCCCAGGATGGCGGCGGCGGTCTTGGCGTTCACCAGCAGGGTGTTCATCTGGTAGGCGGTAAACTTGCTCCACAGGGTAAGCAGATCGCTGTAAGCCAGGGTAGTGGCCGCGGTGGTCAGCTTCTGGGGCGCGCTGCCGGTGGAGCCGTCGCCGTTCACCAGCACATCCACGGCGTCCTTCATCTGGCAGCGGGCGATCTCAGCGCCGATGCGGCGCAGCGCCAGGGTGAAAAGATCCAGCCGCTGGAACTTGATCGCCTCGTAGGAGGCACGCAGCATGCGGCCGCGCTTTTTCAGGGCGGTGGTCTTGTCCTTCAGGCTGATGGTGGTGGTGGAAAGGGCGGCGGCCTCATTGGTCACATCGGCCTCCAGGTCGTCGTTGGTGGTAAGACCCCGGTAATCGGTGGCGGAAATGAGGGTGCGGGCGGCCACGATGGAGGAAAGCGGATCATTTTCCTCCATGCCCTGGCGGATGGCTCTCATCAGGTATTCGGGGAACAGCACGGCGCTCTGTCCGTTCTGGAAGAACTTCTCCAGCGCGCTGGAGTGGCTGCCGCCCACCTGGATATCAAAGCGCTTGAGCTGGCGCTGGAAGGCATCCAGATGGCCCAGCTCGGTGCCGCGGTAATTCTCGGTGGGGTCCATCTTTTCCAGCCGCTCGGCAAAGCTCTCGCCGCAGCCGCGGTACAGGGATTTCTGGATGTTCAGCTCTTTGTAGTTATTATTCATGTGTTTTCTCTCCTCTTTCTCATCAGATGCAAAATGCACGGTTATCGGTTTCGTTCTCCAGGGCCGGGGCGGTCTGCACCATCGGCGCAAAGCGCTTTTCGGCCTGCTGCTTCATCAGGGCGGCCAGCTCCTCCAGCTCGGTGACGGTCAGCGGGGCCATGCTCTTTTCCAGCAGGGCGGGGGGCATCTGCGGCTGGGCCAGCATGGTCCGCCTGCGGATGGTCTCACACAGGCTCTGCCGGTAGCGGCCGGCCTCCTCGCTCTTTTCCTCCAGCGCGGCGATGTGCTTTCTCAGCCCATAGGCCGCGGCGGCATCCAGGTGCAGCTCGCCCCGCTCCATTTCGGCTATGGCCCGCTCCGGGGTCAGATGCAGGGCTTTGCGGGCGGCGTGGCTTTTGGTCACCCCGGCGGCCGGTTGGGCCGGCACCGCCACAAAGCTCCATTCATAGGCGTCGGTGGGGTCCTCCAGCAGGGTGTAGCACAGCCGGCCGCCGTACTTTTTGCCGGGCTGGTGGCCGCAGGTCGCCTCCTGTCGGTCCGCCCCGCAGATGGAACAGACCCTTCTGCCGATGGAGCAGCCCACGCTCACCTCCTTCTTGATGCCGCCGTCGATCTCCAGAATGAGGTCGGCATTGGCGGCGGTGCGCACCATGTAGGCCCAGGCCCTCAGGGCCTTGTAGGGCTCGCCCCGGTGGTTCAGGCGGCCGGGTTCCTCCTCCACCGCGCAGCGGTAAATGCGGGCGGTCTGTTTTTCCCCGCGGGGGTCGTGGTCAAAAATGCCGGTCTTTCCGCGGAACAGCACCGCCAGCTTTTCCAGCGCCGCGTCGGTAAAGCATTCGTGGTCCCGGTCCAGGTCGTTATCGCACAGCACCAACGGGAAGGTGTAGACCTCCTCGGCGGTCAGTTTGCGGCGGCTGTACCGGGCAATGGCCTCCAGCTCCGCTTCGGTTACAGGGCAGCCTTCGGCTGTGATATTGGCTTGGTTCATACTTTTCCCTCCTTGCCGGCCCATGCGGCCGGCTTCTGTCTTGGTTCTTCGGCTCCGTCCCGCAAACCAAAGGCCGTTCCGGCGGCTTTGGGTTTGGCCACGGGCCGGCCCCCGGCTGGGATGTTGGTTTTACTCATGCCGTTCCCTCCTGTTTGGCCTCATGGGCCAGCTTGCGTTCCAGTTCCTCGGCCTTGGCGCGGGTCAGGCGGGCGGTGGCCTCCTCGGTTTCATCCTGCAGGCTGATGGGCGCCCATTCCACCGCGACCTCCGGGGCAAAGCCCTGACTGCGCAGGTACAGCCCGGCTATTTTGGCAAGGACGGGGGTAAGCAGCCGCCGGTAGGATTCCAGCTCGCCGGTGAGCAGATCGCTCTGCTGGCTGCTCATCCGCTCGGTGCTGCTCCAGCTCAGGCCCAGCAGGAAGGGCGGCAGCCCCAGCTTGGCCACGATCTGCTCCAGCAGCTGGCGGACGGGGACCTCGGTGGCGATAAACTGGTTATCGGCCCCGATGACCCGGATATCCACATCGCCCACCGCCACAAAGTCCCGGATCTCGCCTTCGGCGGCGGCCTGCATGGCGGTGCTCCATTCCCGGCTGATCTCATTTGCCACAGCGGCGGCATCGGTGCCATCGCCGGGGGTGGGACGGTAGGTAACGGCGTACCGCAGGTTGCCCATCCGCTCAAAGTTCTTGCCGATGGCGGAATAAATTTGCAGCAGCACCCGGGAGATGGCCGGCAGGCCGGAAAGCAGCGATTGGCCGGTGATCTCGCCCGGGGCCGGGTGCAGCGCGGTGAACAGGATGAGCTCGGGGCAGGGCAGGGGACGGCGGTCCCGACCCTCACCGACGCAGATGACCGCCTCCAGCGGGCTGCTGCCCTGCTGAAAACTGAGGTGGGAAAGCGGCGGCAGGTACAGCCCCAGGAGCTTTTCCCGGTCGTGGTCCAGCACCACCTCGCCGACGGCGCTGCCGTAGCACAGCAGGCTATCGAGATACTGGCCGGCAAAGGCCGCCAGTCCCCTGCCGCTGGCCCCTACCGGCACTTCCGCCGCAAAGCGGGAGAGCAGCGGCTGGGCCTCCGGTTCGGCGGCGGTGAGGGTAAAATCCACCGTCAGCCGGACGATTTTTTGCAGGGCGGCATCGATGATGGGGATGCTCTGCCGCAGGGCCCGGTACAGCGGGGCCTCCGCCGGTAAAAAGCGCTGGGGCTGCCAGTGCTCCGGCCGCGGCTGGGGCGCTGTTTGAACCGCGGCCCGGGTCGTTTTTTTGTTTTTGGGATCGAAAATACCCAATGTTCGAATTCCTCCTTTCGGGATGGCCGGTTTTTGTTCCGCGGCCGCCGGGAGAGGGCGGCC
>URGQ01000047.1 GCA_900547385.1 uncultured Oscillospiraceae bacterium | reverse complement strand
ATCACATCCAGCATCGTGGTCACGCTTACCATGCCCTCGCTGCCGCCGCAGACCGAGACCCGCCGCCTGCGTCACGCTGCCAGCAATGACCTGCTGACATTGGAAAAGCTCAATGCGCTCAGCCGCCGTATCTGCACAGCGCCTCCTTCCATAGAAGAGTTTCAGCGCCAGCTGAATGCCATTCTGGCACAGCATCCGGACCCAAGACTGCATCTTGCCGGCAGTGTGTTGGCTGCTTCCAGTTTTGCCATCTTCTTTGGTGGAAATCTCTGGGACGGCCTGCTGGCCGGCGGCATTGCCGTTCTGATTTGCTGGATGGAGCGCTATCTCTCGCCTTTTTGTATGAATGGCGTAGAATTTCAGTTTATAGCATCATTTCTCAGCGGTGTCTCCACTCTGCTGCTCTGCCGCTTTGGGATGCAGTTTCATGCCGATAAAGTTCTGATTGGTATCATCATGCTGCTGATTCCCGGCATCATGCTGACAAATTCCATCCGGGACATCTTACTTGGGGACATTATTTCCGGCTCTCTTCGACTGGTGGAAGCCATTCTGATGGCCGCCACCCTTGCACTCGGCATGATGGCCGCCATCTGGTTGATGGGAGGAATTTCCGCATGATACAGGTTTTTTCGCAGTTGCTCAGTGCTGCCCTTGGTTCGGTCGGTTTCGGACTGATCTTCAATCTGAACCGGCGCTACTTACCCGCCGCCGGTGTAGGCGGACTTCTGGCATGGCTGGATGCCGAGATACTCCCGCAGATCGAGAGCAGTCAGCAGCGGCGCCGCTATAACGGTCCGGTGCCGGATGGGCAGCTTCAAAAACAGGGGCAGCCGGGCATCGGCGCGGTCCTGGTTTTCCACCGTGCAGCCGATGATAACATTTTCATATCCCTCGCCCCAGTCCGGGGGCAGGCACTCCGCCAGCCGGTCTATGCGCTTGGTAAAAAAGTAGAACCAGCAGTCCCGCCGCCTGCGCATCATCTCCCAGCAGTCCGGCCGCCATGCGTCCGCGTCCTTCAGCAAAAAGTCGGAGGTAAAACAGGTAAAAACCACCGTCCCGGCCGGGATCTTCCAGCCCCCATCCCGCCTTTTGCGGATGGGCAGGTCAAAGGCTTCGTTCCTCCGGCATAATGACGCTCCCACGCCGGTCCCGTACATTTCATCCTGCCGGTAAACATAGCAGTACCGACACCCGGCGCTTATCTTGGTGCAGCCATGCCAAGGGTTCCACCCGACATAGCCTGTATTTTCACTCATCGTCCGTTCTCCCCGCGTTTTAGGCTAAAAATGCCACATACAGCATCAGGATACCGCTCAGCACCATCATCGCAATCATCCCGCTGTTGCCCAGGAACAGCCCCCGTTTCTCCTGTGCCGGGATGGGACTCGTCCCTTCCCGCAGATGGATTCTTTTGCGGTGCCGCCACAGGATCACACACCCGGCTATCGTAATCGCCAGGATCAGATAGCCATAGATGGCGGAGAGCACCAGACTATCCTCCACCGCCTGCGCCACCGTCATACCCAGCAGATTCACCAGGAAGTGCAGCGCCACCGTATAGCGGATGCCCCCGGTGCGCAGCGCCACATAGGCAAAGACCGCCCCCACCGCGAAGGCATAGAAAAACTGCCCAAAGTTGCCGTGGAACAACCCGAACAGGAACGCCGAGCCGAAGATCGCCACCGGCTCTCCCCAGGGGGAAAGCCGCCGCAGGATCAGCTTGCGGAAAATCCATTCCTCCACCACCGGCGCCAGCAGTACCCCAAAAAGGAATATGATCCATGGATTGGTGCCCGTCACCATATCCTGCAGGGGCTCGCCCGCCTGCTGTCCCCGCAGCGCGCTGATGGCCGCGTTGATCCCCAAGCCGATAAGGTTGGTGAGATATACCACCGCGTAGCTTATCAGCGCCAGCGCCCCAAATTGCTTCGCCGTTACCCGGCGGCGGGGCGGGGCGGGCGGCAGGGGCATCGGCCGCAGGATAAGCAGCAGCACCGGCAGGCCCAGTCCATAGTTCGCCGCGTCGGTAATGACCCACTGGAACCACTCACTCTGGATAAAGGCGATCATAAAGCGGCTGCCCCGCATGGCCAGGAGCTGACACCCCAGCATCAGCAGCGCGGCGCCGCCCTGCATCACCAGCATCATGGCAAAGCACGCCCACCCGATGCGGCTAAAGCTCCGGCGCGCATCCTCTCTGTATTCCTCCAACTGGCTTTCCCGTGGGGCAAAAGGGTAAAATTCCGACATGGCAGCTCCTTTCCCGACAAGAAAACTTGCCGGCAACATGATAGCTGATTATATCCCAGCCGATGCCCCTTTGTCAATTCTTGCCCCAAAGGAAAAGCCGACCGCCTTTCGGCAGTCAGCCTCTCCCTTAAACAGCTGCAAACGGATAATACTTTCCCGTCACCATTTGCAGGATAAACAGCAAAATGATCCCCAGATCCGCCAGTATATTGACCGCTGCAAGAATTCGTTCCTTCTTTCGGCTCCGTTCTTCTTTCTTCCCCGGCATCATAAATAGGATCCACGAGCCAATCAGCAGCGTCAGTGTCTGTGCCCCGCACAATAGCCCGAATGCCGGCTGCTTCGGCTGCTCCCCACACCTCGCCATAATACCGTTGGCAGCGAATTGCAGCCAAAAGAGGAGATTAACCGCATGGAGCAGTACCGTCCATTTTGCATTCTCCGTCAGCTTTCCCCGCATGTTGTCCTCCTACTTTTCCTTTTTCTCCGGCTTATCGTTCATGTTCTTCTCCTTGTTTTCCTCTCTTGCCCTCAGTATACCATGTCCCCACAGATATTTCCATTGGCTTTCTCTTGCAGGGTGTCCCCGCCTTTCGACTATCAGAACAGCCGCCACAGGAACATCTCGCCTGTCACGAGCTGCGCAATAAAAATCGCCGTGACCAAAACCGTCAGCACAATCTCCGTTACGGCAACGATCTTCCGGCTCCGCCGGTTGATCTCCGGTCCGTAGTCCGGTTCCTCCACCGGCAGCAGCTCCCCCGCCCATACAAAGAGCATAAGAATCAACCACCACATCAGCTCCAAAGCAAAGTCGGCCTCTTTCAATACACCAATCCGGTCAAGATGATGGGCCAGCCATGCGATCAGCGTAGCAATAAAAGACAACGAATAGTACAGGATATCGCTGCTGTATTTTCTCAGCTTTTCTCTCATTTTTCGTCTCCTTTCTGTTTCCCTCTTTTTTTAGCATACCATATCCGCGCAGATATCTCCATCGGCGTTTTCCCTCAAGATAACCCCCTCTTTTTGGCGCAAACGACAGATTGCGGCCGTCTGGCATCTAACCGTTTTTCCTCGGCAGTCTCTTACACCTCTTATAACGGCTCACACAGCAAAATTGCAACAAGCTTTTTTCATTTTCCCACACGCCGTGCCAGTCAGCACAGCAAAAAAGCGCCCTTTCGGGCGCTTTCTCTCCAATGCTGTTATTTCCGGTTCCTTATCAGCTTTATTCCCGCCAGCACCGCGGCATACAGCACACCGGCCACCGCCCAAATGATCCAGCTGTATCGGGGCTGTCCGTTGCCGTTGGGCCCAAAGGTATAAATCAGAAAGACCGCCGTTACTGCCAGCCAGTAAATCACGCTCACCGGCCCGGTAATGTTCTTCTGGGATTTCTCCCTGCGGGTATAGTCGCCCTCCTCCAGCAGCTTCTCCATCGAGCTGTAAATGGTCCCGCCGTACACAAAGAAGTACACACCGATCCCCACTACCGCCAGCAGCAGGCATACTGCCATCGTCATAAAAAAGCCATCCTGTATCACCGCCATGACAGCGAACAGCGGCACAAACGAAAGAACACACAGCACCGTGCCAATGGTGTTCATGCGGTCATAGGTCGGCTTAAAGGCTTTCTGCCGTTCCTTTACCATGCCGGTCACGCCGTACTCCGTCTCAAACGGCTCCTTCTCCAAAAAATCATATTCCTTCGCCTTGTTCCCACAGCTCAGGAACAGCGTCACCGCGATGGCGGCCAGGATCATTAACACACACAAACCGATGCCGGCTGCCGTCTCCTCCCGCAGGGGAAATGCTGAAGCCGAAAGCTCGCTCACCGCTGCCAGTCCGATCAGCGCAATGGGCGAAAAAATGCACAGCATCGTTGCCAGTGCCATCTTGGGGGCGGCGGTGCGCCGCAGCGCCAGGTAATCGGAAGCCTCGCCGATCGTCACGCGGCGCAGCGGCGGCCGGCGGTCGTCCTCGGTCACTGTCGGCTCCGCTGTCTCTATCTCGTCCTTCAACAGGTAGTCGGTCGTCACCCCAAAAAGGCGGCTCATCTGCACCACCTTATCCATATCGGGAATGGACTGCGCCCCCTCCCACTTGGAGACCGACTGCCGCGTGACCGCCAGCTTTTCCGCCAGCTCCTCCTGCGACCAGCCCGCTTTCTTTCTCAAGTCAATGATTTTATCCGCCAGTATCATTCTTCATGCCCTCCTTTATTCCGGACGGCATCTTCTATCCGTCCCTGTGCCATTATCCTACCATTCGGCGCAGTTGCGCACCACCAATTCAACCATTAAATCTGTCAACCGCCGGTTGCGAACCTTCGGTTTTCTCGTCCCATTCACACATTTTGCGGAGCCTAATCCCTGCCCTGCTTACTCATCCGCTAAAAATCCAGGTCCTGTCCTGGGCAGGTTCCTCCAAACTCCGTTTTCGTCCTATCACCCCTTCGCTAAAAATCCGGGCCCCTTCTCGGCAAATTTCTGCAAACCGCAGGCTTCGGGCCGCAGGCGTTCCGGCCAAGGCCGGAACCAGCGGGCTGCGCCCGCTGCGGCGGCTCTGCCGCCAGACCTGCGGCCCGCCCCGCTCTCCCCCAGCCTCTGCCCTCCGCCAAAAAGACGCAGAGCGTCCCTTTTCGGTCAGCCCTGCGTCTTTGCGTCTTGGGTTATTTACTTGTTCATCGCCTGATAGGCTGCCACAGCGCAGGCTACGGTCGCGCCCACCATGGGGTTGTTGCCCATACCGATAAGTCCCATCATCTCCACATGCGCGGGGACGGAGGAAGAACCGGCAAACTGGGCGTCGCCGTGCATCCGGCCCATGGTGTCGGTCAGGCCATAGGAGGCCGGACCCGCCGCCATGTTATCGGGGTGCAGGGTACGGCCGGTGCCGCCGCCGCTGGCCACGGAGAAATACTTGACGCCGTTCTCCCAGCACCATTTCTTATAGGTACCGGCCACGGGGTGCTGGAAGCGGGTAGGATTGGTAGAGTTGCCGGTGATGGAAACATCCACCTTCTCCATCTTCATAATGGCTACGCCCTCCAGTACATCGTTGCAGCCGTAGCACTTGATCTTGGCGCGCTCGCCCTCGCCAAAGACGACCTCGCGCACCACCTTTACTTCGCCGGTAGCAAAGTCAAAGTCAGTTTCTACATAGGTAAAGCCGTTCACCCGGCTGATGATATAGGCAGCGTCCTTGCCCAAACCGTTCAGGATGACCCGCAGCGGTTCCTTGCGGGCCTTGTTGGCGTTGCGGGCAATGCCGATGGCGCCTTCCGCCGCCGCAAAGGACTCATGTCCCGCCAGGAAGCAGAAGCATTTGGTCTCATCGCGCAGCAGCATGGCGCCCAGGTTGCCGTGGCCCAGGCCCACCTGGCGCTGCTCGGCAACGGAACCGGGTACGCAGAAGGCCTGCAGACCCACGCCGATCATCTCGCTGGCTTCCGCCGCGCTCTTAGCGCCCTTCTTCAGGGCCAGGGCGGTACCCAGGGTGTAGGCCCACACCGCGTTATCAAAGGCAATGGGCTGTACGCCCTTCACGATCTCTTCCACATTGATGCCATGCTCCAAAGTGAGGTCACGGGCATCTTCCAGGGTATTCATACCGTATTCTTTCAGGCAGGCGTTGATGCCGGGCATCCGTCTTTCCTGTCCTTCAAATTTCGCCATTGTCGTGTCCTCCTTCTCTTATTCTTCTCTGGGGTCAATGTACTTGGGCGCATCGGCAAAGCGGCCGTATGTACCGGTGTTCTTCTTCAGGGCCTCCTCGGCGTTTACACCGTGGCGGATATCCTCCATCATCTTGCCCAGGCGCACAAACTGATAGCCGATAGCCTCGCCGTTCTTATCCAGCGCCACCTTGGTGATGTAGCCCTCGGCCAGCTCCAGGTAACGCACGCCCTTGGCGCCGGTGGAAAAGATGGTACCGGTCTGGCTGCGCAGGCCCTTGCCCAGGTCCTCCAAGGAAGCCCCGATGGGCAGGCCGTCCTCACTGAAGGCGGTCTGGGTGCGGCCGTAGGCCAACTGCTTAAAGATCTCCCGCATTGCCACATTGATGGCGTCGCAGACGAGGTCGGTGTTCAGGGCCTCCAGCAGCGTCTTGCCGGGCAGGATCTCGCCCGCCATGGCCGCGGAATGGGTCATGCCGCTGCAGCCGATGGTCTCTACCAGCGCTTCTTCAATGATGCCGTTTTTCACATTCAGGGTCAGCTTGCAGGCGCCCTGCTGCGGCGCGCACCAGCCAATGCCGTGGGAAAGGCCGGAGATATCGCTGATCTGGTATGCCTTTACCCAGCGTCCCTCCTCCGGGATAGGCGCGGGGCCGTGGTGTGGACCCTTGGTGACGGGGCACATACATTCTACTTCGTGGGAATAGTTCATTGCACATTCTCCTTCCGAACAGACTTTGTGTTAAAAATAACATTGTGATTAAAATAACAATACCACCAATATTATAGTGAACCGTCACAGCATTTGCAAGGGGTTTCCTGCAAGTTTTTGTTGGAAAACCCGTTTTTGCCCCCACTCGCGCAAAAATTTACAGTTTAGCCACAGCCTTGCCCCCTCTTTTATTTGACACCGCCCCCGGGGTGCAGTAAAATAGTATGGTTAAAAGGCATACCTTGCCATACTGTGCTTTCCGGGGCTCGCCGGGCCACCGGCAAAGCGGCGCCGGCAGTGCCGTCCCTTGACAGGCAACAGTCCGTTTTCAACGGACATCAGCCTGCCCGCGGGCCGTCCCCGCCCTCATCCGCTTTTCCGCCGCCCCCGCTCGCCCCTGCCCGTTTCCTTCGGGCAGATCACTACTCACCAAAGGAGAACACCAAACTATGGGACTCGTCGATAAACTGTTCGGCTCCTACAGCGCCAAGGAGCTCAAGCGCATCCGCCCCCAGGTGGATGCCGTCCTGGCCTTGGAGGACCACTACCGTCAGATGGATAATAAAACCCTGCAGGGAGAAACCGCCCGCTTCAAGGAGCTCTTGGCGAACGGCAAAACCCTGGATGACATCCTGCCGGAGGCCTTTGCCGCCTGCCGGGAGGCCGCCGACCGCGTGCTGGGCATGCGTCACTTCCCCGTCCAGGTCATGGGCGGCATCATCCTGCACCAGGGCCGCATCGCGGAAATGAAAACCGGTGAGGGCAAAACCCTCGTTGCCACCCTGCCCGCCTACCTCAATGCCCTCTCCGGCAAGGGCGTGCATGTCGTCACCGTCAATGAATACCTCGCCCGCCGTGACAGCGAATGGATGGGCAATCTCTACCGCTGGATGGGCCTCACCGTGGGCCTCGCCATCAGCGGCATGAGCCCCGATGAAAAGCGCGCCGCCTACGCCGCCGATATCACCTACGGCACCAATAACGAATTCGGCTTTGACTACCTGCGCGATAACATGGTGGTCTATAAGCGCAACTGCGTCCAGCGCGGCTGGAATTACGCCATCGTCGATGAGGTGGACTCCATTCTGATTGATGAAGCCCGTACCCCCCTCATCATCAGCGGCGCCGGTGAAAAATCTACTGACCTGTATGAGAAGGCCGACCGCTTCGCCGCCACTCTCACCCCCCTGCGGGTCAAGGAGATGGACGCCAAGGACGACCAGGAGGATATCCAGGCCGATTACATCGTGGATGAAAAGGCCCGCACCGCCACCATCACCCCCCAGGGTGCCCGCAAGGCAGAACAGTATTTCGGCATCGAAAGCCTCAATGACCCCGAAAACCTCACCCTGGCCCACCACATCAATCAGGCCATCGCCGCCCGCGGCGTCATGCAGCGGGATATCGACTATGTGGTAAAGGACGGCGAGGTCATCATCGTCGATGAGTTCACCGGCCGCCTCATGATCGGCCGCCGCTATTCCAATGGCCTGCACCAGGCCATCGAGGCCAAAGAGGGCGTCACCGTCGCACGCGAAAACCGCACCCTGGCCACCATCACCTTCCAGAACTACTTCCGCATGTACGATAAACTGGCCGGCATGACCGGTACCGCCATGACCGAGGAGCAGGAATTCCGGGATATCTACCGCCTGGATGTGGTGGAGCTGCCCACCAATAAGCCCCTCGCCCGCGTCGATCTCCCCGATGCCGTCTACAAGACCCAAAAGGGCAAGTACGCCGCCATCCTGGATATCATCGCCGAGTGTTACAGCCGCCGCCAGCCCATCCTGGTCGGCACCACCTCCATCGAAAAATCCGAGATGATCAGCAAGCTGCTCAAGGCCCGCGGCATTCCCCACGAGGTCCTCAACGCCAAGTTCCACGAGAAGGAAGCCGAGATCGTCGCCCAGGCCGGTAAGCCCGGCGCCGTCACCATCTCCACCAATATGGCCGGCCGCGGTACCGATATCATGCTGGGCGGCAACGCCGAATACCTTGCCAAGGATGCGCTGCGCCGGGAGGGCATGGAGGAAGACCTCATCTACGAAGCCACCGCCTACGGCGAAACGCAGGATGAGACCATTCTCGCCGCCCGCCGCCACTTCCAGGAGCTGCTGCAAAAGTACAAGGCCGAAATCGCTCCCGAAGCCGAAAAGGTCCGTTCCGTCGGCGGCCTGTATATCCTCGGCACCGAGCGGCACGAAAGCCGCCGCATCGATAACCAGCTGCGCGGCCGTGCCGGCCGTCAGGGCGACCCCGGTACCACCAAGTTCGTCATCTCGCTGGAGGATGACCTCATGCGTCTGTTCGGCGGCGAGCGCCTGCAGGCACTGATGAACAGCATGGGCGTCGATGAAAATATGCCCATCGAGGCCAAGCTCCTCTCCAATTCCATTCAGTCAGCGCAGGCCCGCATCGAGGGTATGCACTTCGAGATGCGTAAGAATGTCCTCAAGTACGATGATGTCATGAACCGCCAGCGGGAGATCATCTACTCCCAGCGCCGCCGCGTGCTGGATGGCGAATCGGTCTCCGACAGTATCCGCAAGATGATGCAGGAATACATCACCGCCAGCGTGCAGCAGTACCTGGTGGATGAAAAGAACCACGAGGAATGGAATCTCGATGGCCTGCGGGATCGCTTCCTGGGCTGGATCACCGATGAGAACGACCTGCGCTACTCGCTGGAGGAGCTCCGCGGCATGAGCCGTGACGATATCGCCCAGACCCTGCTGGAGAAAGCGGAAGCCCGCTATGAGGCCCAGCGCCAACTCTTCGGCGAATCCTTCGAGGAGATTGAGCGGGTGGTGCTGCTGCGCAATGTCGATACCCTGTGGATGGATCACATCGATGCCATGGAGGAGCTCAAGCGCGGCATCGGCCTGCGCGGCTACGCCCAGCAGGATCCCGTCGTGGCCTACCGCCTGGAGGGCTTCGAGATGTTCGATCAGATGATCGAGGGCATCAAGGAAAATACCGTCAAAATGCTGCTCACCATCCGTCCCCGTCCCCAGGTGGAGATCAAGCGGGAGCAGACCCTCAAGCCCCTGGCCACCGGCGAAGACGGCACCGTCAAGAAGATCCCCATGAAGGCCGATAAAAAGAAGCCCGGCCGCAATGACCCCTGCCCCTGCGGCAGCGGCCTAAAGTACAAAAAGTGCTGCGGCAAATAACCCCCCCATACTCCAAAAGACACCCCCGCCGGGGTGTCTTTTTTGCCCCGCCCCACAGGCTCCCCTGTGTAAGGGGAGCTGGCAGCCGCATGGCTGACTGAGGGGTTGCCGGCAAAAGGTAATAATTTCATCTCGCCTGTCGGCGCCGCGGAGCCTTTTGCAAAGGCATAATCTGTACGGCTACCGCCGGGGTGGCACTTTTTGAATCGCCAAAAGTGCCCAAAAGCGATTTAGGGCTCCGCCCTAAAGACCCG